>JADLHU010000047.1 GCA_020848655.1 Novosphingobium sp.
CCAGATCGGACGCGGTGCCGACGATGGTATAGGCGATCAGGTGCGGCAGGTGGCTGGTCACCGCCAGCACCAGATCGTGGTGCTGCGCGTCCATGATTTCGACATTGGCGCCCAGCGCTTCCCAGAACGCGACCAGCCGGGTCAGCAGCAGCAGGTTGGCGTTCTCGGGCGGGGTGATGATGCACCAGCGGTTCTGGAACAACGCGGCAAAGCCCGCGTCCGGGCCGGAATTCTCGGTCCCGGCAACGGGATGCGCGGGGATCACCGCATGGTTGGGCAGCGCTTCGCCCAGCGCCTTGGCGATCGCCTGCTTGGACGATCCGACATCGCTGACCAGCGCATCGGCGGGCAGCACGTCGGCGATCTCGGCGGCGGCAGGCCCCATCGCGCCGGGCGGCACGCAGAAGATCACCAGATCGGCTTCGCGCACGGCATCGGCGGCGCTGTCGCAGACCCGGCCAACCAGCCCGCGCTCGGCCGCGCGGGCGCGGGTGGCGGGGTCCTGGTCGAAGCCGGTGGTGGCGGCGCCGGGCAGGTACTGCTGCACGGCCAGGCCGATGGAGCCGCCCAGCAGGCCAAGGCCGATAATGGCGATGCGCTGGAAGCCCTGGCTCATCGCGCCTGCTCCGCCATTTCGCGCAAGGCGGCCGCGATGGCGTCCATCTGCTCGGCCGTGCCGATGGTGATGCGCAACCCGTGCGGCAGGCCCTGGTTGGGCAGCCAGCGCGTGATATAGCCGCGCGTGGCCAGCCCTTCGAAGGCCACTTCGGCGGTCAGCCGGCCTTCGAACAGGATGAGCACGAAATTGGCCTGGCTGGGCAGGGGGCGCAGCCCGTGGTTGCCCATCGCCGCGATCGCGCCGACGAAGCGCGCGCGCTCGGTGGTATTGTGGCGGCGCGAATGGTCCACGAAGTCCTGATCGGCCACCGCTGCCAGCGCCATCGCCTGCCCGTTGCTCGATACGTTGAACGGCCCGCGAATGCGATTCAGCGTATCGATGATCGGTGCGGCGCCGGTGCCCCAGCCGATGCGTTCGCCGGCCAGGCCATAGATCTTGGAAAAAGTGCGCGTGACCAGCACGTTATCGTGCGCGGCGGCCAGGTCCATGGCGCCGTCCTCGTCCTCGGGCAGCACGTATTCGCCATAGGCCTGGTCGATCACCAGCAGCACGTCGGCCGGCAGCGCGGCGTGAAGGCGGGCGATCTCTCCCCGGGGCAGGAAGCTGCCGGTGGGATTGTTGGGATTGGCGACGAAGACCACGCGCGTCCTTTCGTTCACCAGCGCCACGAGCGCATCGACATCGCTGCCGTAATCGCGGTCGGGCGCGATAACCGGCGTCGCGCCGCAGCGCCGCGCGGCGATGTCGTAGACCGAAAAGCCATAGCGGACGTAGATCACCTCGTCGCCGACGCCGGCGTAGCCTTGCGCCGCCAGGTGCAGCAGTTCGTCCGAGCCGGTGCCGCAGACGATCCGTGCCGGATCGATGCCGTGCAGTTCGCCCAGCGCGGCGCGGAGCGCCTTGCTGTCGGGATCGGGATAGCGCGCCGGGTGCAGCGCCCCGGATCGCGCCGCCAGTGCCGCCGGGCTGGTGCCCAGCGGGTTCTCGTTGGCGGACAGCTTGATCAGCGGGCGCCCGTCCTTGCCGGTGGACTTGCCGGGGACATAGGCGTGGATCGCGCTGATCCAGGGCTTGGGGACAGGTGCATTGGCCATGATGACGCTGCCCTTAGCCGAGCCGGCCGCGCTTTGAAACCGGCGTGATGGTGTGGCGCGATTGACAGAGCAACCGGCGTCCCCCAAGTCGCGAAGCGTCATGGCCACCGCGCTTGCCTCCTCCGGTCGCAGCATCGTCCTGCCCGCGCCGCTGCCGCTCGACAGCGGGCAGAGCATCGCGCCCGTCACGATCGCATATGAAACGTATGGCGAACTGGCGGCGGACCGTTCCAACGCGGTGCTGGTGTTCCACGCGCTTACCGGCGATCAATATGTCGCCAGCACGCACCCGATCACTGGCAAGCCTGGCTGGTGGGAACGTATGGTCGGCCCCGGCCGCCCGGTCGATACCAACCGCTTCTTCGTGATCTGCGCCAATGTGATGGGCAGTTGCATGGGGTCCACCGGCCCGGCCTCGCCTTCGCCTGACGGGCGGCCCTATGGCATGCGCTTTCCGGTCATCACCATTCGCGACATGGTGCGCGCGCAAGTGGCGCTGCTGGCCGAACTGGGCATCGACCGGCTCTATGCCGCTGTCGGCGGGTCTATGGGCGGCATGCAGGCGCTCAGCCTGGCGGTGAACTGGCCCGCGCTGGCAGAGCGCGTGCTGGTGATCGCCTGCACCGCGCAGATGGGCGCGCAGAACATCGCCTTCCAGGAAGTGGGCCGGCAGGCGATCATGGCCGATCCGCACTGGCAGGGCGGCGATTACTACGGCACCGGCACAGCGCCCGACGCGGGCCTGGCGGTGGCGCGGATGGCGGCGCATATCACGTATCTTTCGGAAGCGAGCCTGACCGAGAAATTCGGCCGCCGTTTGCAGGACCGCGCTACCAAGAGCTTCGGCTTCGATGCCGATTTCCAGGTGGAAAGCTATCTGCGCCATCAGGGGCTGGCCTTCACCAATCGCTTCGATGCCAATTCGTACCTCTTCATCACCCGCGCGATGAGCTATTTCGACCTGGCCGAGGAACATGGCGGGCGGCTGGCCGATGCCTTTGCCGGGGTGACCGCGCGGTTCTGTGTGGTCAGCTTCGATACCGACTGGCTTTATCCCACCGAACAATCGCGGCGGTTGGTCCACGCGCTGAACGCGGCGGGCGTGCCGGTCAGCTTCGTGGAACTGTCGGCGCCGTTCGGGCATGACAGCTTCCTGCTCGAAGTGCCGAATCTGGACAAGGTTTCGGCAGGATTCCTAAGCCGGTGAAGACGTTGCGCCCCGATCTTGCGGTCATTGCCGAACATGTCGCGCCGGCCTCGCGCGTGCTCGATGTCGGCTGCGGCGATGGCGTGCTGCTGGCCGCACTGCGCGACGAACGCGGCTGCAACGCGCATGGCATGGAACTCGATCCAGGCAATGTCGCCGAATGTGTCGGCAAGGGCCTGTCGGTGATCCAGGGCGATGCCGATCGCGACCTGGCGTTCTATCCTGATGGCGCGTTCGATTACGCGATCCTCAGCCAGACGTTGCAAACCACGCGCCGCCCGGACCTGGTGCTGGAGGAACTGCTGCGCATCGGCCGGCGCGCCTTCGTCAGCTTTCCCAACTTCGCGCACTGGCGCGTGCGCCTGTCGCTGTTGTGGGGCGGGCGGATGCCGGTGACGCGGCTGCTGCCGATCGCATGGTACGAAACGCCCAACATCCACCACATGACCGTGCTCGATTTTCGCGCGCTGGTGGCCGAACGCGGCATCCGGGTGGAGCAGGCATGGTTCCTGACCGGCGATCATTCGATCGGCGCCGCCGCCGCCAACTTCCGCGCCGAACACGCGGTGTTCCTGCTGTCGCGCTAAATTGCCGTGCCCGCATCGTGCACCAGCAGCACGCTGTCATCGCGCGCCAGCGCCCACAGGCTCAGCCCGGCGTCCCGCGCGCGGGCCACGGCAAGGCTGGTGGGCAACGAGATCGTGACCAGTGTCGTAGCGCCGGCGCGCACCGCCTTTTCGACGATTTCATAGCTGCACCGCGCCGTGGATAGGATGAAGCCCGGCGCGCGCGGCGCTTCTGCGCGCGCCATGGCGCCGACCAGCTTGTCCACCGCGTTGTGCCGGCCCACGTCCTCGCGCAGCCAGCCGATCATGCCCGCCGCGTCCGCCCAGGCAGCGGCATGGGCGGCTCCGGTCGCCTCGCCCAGCACCTGTCGCCCGGTCAGCCCGGCGCGCGCCGCGAAGATCGCCGCCGCATCGATCGGGGCATGCGCGGCGACACGGGGCAGGGGGGCAGCGAGTGCTTCCAGATTCTCGATGCCGCACAGGCCGCAGCTTGATTCGGCCACGCGCGTGCGCACTCGCTCGCCCAGCCGCGCCGCGTCCAGCCCGGTCAGTTGCGCGCGCACGATCCAGCCGTGCTCGACTTCGGCAATGGCCATGTCCGCCACTTCGGCGGCGCTGGCCGCCAGCCGTTCGGCCAGTGCGAAGCCTGTGGCGAAATCCTCCAGATCGGTGGGGGTCGCCATCATCACGGCATAGGACAAGCCGTTGAATTCCAGCGCGACGGGCGCTTCGGGCACCCATTCGCGTGCCACGCCGTGGCGGCTCCCGTCCCGCAGGACGCGAACCGCCGCGACGGGCTTGGCCGCCGTTATTCCGTGATCGGCCACATCGCGCACAGCTTGTTGCCATCGGGATCGCGCAGATAGGCGAGGCGCATCTTCATGAAGCCCAGATCGCGCACACCCGGCGGATCTTCACACGTGGTGCCGCCATTGGCCAGGCCGGCCTCGTGCCAGGCATCGACCTGTTCCGGCCCGGTTGTCGCCAGACCGATCGTGCCGCCGTTCGCCGCCGTCGCGGGCTCGCCGTTGATCGGCGTCGTCACGAGGAAGTTTGCGCCGGCGTGCGAGTAGATGATGCGAAACCCGGCATCGGTGCCGGGCGTGCCGCCCAGCGCGGCGAACGTGGCATCATAGAACTTGCGGGCTTTTGGCAGGTCGTTGCTGCCGACGACGACGTGGGTGAACACTTGGCATCTCTCCTTGGTAGAGTCGTTGGTGGCTGCGGGTTGTATCGGTGAGCGGGGGGTGGTCAATCGCATAATGCCGGGCGTTTGCGCGGCTGCGGCCGGAAAGCCCGGCGCGCTTCGATTCGTGCGCGCCAAAGCGTCGGACGATTGGCCCTGCCGGGGTGCGCACCCGCCGGCGCAAGCCCGGCTGCGGACTTATCCACCCCAATTCGCACGCGCGGCAAAGCCCGGCGGGTGGACGCCGCGCCGTGGCTGGGGCAATGATTCGGGCATGTGGCAGCTATTCCAGTTTCCGCTCTGTCCGTTCAGCCGCAAGGTTCGCCTGCTGTTGAGCGAGAAGAGCATCGGTTATGAACTTTGGCGTGAAAACCCTTGGGAAGGGCGCGATGAATTTTTCGCGATGAACGCGGCAGGGCGCACGCCCGTGCTGCGCGATCCCGAACGCGACATCACTTTGTCCGACAGCCGGGCGATCTGCGAGTATTTCGAGGAAACCAGCGATCGCAACCCGATGATCAACGGCACCGCGATCAATCGAGCCGAAATCCGCCGGCTCGTCGCGCTGTTCGACGAAAATTTCTTCGATGACGTGACCGCACCGCTGCTGCACGAGCGGATGAAGAAGCGGCTGGTGATGCGCCAGTCGCCTGATTCCAAGGTGCTGCGCCAGGCGATGAAGCTGGCCCACGAACACCTCTATTACATCGATTACCTGATCGACAATCGCCCCTGGCTGGCGGGATCGACGATGAGCCTGGCGGATCTGGCCGCAGCCGCGCAGATTTCGGTGGCCGATTACCTGGGCGGGATCGATTGGTCCTCGCACGAGCAGTCACGCGGCTGGTATTCGGTGTTCAAGAGCCGGCCCAGCTTCCGGCCGCTGCTGGCCGAGCGCATGGAAGTGATCCAGCCGCCGAGCCACTATGCCGATGTGAACGCCTGACAGGGGGCAGGCGCGGGCAGGGGCGGCCCTCTGTCTGTCACCCCGCCTTGGCGGCAACCCCGAAGCGGCCGTGCTTGCGAAAGCGCACCGCCCAGCGATCGAGGAACAGGCCCAGCGGGCGCGGCGTGATGCCAAGGTCACGCAGCCCCGGCAGCGCGCCCGAAGCGACGTTGCCGGCCTGCAGCAGCGCCCACTGATCGCGTGAGATCGGCGATCCGGGCAGCGCGGCGATCAGCGCCGAAACCGCGTCGGGCAATTCGATGAACAGGCGGCGGCGGCCTGTCGCTGCGGCGATCCGCTGGTTCAGTTCCAGCATGGTGATCACTTCCGGGCCGGCGATCTCGTAAGTCTTGCCGCCATGCGCCTGCGGATCGGACAGGGCCTGGCCGATGGCCTCGGCCACGTCGTCGATGAACACCGGTTGCAGCTTTGCCTGCGGGCCGAACACCGGCAGCACCGGCAGCATGGCGATCAGGCTAGCGAACATGTTCACGAACTTGTCGTCCGGCCCGAACACCACCGACGGGCGCAGGATCGTAGCGCCGGGAAAGGCGGCGTGCACGGCCGCTTCACCTTCGGCCTTGGTGCGGGCATAATCGGCCGGCGATGCGGCATCGGCGCCATTGGCGGAAACATGCACGAAGGCGCTGGCCCCGGCCGCGCGTGCAGCGGCGGCCACCGCGCCCAGGCCCTTGCCCTGCAGCGCATCAAGGTCGCCCGCAAAGGCGCCTACCAGGTTCACCACCGAATCGACGCCGGCGAACGCAGCGGCCAAGCTTTGCGGACGTGTGATGTCGGCGCGCAGGAACTGGACCTGGCCCAGCCCCGCCAGCGGCTTCAGCGCAAAGGCGCGTTCGGGATGCCGGCTGACGATCCGCAGCCGGGCGCCCCGCGAAAGCAGCTCCTGCGCCACATGGCCTCCCAGGAAGCCGCTGCCGCCCAGCAGCGCGATGACCTTGCCTTGCAATTCCCTGTCGTCCCGAGCCTGAGCCATGCCTTCAAATTCCCGTTGGCTGAACGTGTAACCTCCCGCCCCATTGCACGCCCGAAGTGCCGCGCGCAACAGCTATGCGGCGTTGCGGCACAGGCCACGCGCATGGCGGCTGCGCCTGCTGCGCAAGGGGCGGGCCACCGCCGGCGGATGAAACGAAAATAATCGCAGGGCCTTGCGCCAAGAGCCGTTGACAACCCAGCGCCGCCCCCGTAGTGGCGCCCTCCTACCCGGCGCGGTGCTCTCTGGCACAGCGCCCCGTGCCCAGATGGCGGAATTGGTAGACGCACCAGCTTCAGGTGCTGGCGCTCGCAAGGGCGTGGAGGTTCGAGTCCTCTTCTGGGCACCATTTCGGTCCAAAACCGCGAGTCCCTAGCACCGCCGCCTCTACGCCAGAGACGGCGGTGAGGGTCCGCAGCAACTCGGTGCGCGTGCCGAGGATTCGCACGTCCGTCTTACTATGGACCTCGACCCGCTGTGCGACCGCACGAACATGGTTCCGCGCATAAGTGCCGTCGTCGTGGCGGAGTTTCTTCTTCGCGGCCAACGCGAACGCATGAAGGCTCTCGACCGTGATCTCCGGGCTGATCCGCTCGATGTGCGCGACCGCCCGCTCGGCATTCCCTCTGGCCTGATCGCGGATGGTGGTCAGCTCCGTGATGCGTCCCTTGAGCGATGGATCGCCCATATCGACCAGTCCATTTTCGATCGCCTCGTAGAGCCGGGAGAGCTTGGTTTCGGCCTCCGTCGCCCGCCGCTCCATCTCGGCGACATGCTGGCGGCGCTCGGTTACCCATTCTTCCCGGCGCGCGATAAGCTGGTCCATCAGCACTTCGAGCCGCGCGGGATCGAGCAGCCGTGTCTCCAGATGCTCGATCACCGCCTTGTTCAACTGGTCCATCGGGAGCGACACGCCGGGGCATCCCGTTTTCCCCTTCGTGGCCTTGGTCGCGCAGGTGTAATAGCGGTATTCCTGACCGCTCCGGCTGGTGCCGGTGCGTAGCGTCATCGCCGCGCCGCAGCACGCGCAAAAGCAGATGCCGGTCAATAGCGTCGATCCGCCCACGGCGCGCGGCGGCATCATCTTCGGGCTGCGCGACTTCAACGATCGCTGCACGGCCTCGAACTCCGCCACCGTTACGATCGGCGGCACTTCCATGATGGCATGCTCCGTCTCGGGCTTTCGGCGTCCTTTCTTGGCATCATAGGTGTTGAACCGGTGTTGGCCGATATAGGTGGTCCGCGTGAGCACCTGATGCACCATGCCCTTGCCCCAACGCCCGCCATAGCGCGTGCGGATATTGTTCTCGTTGAGCCAGCACGCGATCGCCATCACCCCAACCGGCCCGCGCCCATCGGGGCCTTCCAGCGCCAGCCGGAAAATCCGGCGCACCGTCTCGGCATGGATCGGGTCGACCTCCAGCTTCTTCTTGATCTTCGTGCCCCGCTGCTCGGCCTCGACCACGCGATAGCCGATCGGCGGCCGAGCGCCGTTCCAGAAGCCTTGCCGCGCATTCTCGTTCATGGCGCGCAGGGTGTGCTTTGCCGTCTCCTTCGACTGATATTCGTCGAACAGCGTCATGATCTTGCGCATCATCTCGCTTGCCGGATCATCGCCGAGAACCTGTGTGATCGAGACCACGCGCACGCCGTTCTTCGCCAGCTTGCGGAGGTAGAACTCGAACTGGAACTGGTCACGGAAGAAGCGCGAGAAGCTATGGACAACCACCACGTCGAACGCGGGGGGCTTTTCCATCGCCGCGTCCATCATCTCCTGGAAAGCCGGGCGGCGATCATCGGTCCCTGTAACACCTGGCTCGACGAACTCGGCCGCGACCTCCCAGCCGTTCGAGAGGCAATAGCCCTCAAGCTGCCGGCGCTGATCGGGAATCGACAGATCATGGTCGGCCTGACGCGGGGTGGAAACGCGCAGATAGAGCGCGGCCCGCTGTGCCGGTTGCGCATTGGGGGTTTCCGAAGGTGCGAGAGCAGCGTTCTTCATCGTTCGACCAATCTCTGAATGATGTGCATCGGCAGTATGAGACGTGGGGAATCTGCCAGTCGCACGAAGCCATTGCCTTCGTAGAACGCGGCTGCGCGATCATTGATGGCGTCCACGATGAGCATCGACGATCCAGCCGTCGCCGCCGTCAGCCAGGCGCGCTCGACGGCATCGGCGATCAGCACCGCACCGAGGCGTTCGCCCTGCCGCGCTTGGGACACCGCGAGCTGGCCGATGAGCGTCGCGCCGACGAGCGGGTAGCGCGGGATATGCTTGCGCGCCGATGCCGGAATGTCGCCTTGCGCGATGTTCGCCTGGCTGAGCGTATAGTAGCCGAGAATGACGCCGGGATTTGCATGCGCGGCAAGAACAAACACACCGGCCGACCGGCGGCGGATGTCCTGACCCGCCTGCCTGCGCAGATACCTGTCGAGGCTGTCGATGCCGCAGGAAAATCCTTCCCGGTCATGGTGCGGCCCCAACGGCTCCACCCGCAAATCCCCATGTGCCGTCATGATCAGGACGCAACCCGGCGCCTGTGCTCCCGGAAAGCGCGGATGAGCCGCTCGCTCGGCTCGGGCGGATTGATGAGCGCATCGAAGAACGCCTCGCGGTCACGATCCGACAGCACGAGCGTCTCATGCTCGGCGATCGTCCGCCGCGCCGTGTCCGCCAGCGCGGTCACGCAAAAATCGCTGACCTTGCGCCGCGAGAGATGAGCGGCTCGCTCGATCAAATCCTTGGTTTCTTCGTCGATGCGGAAGCCGAGCCGCTCGACGCGATTCGCTCTGGCTGATTCCGCTACAGCTTGCTTTCGCGGCATGGGGTTGACTCCTGACCTATCCATTTCTGCTACAATGTGCGTCATTTGGACAAACATTTCAACTCCTTTCCCTATGGCCGTTTCAGGGGAGCGACCCGAACAAGGCGTCCAGTTCCTCGCGAAAAGCGCCTTCGATGACGCGCAGCTCGGCATCCCCGATGGGAACCTGCTCAGGCCAGTCGTCGGTAACGACGATCGGCGCGCTGGTAGCGCTCCTGCGAGACGATGCGCGCGTCGGCTGCGGCTGCATGTAATCGTGCAGGTCTTCCAGCCCTTCCGACCAGCCGCGGGGTGCGCGTCGGCGACGTTTGCGAGAGAGTCCCATGCACTCTAGCTGCCGCACGCCCCGCTGGAATCCAACAGAATCCCCCGTCGTGCCCACACGCGCCGAAGCGTAGCCACGGTGGCGGGATTCGGCGCACGGCGGCGCAGAGCGGAAACGGCGAACCGTAGCGTAGTAGCGACGGCGGCAGATAAGTGCTCACGGCGGGTTCGCGGATGCCCTGCGTTACCCGGTTCGCTATCATCCCGTCTATGGACTCGCGAACGGACATCGACACCGACAGGGTCGACGAGGCGGTGCTGGCCCTCTTGTGGCTCAATCTCAGCGCCACCGGCGCGGCATGGAAGGGATTCGAGTGGACCGCGATGGAACGGCTGCACGCGCGCGGGCTGATTTCCGATCCGGTCGGCAAGGCCCGCTCGATCGAGATGACCCCGGAAGGACGCCGGGAAGCCGAGCGCCTGTCTCGAGAGTTGTTCGCTCGCCGCTGAACTCAGGCGCGGTATGAAGGAGATGACCCCCCGCCATGCGCGGGATGCTTCTCTTTTCCCCCGGAATGCCGGGCGCACGAATTTCTCCCGTCCTGCCTGCCTGTCCGGCCCATACGGCCTCACCCGTGGCCTGATCTGATCGGTTCCACCTGCCGGCGCAACGGCGCCGGACGGCTTTTTTCCGCCGCCTTCGGCTTTGCAGCGCGAAGCAAAAAAGCCGCCCTCGGCCGTCCCGGGGCCGCAAGCCCACCCCGACGCGCAGGCGCGACGGGAACCCCGAGCAGCGGTGCGCCGCCGAACGTCCCCGATCCACCGATCGCCACGAGGCTGCGATGGGCGCGGCCCGGACAAGCGAACGGAGAATCATCATGAGCACCATCGGCACTTTCACGAGGAACAAGGACGGCGTCATCGAAGGCAAGGTCGTCACCCTCACACTCAACACCCGCGCGGTGTTCACGCCCGTAGAGAAGGACGCCCCCAAGGCGCCCGACTATCGGCTCACCTTCGCCAACGCGGATCACATCGACGTCGAGGTCGGCGCCGCCTGGATCAGGACCAGCCGCAACGAGCGCGACTATCTCTCGGTCAAGATCGACGATCCCTGCTTCCCGGTGCCGCTCTACGCGAGCCTGGTCGAGAGCAACGAGCGCCCCGGCGAATATGTCCTGCTCTGGTCTCGCTGACCGCCACTCGCGCCCCGCCATCTCTGGCGGGGCGCGCCTTTCGTTGTCGTCAGGACGGTCGCGGACAGCGTCGAATTTTGCGGCTCTATCTTGTGATTGTCATCGCATACGACTATTGTTGCGAGCAATTCTCAAAAAGAGGTGAGGGGCAGCACGAAAGGACCGACCATGACCCGCCAGTTCTCGCCGCCATCGCATGATGCGAGCATTATGCCCGCGATGCTGATCGAGGCAGCGCGTTGCTGGCGGGACGCGCGGGACAACCGGAAGCCGGTCCAGCCCAGCCTGTTCGCGATGCTCTCCCGCTATGGTCATGGGATGCTGGCGCCGGTGTTCGACAGCATCATGACGCTGGCCGAAGACGTGTCCGGCAGGCGCATTACCACCGGCAACGGCCCAACACTTTCCGAAGACGAGCATCGCCTGATCGATCTGTTCGATGGGACCGGCCTTCCATCGGGCGGCAGCGGGCTCACCGTTTCGCTCCGTTGCGCGGTGAAGTCGCTGCGGATCTTGTTGACGCGGCCGCTTGGCATAACGACCGCACGTCTGGCAGCCTGACGCCTTTTTCCTGAACGCAATTCGGTGCCGGCATAGCCGGTGTGTTGTCCAGCGCGGCCATTCGGCCGCGCGATCGGTGCTAAGGACGCTGTCCTCGCGCCGGTCAAGGGAAGTGGAACCGTCCGGGGCGGTATCCCCAATCTTCCGCGCTTCGCTTGTGCAGATCGGGTGATTCCCCTCCGCCCCGGTCGCCCTTGTCCCGTTGCTACCCCGGTCTCGCCGACGGGCAGAAGTTCAGGCGCGGCGTTCCGCTTCGCTGAACTTCAGACCCAAAGGATTTGAGACATGACCAGCAAGGCACAAGCTCCCCGCAATGTGATCTTCAACGGCGATTGCATTGATGTGATGCAAGCTTTCGATACCGGCACGGTGGATTTCATCCTGACCGATCCGCCCTATGTGACCCGCTACCGGGACCGCCAGGGCCGCAAGGTTGCGAACGACGATAACGGCCGGTGGCTCCGTCCGGCCTTCCGCGAGATGCACCGCGTTTTGAAGGATGGCGGCTTTGCGGTTTCCTTCTACGGCTGGAACAAGGTGGATTTGTTCATGGACGCATGGAAGGCAGCAGGCTTCCGCGTTGTCGGCCATCTTGTGTTCCGCAAGCGTTATGCGTCGTCGGCTCGTTTTCTCCGTTACGAACATGAGCAGGCATATTTGCTTGCAAAGGGCAATCCGACGCACCCCGCGCGACCTATCCCCGATGTGCTGGATTTTCCCTACAGCGGGAACCGCCTGCATCCCACGCAAAAGCCGGTTGAGGCACTGGCGCCCTTGATCGAGGCTTTCACGCAGCCCGGCGAACTTGTGCTGGACCCGTTCAGTGGCAGCGGCTCGACCCTGGCGGCGGCACAGCAGCTGGGGCGCGACTGGACCGGCATCGAGCTGGATAACGGCCATTATCACACCGCCAGCAAGCGGCTCGCATCGCGGCTTCATCGGGCGGCCGCATAGGCCGCACCTTTTCCATCATCCGCGCCCGTCCCCGCGACGGGCGCACCCCCACAAGGAATCATATCATGCGCTGGATTATCACTCTCGACTATATGGGCGGCTGTCTGGGACTTGGCGAAAATGGCGAGGGAATCCCCGCCCGTGCCGAAGTTTCACAAGGTCATGATCTGCCCATGGAGTTCCGGCTATACAATGCGGCTGGCTTCCTTTGTTTTGAAGGCCGGTGCGGCGACATTGACGCGGACTGGTGGCACGGGTTTGAGCCGCTGATGTTCACCTGGAACACCCATGCCCGCTGCCGCCGGATGAGCTACAGGCGCACAGGCAGCCAGAAGGGATGGCGCAGGTTCAAGCCATAGCCACTTGCGCCTGAATGACCCCTCCGCCGTTCCTGCCCGGATCGGCGGCGGCCGCGCGTCCCCAAGGTCCGCGCGGCCGGATTGCGCGCGCTCGCCGGGCACGGCCCGGCTCGCGGGATGACGGTAGAAAAAATCATTGCTTCGCTTTAGGAAGGACGCGGGTCGCTACGCGGCGGCCTGGGGTTGGTAGCCCCACGTTTAGCGGTTTGGCGCCGGCCGTGACGGCGCCGCCATCCTTGACCACATGGTCGGGGAGCCTGTGACGTATGCAACAGGCTCCCCGAGCTAAAGGTCATGGGGCCGACTAAACGCGGTTTACCACTCCCCGATCAGGGTCAGGAGAGATGTTTGCGGGGGCGCACCGCAAACAAACCGCCTCTCGCCCAGGAGCCGGCCATTGCGGAGGACGCGCGGAACCATGCCCGCCGCGCGTATAGAATCATCTCCGTTTCGGTCTGGATAGGTTAACGGGGCTGGAGGAACGGGGCGTCATGACCGGCAAGCATTTCGAGGATCGCGCGCCCGATGCGCCGCAGCTCACAGCCTATGACGAAGATCATCTGGCCGACTATATCGGGTTGCTCGATGCAGACGACGGGGGTACGCCCTGGCGTGAGGCTGCGGCGCTCATTTTCGGCATCGACCCCGCCGCTGAGCCCGAACGCGCCCGCGCGATGCACGCAAGCCATCTCGCCCGCGCGCGCTGGATGACCGAGATCGGCTACGCATATCTGCTCGGCCCGCGCGCGACGGAATAGGTTAACATTCAGACCGGAATGGATTTTCCCGGTCCTTGATTCCGGTGCGCCGCCGGCATGGCCCGGCGCGGCCTTCGCCCTGTCGCGACGAGGTGTGCCCCCCGATCCTCGCCGATCCAGAGTCCGCAACAAGCGGCTGGGGAGGATGCTTATGTCGACGTCGCCAGGCCGGCGCTCGCGGCGTTCCGGTCATGCACCGGGCATGCCGGGGCGCCCCGAGTTCGCCGCCGCGTTCCTGCAACGCAACCGCCAGTATCGCACCGACCAGGCGCGTCTGAACCGCGACGCCCCGGCGAACGAGCGAACGGCGCTCGCCCGCCGATGGGGGTTATCCTTTCGCCTATATGCCTGATGAGCTGTCGGGCACGGTGATCTGGCGGCCGGAACTGACCGCCGTCACCGTGATCCTCGACGCCGCGCCGGAAGGATATACCGGCGCAAAAGCCGTCGACCCGCTGGCGCTCGGCGCGCTGCTCGCCGACCGGGCCGGAATCGACGGCCGCCATGTCGTCGTCGCTGACGCGGCCGGCGAGCATCGGCTATGGCTGCGCGATCCGACACCCGGCCGGCCGCTCGCCGCGATCATCCCGCTCGACAAGGATTTCGTCACCCGCATCGCGAGCCTGTTGCGCTTCCATCGGCTCCTTTCAGGCAAGCGGACTGGCCCGTCGCCGCGCGGATGGCCGCTCACCGAAATTCGGGCGGCCAGGCTTGAACTGATGCTTCGCGCGCTCGATCTGCGGCTCGGCGGGGCAACGTATCGCGAAATCGCGATCGCGCTCGGCAGGGAAGAAGCCGCGCATCTCTCGGCATCCGACTTCAAGAACTCGGACGCCCGATCCTTCGCCTATCGCCTCGTGCGCGACGCCACCGCCATGATGAAGGGCGACTATCGGAAGCTGCTGCGCATCCGCTGATCGTTCCGGCCGCGTGTTCGTAGCCCGGGGGGGGGGTGGGCACATCGGCGCGGTTACAAATCTTCGTTCCCCACCCTGCCGTCAGCACTTCGCCATGATCGCCTCCTGCCACCCCGCTTCGCAGGAGACGCCCCTTGTCCAGACCGCCCGTCACGCTTCCGCCGCGCTATCTGCGGACTCCCGAGGCGGCGCGATTCCTCGGCCTCTCCGGGCGCACGCTTGAGAAGCATCGCTATTTCGGGAGCGGCCCGGCCTATCGGCGGATCGGCGGGCGGGTGGTCTATTCGGTGGACGATCTGCGCGCCTGGGCCGACCTCGGCACCAAATATTCCACATCCGACCCCGGTCAGGACGACCTCATGCCGCGGCGGGATGCCGCGATCACGCAGAGCCGTCGATGAAACCGCGCGACGCTTCCCGTTCCGCCGAACGCGCGCAACTCGCCCTGTTCCCGTCGCTCGGCTACGACATCGCGCCGCGCGACGCCCAGGACCTCATGGCCTGGCCGTTCTTCAGCCTCGCCAAGCGCAGACGGGTGACGCCGATCGACTTCCGTATGGGCGCGACCTGGATTTCGGTCGAAGCCGTTCCCGAGCACGGCATGGCGACCATCTGGGACGCCGACGTGCTGATATGGGCGGCGAGCCAGATCATCGCCGCGCGCGACGCTGGCCTGCCGACCTCGCGGCTGATGGCGACGACCCCGCACGAAATCCTCACCTTCACCGGGCGGGGCACCGGCAAGGACCATTACGACCGACTGAAGGCCGCGCTCGACCGGCTGCAATCCACCACGGTCGCCACCTCGATCCGCCAGCACCATCAGCGCCGCCGTCATCGTTTCTCCTGGATCAACGAATGGCAGGAGCGGCTCGACGGTGAGGGCCGGCCGCTCGGCATCGAACTGATCCTGCCCGACTGGTTCTATGCCGGCGTGGTCGATCGCACGTTCGTGCTCACCATCGACCGGGCCTATTTCGACCTGACGGGCGGGCTCGAACGCTGGCTCTACCGGATCGTGCGCAAGCATGGCGGCCAGCAGGCAGGCGGCTGGAGCTTCGACCTTCCTCACCTTCATCTCAAATCCGGCGCGCTCTCGCCGCTTAAGCAATTCGCGTTCGAGCTGCGCGGCATCGTCCGGCGCCAGTCCCTGCCGGGCTACGCGTTGGCGATCGAGCGTGCGTTCGGGCGCGAGCGGCTGACCTTCGCGCCGGTGCCCGCCGATCCGTTCGAGAAGGCGGCGCGGCGCATGGGGCTGGCTGTGGATAACCGGTCATGAGACTCGGCCTATTGAAAACCGCCGGACTCGGCCGATTAAAAACCGCTGACTCGGCCTATAAAAAACCGGACCCCCACGCAAGCATCTGGAATCGCTTGCGGAATCGGGCCCCTTCTAACTATGCTAACAGTAAAGAATACTTCGTATTCTTTCTAACGCGATTTCGCTTTGTGGATAATTCGCACAATGATGCGAAGTATACGGCAGTAAATCTGCCGTTACCGCTACGCTATACTGCTACGCCTTTTGCGGGCGGGGATCAATCCCGGCGCTGTGCTGCGCGGCGCGGGCCGGAACGCCGGCCATGATCGCTGCCCAGCACTTCGGCAGCATCTCGGGCGGCAAGGACAGCCAGGCCGTTCTCTGCCTGATGGTCGAGCGGATCGAGCGCAAGGGGCTCGCCGCGTTCGGCAATCGCGCGCCGCGCTTCCTCTCCGCCGACAACGGCCACGAAAACCCGATCACGCTCGATCACATCGCCTATCTCGACGACTGGCTGTGGCAGCGCCTCGGCCTGCGCATCGAGATCGTATCGGCGAATGATGTGCCCGGCCTCACCGATCAGGCGGCGTTCGCCCGCAAACGCGCCATGTTGCGCGAGGAATGGTCGAAGGAGAAGCGGCGGACACGCCACAGAGGCGCGTGTAACCAGCGCCGCGCCGCATGGCAGGCGGGCACGATCACCAGGGCCATGTGGATAGCCGGGTGCGATTGCCCCGTCCTGGTCTCGTCGCCTGTCCCCGAGCCTCTGATCGAGCGCGTGATCGCGCTGCTCCATCCCACCGGCATCCCGTTCCTCGACATGGCGATGCTGCACGGCCGGTTTCCCGGCACCAAGACGCGCTTCTGCACCGACGAGACCAAGCTGATCCCTATGATGCACCGCAAGCGCCCGCTGCTCGACGCGGGGCTGCCGGTCATCGACTGGATCGGCGAGCGGGCCGACGAGAGCCACGCGCGGGCGAAGAAACCGCCGATCCAGTCCGTGCGGCATCCGAGCGGCGCCCGGCAGGTGCTCTACAGGCCCATCTTCCGCTGGTCGGCGGCCGACGCCTTCGCGATCTCCGAGCGCCACGGCCTGCGCCACAATCCCCTCTATACGATGGGGATGAGCCGCGTCGGCTGCTCGACCTGCATCATGGTCAGGAAGCGCGAGCTGCGCGCCTGGGCCATGCGCTTCCCCGCCGAAGTGGACCGGGTGCGGGAGTGGGAGCGGCTGGTCAGCCTCGTTTCCCGCCGCAGCGCCGTTGCCGGAACGCCGGCATCCCTGCTGCCCGCGCCGACCTTTCCCGGCGATCCGGCCGATCATGGCCGGGCGACCATCGACAGGGCGATCGCGTGGTCGCGCACCAGCCGGGGCGGCCGCAACTACGACCTGTTCATCGCGCAGGAGCAGCGCGAGGCGGACGAGCACGGTCTGCTCTGCGACAGCGAATACGGGCTGTGCGAATGATGCGCGCGCTCGACCTGTTCAGCGCGGCGGCAGGCGGCTGGTCGCTCGGCCTGCACCGCGCCGGCTTCATCACCGTCGCCGCCTGCGAAATCGTCGAGTGGCGCCGCATCCTCTACGCGGAGAACAATCCCCATGTCAGACTTTACGAGGACGTGCGCGGCCTCACGGCAGCTCGACTTGTTTCCGACCTCGGATTCCTGCCTGACATTATCGTCGGCTCGCCGCCGTGCCAGGATATCTCCAGCGCCAACACCAAAGGCAGGGGAATCGAAGGCGAGCGGTCGGGTCTCTATCTCGAAGCCGTCCGGCTTGTCGGAGAGTGCCGCCCTCGCTGGTTCGCTTTTGAGAACAGCGCTAATCTGCGAACTCGCGGCGCTGACCGGCTGCTCCTTCTCCTGGAAACGCTCGGCTACGCCTGCGAACCGTGCGTGGTGGCTGCTGAAAATGTCGGCGCCAACCATGTCCGCAAGCGGTCATGGCTTATCGGCTACGATCCCGAACAACTTGCCTACGCCGCGCACCAGCGACGCGGCGCATGGCCCGGAGATGTGCAAGGTCCAGGGCGCGAAGCGGACGGGCATGAACCTGCCGACAATGATGCACCCGGCGGCATTGAACAGGCTGCCGACCCCGATGGCGACGGACGGGATGACGGACGGAGCCGGGGGCGGCGCGGGATCGACATATCCGCTGCGGATGATCCTGGCGACGCCCCGGAAATCGGATGCGGACAAGGGCGGCCGGGGCGACGTGCTCAGCCAGTTGCAGGGCCATGCGAGCCGCCATGCGGGGATGATGCCGACGCCAGTGAAGCCGAACGGCGGGCGCAGGTTGAGCGCGCAGGAGATCGAGACGGGACGCCGGGCGAACGGCGCGAAGGCGCAAATCGACACGCCGAACCTGCTGCGCCATGCGGCGGAAATCCTCCCGACGCCGACGAAGCGGGACAGCCGGATGGACGGCTGGAGTCCGGCCTACGACCGCAGGAAATCGCCGACGATGGACGCGGTGATGGACGGCGCCATGACGGATCGCGCGCCAGACAAATGGGCGGGCGCCCGCGCGCTGGCGGCGATGCTGCGGAACCATGGGCTGACTGGAACGGCGGCCTTGCCTATCACCTATGGCTGGATGATGGGCTTTCCGCCTGGGTGGCTGACACGCGCATTGCGCTCGGCGGTCCACGCGGGACGGCTGCGGCCAGCCTGATCGTCGAGGCGTTCGGCGACGCCGTTCTCCCGCAAATCCCCGAAGCCATCGCCCGCGCGATCCTGCGCACCGAAGCCGCGCTCGACCTCGTGCTCGGGCGCGCATCCCCTGACATGACCGGAGACGAACGATGAGCGATCCCACGCGTCCACAGCAGATCGACTTCAGCGGGTTTGAAGCCGCGCTGCGCCGGCAGGCGGCGGAGCAGGCGCAGGCGGCACGCACACCGACATTGCCATCGGCGTTGGCATCGCAATCGCGGCTGACCGAAGTCGAACTGACCTGGATCGAGAAGAAGCTGGAGCACTGGATACGCTTCGGTCGTATCGCCCAGGACCGCATCCTCACGCGCCGCACGCGCGTCGTCGGCTTCCGGCCCGGCGCGATCTTCGCCTTCGTCCGCTGGACCGCGAACGACTATGGCACAATCACCTCGCGCATCGACGTGGTGCGCGCGGTCTCGCCGGGCGAGCCTTACACCACGCTTCCTTTCGTCCGTCCGGGCGGTGACATCCTTCTGCACATCGAGAGCTGGCCGAAGGTTAGCCAGGTGCTCGCCGCGATCGACGCGGTGGAAGCGGTCGGCGTCGATCCCTGCGACGCGGCGGCCGATCACTGGCGGCACGTCCATAACCGCATCGCCGCGGGGCACCAGCCTCGGCCCTACACGATGGAGCGCCATCGCGCCTGGCTCCGCCGCAAGGAGATCGAGGGATGACGCGCCGCCGCTATGTCATGGCGACGGCCATTGCCGCCTCCGCCTTCGCCGCGGCGTTTGTCGCCGTCGCGATCAGCGATCCGTTCCCGCGCTTCATCTGGAACGCCAGCGCCAGCGCGCCGATCGGGCTCTACCGCATTCATTCCGACCGCGATCCGCCGCTCGGCGCGCTGGTCGCCGTCGCGCCGCCCAAGCACCTTTCCCGCTGGCTGTCGGCGCGCGGCTATCTGCCCGAAGGCGTGCCGCTCCTCAAGCATGTCGCGGCGAAAGCCGGGCAGCGTGTGTGCAGAACCGGCGACGTGGTGAGCCTCGATGCCCGGCCTGTCGCCACCGCCCGCGCGCGTGACGGCCAGGGCCGCCCGCTGCCGGTCTGGCAGGGCTGCCGAGCACTCAAGCCCGGCGAGATATTCCTGCTCAACCCCTCCGCCCCCGACAGCCTGGATGGCCGCTACTTCGGCCCGCTTCCGGCCTCGACTGTCATCGGCCGCGCAACGCCGCTGCATCTGCGCGCGCCGTCCACACCAGCTTCACCACCCAGAGCAAAGGAGATCGGCCGTGCCGACGAATATCTTTGAATCCACCGCCAACGGCTATGCCGGACGCGCCCGGCATTTCGGCATCGACGAGCAAATCGTGCTGGTCGCGATCGATCCTGGAGACGCCGAGAACGCGCCCGACTACCGCGTCCACCTCGACGACGAGGACGGTCCCGAGGTCGGCGGCGCGTGGAAACGGGTCGGCGAACGCGCCGGCGACTACATCGCGCTGGAGATCGACAGCCCGCTTTTTTCGTCGCCGTTCCGCCCGGTGCTGTTCCGTGCCGATGACGATGGCCGGACATTCCGGCTGTCGTGGACGCGCCTGCGACCGCGCGATGATCACGCCGATCAGTCGCGGCGCTGACGCTTTCTCTTCCCCCGCAAACGAAAGGCAGACCCATGAACCAGATCACCATCGGCACGTTTCGCCGTGATAACGGCGCCTGGAAAGGCCGCATCCAGACGCTCGGCCTCGACGCGCCGCTCTATCTCGCCGAAGTCGATCCACGCGAGAACGAGGGCAAGTGCCCCGACATGCGCGTGCATCTCGGCGACAGCGCCGAGGGATTTCCGGTCGGCGAGGCGCGGCATCGCCCCGGTGGACCGGGCGGATTCCACATCGCGGTGCGCATCGACGGCCCGCTCTTTCCGCGACCGATCGACGCCATGCTGCTCACCGCCGGACATGGCGATGTTCATTACCTGGTCTGGAACCGTCCGCCCGAACCGGCCAGCGGAGGTTGAACGGATGCGCCGATTCATCCGTAATTCGGTCCTGGCGGCGGTCGCGGTCGTGCAGCTTTCCGGTGTCGCCGCCGCGCAGTCCCCTCCGCCCGAACGGGCGGCTACGCGCGACCCTTATGCCGGCCACGTCGCCGACGCGGCCCGGCGCTTCGGCATCCCGGAAGCGTGGATATGGACCGTCATGCGCGTCGAGAGCAACGGGGATTCCCGCGCGGTATCGTCGGCGGGTGCGATGGGTCTGATGCAGATCATGCCCGCGACCTGGGCGAGTCTGCGCGCACGCCACGGGCTGAGGAGCGATCCCTATAACGTGCGCGACAACATCATGGCGGGCGCGGCCTATCTGCGTGAGATGCACGACCGCTATGGCAACGTGACGGCGATGCTGGCGGCCTACAACGCGGGGCCGGGCCGCACCGACGAATATTTTTCGCGCGGCCGTCCGCTGCCCACCGAGACGCGCGCCTATCTGGCAAAGCTGGCGTCAATCACCAGCAGCGCGGGCGACAGCCAGCTTGCCGCTGCGCCTTCGTCCGATCCGTTCGCATGGCGCCGGGCCGCATTGTTCGCGGCGCGGGCCAACGACGATCCGGCCACACCGGAACCGGCGCCCGACGAACGTCCGGCCTCCGGTCCCGCCGCAGCCCAACCGCCTGCGAACAGCCTGTTCGTCGCGCTGTCGGGCCGGAGGCAGCCGTGAAGATCGCTTACGCCGATCCGCCCTATATCGGCTGCGCACATCTCTATCGTGGCCATCCTGACTACGCAGGCGAGGTCGACCATCGGGCGCTGATCGAGCGGCTCGAACGCGACTATGACGGCTGGATATTGCACGCCGCCGCTACGCCGGAATCGGTCGCCGTGCTCGCGCCGCTTGTGCGCGAAACCGGCGCGCGGTGGATGGCATGGGTCAAGGGCTTCGCCGCGTTCAAGCGCAACGTGCCGGTCGCTTATGCGTGGGAACCCGTCATCATAAAGCCTGCGCGCAAGCCGGTCGTGAGCAAGCGGCTGGTGCTGCGCGACTGGATCGAATGCCCGATCACACTGCGCCGCGGTCTCACCGGCGCCAAGCCCGAAGCGGTCTGCCACTGGTGTTTCGAGACGGTCGCCGCGCGTCCCGACGACATGCTCGACGACCTGTTCCCCGGCACCGGCGCCGTCGCCGAAGCGTGGCGAACCTGGCGCCTCAAGTTCGCATTGCCGGGAGATCCCGTTGCAGCGCCGCCGCGGCC
The DNA here is from genome assembly GCA_020848655.1 of Novosphingobium sp. Taxonomy (GTDB): domain Bacteria; phylum Pseudomonadota; class Alphaproteobacteria; order Sphingomonadales; family Sphingomonadaceae; genus Novosphingobium. Next base: position 21,618 of record JADLHU010000047.1, read on the forward strand.
AGGCCGCGCGCCGTCCGCAAGCCGGCGGTAGGCCGGCGCACCATGACCGCCCCCGTTTTCAGATTGCCCGGTTGGAAGGTGAAAGTGCCTGGAAGGGCAGGAAAAAGCCGAAGGAAGGGACGGCAAGATAGAAGCCGCACCCTGATTTCGCCAAAAGCCGCTGTTTTTCAGCGGTTTGGCGCGGGTACATCGGTCGGCGAGCGTGCCGCTCGGAAGAAAAAAGCAAGCAAACTCAAAGCGCCGAATGGCACCACAGGCCATTTTCGGCGGAAAGCGGCCCGGCCGTGAGCGAGGATGGCGATTTCCGCATCCGGCCGGGCAAGGTCGGCGACAGGGGCCGCCGCGGCGCCAGGGCGCGAGGGTTTGTCGCCCAGGTGCTGCGTGTCGCCGCGCGCAGCGGCGGCGGGCGGCGACCGGGCGGCTGGGGCGGGTCGCGCCCGCGCGGGCAATCGAACTTCGGCCGGGGCCGCACATCGTTCGCGCGCAGCCGACTGTTCGGATCGGGCCGGCGCGTGTTGGTCAAGATCGTGCCGGTCACCCGTTTCCACCGGAACGGGCGGCCGAGAGCGCCGCTGTCCGCGCACATCGCCTATCTCAAGCGCGAGGGCGTCACCCGCGACGGATCGCCCGCGCGGATGTTCGACGCCAATGGCGATGGCGCCGACGACCGCGCCTTCGCCGATCGGTGCAAGGACGACCGGCATCATTTCAGGATCATCGTCTCGCCAGAGGACGCGGCGGACCTCGCCGATCTGCGCGAATATACCCGCGATCTCGTTCGCCAGATGGAAGCCGATCTCGGGACGCGCCTCGAATGGATCGCGGTCGATCACTGGAACACCGACAATCCGCACGTCCATCTGCTGGTGCGCGGCGTCGATGACCAGGGGGCCGACCTCGTCATCAACCGGGAGTATATCAGCCACAACCTCCGCTCGCGCGCCGAAGAACTGGCCTATGCCGAACTCGGCCCGAAGCCTGAACATGAAATCCAGCGCGCGCTCGATCGCGAGGTGACGGCCGAACGCTGGACGAGGCTGGACGCCGAGATCACACGCTCGGCCGACGAGCTGGGCGTCGTCGACCTTCGCCCCGAGCAGCGCGGCCCCGATGATCCTCGCGTGCGCCGCTTGATGATCGGCCGATTGCAGCATCTGGAGACGATGGGGCTCGCCGCCCAAGCCGAGCCCGGCCAATGGGTCATGGCCGAGGGCGCGCAGGCGAAGCTGCGCGATCTGGGCACGCGCGGCGACATCATCCGCACGATCGGGAAGGCGCTGAACGATCGCGGCCTGCAGCGTCCGCTCGACAGCTATGAGATCGTCAGCGCGGCGCCGCAAAAACCCATCGTCGGCCGGTTGATCGACAAGGGGCTGCATGACGAGCTGCATGGCTCGGCCTATGCGGTGATCGACGGTATCGACGGGCGCACCCACCATGTCCGGCTTCCGGGCATCGAGGCGCTGGAGCACAGCCCGGACATCGGCGGCATCGTCGAGCTGCGCGCCATCGGCAGGCCGGGCGAGCAGAAGCCGACGCTGCTCCTCGCCACGCGCTCCGATCTCGACCTTGCCGCGCAGATGAAGGTGCCCGGCGCGACCTGGCTCGATCATCGCCTGATCGAGCGTGGCGCGGGCGTCATGGACGGCGGCTTCGGGGCGGAGGTGCGCCGGGCGATGGACGAGCGCACCGACCATCTCGTGCGCGAAGGGCTGGCGCGTCGCTACGGCGATCGCGTCGTGTTCCAGCGGGGTCTTCTCGACACGCTGCGCCGCCGTGAACTCGACGCGGCCGGCGCCGAGATCGCGGGCCGGACGGGGCTCGCCTACCGGCCCACCAGTCCCGGCGACAGGGTCTCCGGCATTTGCCGCCAGCGCCTCGCGCTCGCCTCGGGCCGCTTCGCCATGATCGACGACGGGTTGGGCTTCCGGCTCGTCCCCTGGTCGAACGACCTCGAACGCCACCTGGGCCGGCAGATCGCAGGCGTCGCCCGCGACGGCGGCGGCATCGGCTGGTCGCTGGGCCGCAAGCGCGGCCTCGGCATCTGAACAAGGAGATAACCCATGCCCGCTACCAAAATCCTCTGGGGCCAGATCATCGCCGTCTTCCTGATTGTGCTCACCGCGATCTGGAGCGCCACGCAATGGACGGCGGCGGCGCTGGCATATCAGCCTGAGCTTGGCGAACCCTGGTTCATGGCGCTCGGCTGGCCGGTCTATCCGCCTTACGCCTTTTTCTGGTGGTGGTTCAGCTTCGACGCCTATGCGCCCGGCATTTTCCAGGCCGGCGCCTATATCGCCGCGTCAGGTGGCTTCGTGGCGGTCGCGGTCGCCATCGCCATGTCGGTCTGGCGCGCGCGAGAGGCGAAGAACGCGGAAACCTACGGCTCGGCGCGCTGGGCGACCGAGGACGAGGTTCGCGCGGCCGGACTGCTCGGCGACGACGGTGTGGTGATCGGCAAGCTGGGCCGCGCCTATCTACGCCATGACGGTCCCGAGCATGTGCTGTGCTACGCGCCGACCCGCAGCGGCAAGGGCGTCGGCCTGGTGGTGCCCTCGCTCCTGACCTGGC
>JADLHU010000048.1 GCA_020848655.1 Novosphingobium sp.
CCCAATGCCGGCTTCCATAGTCGGGAAGCGCGCAAAGCCGCCCTCGCCCGGTTCCGCGCCAGGCTGCCCGGCAAACCGGATGTTCAGCGGGTTGTTATTGCGCAGGCCAATCGGCATCGAAGCCGGCGTTGCGTTCTGGTTTGGCGGCGGCGTGGCGGCGGCGGGGGGCGCGCCGCCAAATAGCGCGTTGAACTCTGTCTGCTGCCGGGCCAGGTCGGCGCGCGGCACCGCCATGTTGAAGCCCGGCAGGCCGGTGCCCGCTGCCTCAGCCAGCGCGTTGGGGTCGTTCGCGATGTAGCGGCGGAAGAAGTCCGGGTTGGCGGCAAGCGTGGTCAGCCGGTTCTGCGCGTCAATCTGCTGCTGCGACGCCGCGCCCTGCCGTTCAAGCGCCTTGATCTGCGCGATGCGGGCCAGCGCGTTGCCGAAGTCTGGCGGCTGACTCGATAGACCTACCCACTCGGGCATGTCAGAGCTTCCCCATCGCGTACAGGGTCAGCAGGTTGTTGCCGAAGCCCTGCACGGCGTTGCCCAGCCCGGCCGTCGCGGCACCGGCGGCACTGCCCTGCCCCTGTGTGGCCTGCGAAATCACCGGCATGGCGCTTTGCGTCGCGGTCTGGCCCAGCCCGGCCAGACCGGCCAGCCGGTTATACCAGTTGCCGTATTCCTGCGACGCCAGCCCGGCCGCCGTGCGGGTCAACGCATTCGCGCGCGCGCCGCTGCCATACAGGCCTTGCGCGTTCGCGCCCCGGTTCGCCCCGCGCAACGCCTGGTCCAGCACATACTGGTAGCCGGGAGACTCCTGGAAGCCCTGCCCGATCTCGCGCTGGATGATCGGCAGTGCAGACGCACCGGCATTGCGCCACGGCGCCGACGCGTCCAGCGCCATCTGCGCGGCCTTGCCATAGGCGTCGGCCTGCTGCTTGCCGCCGAAGAACGATCCCAGGCCACCCGCGAGCGCGCCAAGGCCGCCGAGTGCAAGGCCAAAATCCATTGCTAATCTCCGTCTATGCGCAGCCGGATCGTGCCGGCCGGCAAGTCGATCGCGCCGCCAGTGAAGTTGCGGAACGTCACCACGACCTGCCCATCGGTCACGCACTGCGCCGACACGCCGACGCCGGTATCGCCCGGCACAAAACTGGCCTGTACGAACTGCCCGGCCCGCACGCCGGGCACCGTCACGGTGGCCTGCTGGGTATCGCCGCTCGCGATGCTGGGCGGATCAACGTCTGCCGTCGCGACCGTCACGCGGGCCACCCGGGTCGCGATGTTGTTGCACCAGATCAGCCACGCGGCCGTGATGTCGCCTTCGCGGTCGACCAACTTGCCTTTGGCCGGCGGGTCGAAACTGAAACTCCGCAGGCTATCGGTCACGTCCCGACCTCAGCCTCGATGTCGGCCGCGATCAGGGCCGTCCGCACCGGGTCGCTCATGCTGAGCCGAAACACGCGGTTCCGCGCCGCGCCCAGCCGGCCCCACCGCAATTGCGTGCGATACCGCCCCTGCCGGCCCAGCGTGGCCCAGCGTTCGTTGCTCCACGTCCGGCCGCCGTCGTCGCTGTATTGCAGCCACACATACGGTTCCACGCCCTGCCCGTAGGCCAGGCCGGTGCCGCTCTCCATCTCGGCCTCGAACCGCACGAACCGCAGCATCTTCTGTTCGGCGTGCAGCGTCGTGCCGGTCACGCTGCGGCGGATTTCCTCGCCGGCCTCGTCATACAGGACCGTGTCGACCCGATAGAGCCGGCCGTCCCGCGCGTCGCCCGCAATCGTGCCGGTGGCGAACGCGACGCCGCAGATGCACCGCCACGTGTCGTAGCCCTCGCTCTCGCGCTCGTGCCACGCGCCGGTCGTCAGGTCGAAAACCCAGGTCTCGCCCGCGTCCGGAAAGGACAGGACGTAGAACTGGTGACCCTCCTGTTCGTAGAACCACCCCCGCGCGTCGTCGACACGGCTATAGCCTGCGAGGGCCTGTTCTACCGCGTGCGTGCTGATCCGCTTCGGCTTGAAGCCTTCGGCCACATAAACGCACTTGTCATCGCCAAGCCAAAATACCGTGTCGGCTCCGGTCGCGACGCTGAAGGCCGCCGCGCAACCGCGTTCGACAAACGCGCCCGATACGCGCCGAAACGGAAAATCAAAATCGCCGCTGCCGCCGATATCGCTCCAAATCTCGGTCGTCTTCTCGCCCAGCAGCCACAGTTGCGTGCCGACGCGCTGGAGCGATACGAGGTTGTCGGGAGAGGCTTCCTTGCTGGCGAAGTCCAGCGCGTCATAGGTCAACGCATCGCGAATCTCGGACAGGAAGAACTGATTCGAGTCCGCCTTGGCGAAGGCCGCGTAGCCGTCCACCACCGCGACGCAGACCGGCGTATCAAAGTCCGGGCTGGTGATCTGCTGAAATGTCGTCTCGGTCGCAACCCATGCCTTGCGGCTGACAGGCTCAACCACGATTACTTGCGTGCCGTTGTCCGCCATCGAGACCGCGCCGTGGCCGTCGATATTGCCAACGAACGTCACCGCGCCCGCGCTCGTCACCCGATACAACGCGCCGCCGCCCACCGCATACAGCGTCGCGCCCATGACGTGCATGGCGCGCACCGGGCCTTGCGGCAGGGTGGCGAATAGCACCAAGCCGGGCGACGGCAGCAGCACCACGCGGGCCTTGGCGTCGGCCGGCTGCGCTTCTGCGAACCAATTGATCACGCGCTGCGCCGAGACCGGCAGGCTCCGATGCCGGTACGAGTTGATCGCGATGGGCAGGCGCATTAGCGATAACGCTTCGCCAGCGCGACCAGCTTGTTGCGCGGCACCTTGCCTTCGTTCAGCGGCGCCAGATTCTCCGTGCCGTATTTGCGCGTGGACCGCGCGTTGATAACCTGCTCACCCTCATGCACGGTCCCGGCTGGCATGCCAGGCTGCACCACGCCGTCCTGCCCAGCGCCCGTGTAGCCGCCGCGCTGATACACGCCGCCCAGCGCGCCCGTCTCGCTGGCCGTCCCGGCGCCAAGATCGCCGCCCGACGTTGCCCCACCGGCGTTGCCTCCGCCACCGTTCATGGAATCAATCGCGGCTTGAACTTCCGGCGAGAAGCCTGCGCCCCAATTGCCGGAAAGACCTAGGCCGGTCGGTTGGTTAATGCCAAGGCCAGGCGCCAGCGCGCCCGCGTAGGCGTCGATCCCGGCATCGCTCGGCAGGCTCGGGTCGGTGCCCGCCATCTGGCCGCCGCCGAACAGGTCGCCGATTCCGTAGGGCGTCGCCCGCGTCGGGTCCGCCATCATGGTCGCCAACGTGGCCGCCATGCCGAACGGGCCGAGATTGCTCAGCACGCTCGTCGCGAAAGCCCCTAACGACGGCGAAACGCCATAGCCCGTGGCGTTCGGGTCCATGCCGCCGCCACCATAGCCCTCGCCCTGCCCCTGCGGCTGAAACGCCGGCTGCGCGGCCGGCAGGCTGCCGGCCATGATCTGCAAGGGCGCGTTCGGCTGCGCAGATGCCGGCGTGGCAGCCTGCTGCGGCGTCGCGGCCGGCTGGCCCGGATACACCCCCGTCTGTGCCATCCAGGGGCGCGAAAACAGGCTGTTTTCAAAGCGGCTCGCTACCATGTCGTGCGCCTCCATCCGGCCAACGTGTCGCCGTATGCCGGGTCGGCAGTCGACGTGAGCGGCGCCGCATAGGCGGCCCGCAGGCCGATCTCGCGCTCGCCCGCCATCGTCGCGACGTCGACGCGCGCATCCAGCCCGAATTCGGTTACCAGCCGGGCGGCCAACATCCAGGTCAGGGCTTCGATGTGCGACGCCGGCAGCGCGGGTTCATCGTCCAGCGTGAGGTCAACATGGCCGAGCCGCACGCCCTCCAGCTCAAGGCCGTGCATCATGCCATTCAGCGCCGCCAGCGCGGCTTGCGCGTCTTCGGCCGAAGCGGTCGCGCCGCCCGGCAGATAGCCGGACAGACGCAGCGCGCGGGCCGTCAGGTCACGGGCTGTTGCCACTCTGAACCCCTCGCCACGGCAAAAGGCCCGGCCGCCGAAGCAGCCGGGCCGTCGCTCAGGCCGCGCCCTTCATCAGCCCGTGCGCGATCAACGTATCGCGCATGGCGTTGACGAGGGCGATGCAGGCGTTGCGGTTGTTCGCCGTGTCATAGGCGCCAGCCGTCGCGCCCGTGCCGCCTGCCGGCGCCGCCGCCTGTGCGGACGCGGCAGACCAGCCCGTCAGAGTCACGCTGCTGGTCGAGACCGCCGAGACGCTGAAACGCCCGGGCAAAGGCGTGCCGTCCAGATCACTCGACACCATGATGACGTCGTATGCCTTGAACTTCGCCCAGGCGGTGTTGAAGTAGCCAGACCCGGCCACAACGTCGAGTGTGTCGTTGGTCGAGTAGTGCCAGACCGTGCGGGTCGGTCCGAGCGAAAGGATCGTCAGGTCGCCGTCAGTGTATGCCATTTCGAAAATCTCCGAGAAACGCGAAAAGGGGCGGCCCCGAAGGACCGCCCCGCTTGTTCACGAGCCAGACGTGCCGCAGAGGCGCGTCGCCATTTCCGGGTAGTAGGCTTCGACGCCATACAGGACGTCGAGACGCCATTGGTTGACGTCGTTGGCGCCGTCGTAAACCGGAATCAGGCGCGCGCTGATGTCCTTGTAGGTCTCGCGCGCGGGATTCACCGCACCAGCCGGCAGTTCCATCGGAACCATTACCAGGCCAAGCGCGTCCTTGTGCATTACCAGGTTGGCGCGGTTGGTCGCCGCCGCAGCGCCGAACGGCACCAGGGCCTTGCCCGAACCGGCCGAGCTGATCACGCAGTTGCGGTACGGACCGCTCGTGATGATCGCCGGGCTGATCGTCAGGCTCACGGCGCCGCCGCCATCGCTGTCCGCGTCGGCCAGGACGGTGAACTGCTTCAGCCGCCCCAGGTTGGCATAGTTGCGCGGGTTGATGTCATTCACGCCGACGATGGTGATCACGTCGCCGGCCTTGGCATAGCCGGTCACACCGGTCGCGGCGCCCGTCACAGCAAGGGTCTGCTGCATCGGGGTCGTGCCCTTGACCGCCGCGTAGGTGGTCGGCTGCGTGCTGGTGTTGCACACGGGTGAACCCGACCATGTGCCGGTCGTATGGATCGCGATGTTCTGCGACTTGTAGGTCGCGGTATCGGCCAGCATGCCGATTTCCGCATTCTTGATCGCAGACTCGGCGCGCTTCTCGACGTAGATGCCAGACAGCGAGCGCACCAGGCCCCAATGGTCGGTTGTATGTAGGATGCCCACGCGATCGCCGGCCGGCACCGCCAGCTGGTCCAGACGTTCTGCGCCGCGCGTGTAGTCGGAATAGGTATCGACCGTCTCGGTCGTCGCACCTACCCAGTTCGGCACCTTGTAGTAGAGGGCCAGGATATCGGCGTCGATATACTGCGCCAGCTCCATCATGCCGGCCTTCAGGTAGCGAGCGCTGAATTCCTCGATCGTCAGCGTCATGTCGACGCTGCTGAACTGAAGGTCGACGCCGCGCTGCTTGTCGACCGTCACCGAGATGTTGCCCTCCTCGGTGTCCTGCGGAACCATCGTGGCGCCGGTTCGGACGTTGTAGCGGATCGGGCGCCGCACACGGATCGTATTTCCGTTCTTGGCCTTGCTGTAGTCCTTCTCGTAACGGCGGTTTACGAGTTTCGCCGCCACGAGGTTGTTTTCCAGCTGGACCAGCGCCTCGCGGACGATGATCTGCGTCGTCAGGAGAGAGTTAGCCATTGGGGTGGCCGTCCTTTCGGATCAGCCGCGCGTGTCCCTACGCCAAGCCTCGAAGGCGGGCGTATTCCTCAACCGGGAGGTTGGGGTCATAGAGATTCGGCGCGGACGGCGCCCTGCCGGATACGATTTTCGGCGGCGGGGGCGCGCTTGTTGCGGGGGCGGTCGCCCGCGCGTGCGCTGCGCGCTCCGCGATGCGACCGAACTCAACCGCGACCTGGACAGGCGACAGCCCCGCGAGGCGGGACAGCTCGGCCTTGTTGGTCGCAAAATGACGCACCACGTCCGCGCCACCGTCTTCGGTAGCCATCGACGCGACGAAAGCATCGGCAACGGGGGCCGGAACGTGCCGGCCGATCGTCAACGCATGCTCCCGAATTTCGGGGTAGTCGGCTTCGGCCGCCGCTAGGCGGTCGACGAACGCACGTTCGGTTGCGGCATCGCGTGCCGCTGCGGCCTGCTGCTGGCGCGCGACGTGTTCGCGTGCCGCATCGGCCTTGATGTCGTGAATCGCCGCCGCCTTGATGTAGGCCGGGTCATACTCGCCGGCCGCGAACTTCGCGGGGTCCGGCGGCGGCCCGATCATGCCCGAGACATCAACCGGCGCGGCCTGCGGCTGCGGTGCCGTTGGCTGCTGGGGCTGCTGCTGAACCGCCTCGGCCCTGCCGCGCCAGTAGGCGGCTTCGGCTTCGGCGTCCCGCGCGCGCGCCCTCAACTTGATGTTGTCGCGAACGGTCGGCGGCTTCGGCGCCTCGGGTTCGGCTTCGGTTTCGGGCCTGTCGACTTCCGGCGGCGTTTCCGGCTTCTCTGTCGCCTGCGGCTCAGGGGCCGGCGCGGCAGCGGGCGCGGAATCGGCAACGGCCGGCGCGGGGATTTCCCCGCCCGGTTGGGCTTCGTCGGACATTTGGAGCCTTAG
>JADLHU010000049.1 GCA_020848655.1 Novosphingobium sp.
AGCTTCGATGCGGTGAAGGACGCCTTCGTCGAATTCATCGAGAACGTGCCGTTCTATGGCGCGGCGGTGCTGTGCATCGATCATCCCGAAGTGCAGGCCGTGATCCCCAAGGTGCGTGACCGGCGGGTCATCACTTATGGCTTTTCGGCGCAGGCCGACGTGCGCGGCGAACATGTGACCCCGATCCCCGGCGGCAATCGCTTCGACGCGGCGCTGCGCCAGCGCGATGGCTCGTTCCGCCGGATCGAGGGCATCGAACTGCCGATGCCCGGCCGCCACAACGTGCAGAACGCGCTCGCCGCCGTCGCCGTCGCGGTGGAAATGGGCTGCGCGGAGGACGTCATCCGTTCGGGCTTCGGCAAGTTCGGCGGGGTCAAGCGGCGCTTCACCAAAGTGGGCGAAGTCAGCGGCGCGGCGATCATCGACGATTACGGCCATCACCCGGTGGAAATCCGCGCGGTGCTGGCGGCGGCGCGCGAAGGTGTGCAGGGGCGAGTCATCGCCGTGGTTCAGCCGCACCGCTTCACGCGGCTGCGCGATCACATGGAAGACTTCGAAGCCGCCTTCAACGATGCCGACGTGGTCTATGCCGCCCCCGTCTATCCGGCGGGCGAGGCGCCGATCGAAGGCGTGACATCCGACGCCATGGTCGAAGGCATGAAGGCGCGCGGCCACCGCGCCGCGCAGACCATCGCCGGTCCCGATGCGCTGGCCGATGCCCTGGCCGCCACGATCCAGCCGGGCGACATGGTGGTCTGCCTGGGCGCGGGCGACATCACCAAGTGGGCCGCCGGCCTCGCCGATGCGATCGCGGCGCGGAGGGACGGATGACGGCATCCAGCCCCGCACAGCGTGAACGTGCCGAAGGCCTTGCGCTGCCCGTGCCCCGGGGCAAGCTGACGCGCCAGGCCCCGCTCGCGCCGCTGGTCTGGTTCAAGTCCGGCGGGGCGGCCGAATGGCTGTTCGAGCCGAAGGACACGGCCGATCTTCAGGCGTTCCTTGCCGCGCTCGATCCCAAGGTGCCGGTCATGGCGCTGGGGCTTGGCTCCAACATGATCGTGCGCGATGGCGGCGTGCCCGGCGTGGTCGTGCGGCTGGGCAAGGCTTTCGCGAAAGTCGCCGCGCTGGACGGCGTCACGCTTGATTGCGGCGGCGGAGCCAGCGGTATCCTCGTGTCCTCCACCGCGCGTGATGCCGGCATCGCGGGGCTGGAATTCCTGCGTTCGATCCCCGGCACGGTGGGCGGCTTCGTGCGGATGAACGGCGGCGCCTATGGCGGCGAGGTGAAGGACATCCTGACGACCTGCGACGTGGTGCTGCGCTCCGGCGAACTGGCAACGCTTCCCGTTTCGGCGCTGGGCTATACCTATCGCCATTCCGAACTGCCTCAAGGCGCGATCGTCGTGGCCGCGCGGTTTCGCGGGGTGCCGGGCGAGCCGGCGGCGATCCAGGCCGACATGGACCGCATCAGCGCCTCGCGCGAAGCCTCGCAGCCGCTGCGCAGCAGGACCGGCGGCTCGACCTTCAAGAATCCGCCGGGGCATCGGGCCTGGGAACGGGTCGACGCGGCCGGTTGCCGGGGGCTGACCCTGGGCGGGGCACAGGTGAGCGAGAAGCACACCAATTTTCTCATCAACATCGATAACGCCACCAGCACCGACATCGAAGCGCTGGGCGAGGAGGTTCGGCGGCGCGTGAAGGAAAGCCAGGGCGTGGAACTGGAATGGGAAATTCAGCGGGTGGGCAAGGCATGAGCCGGCGTTTCCAAATTCTGTCCCGGCGGGGGAGGATCTGATGGGCGCGCTTGCTCAGCTTCATATCGCCGTGCTCATGGGCGGCTGGTCGAGCGAGCGCCCGGTCTCGCTGATGAGCGGTGAAGGCGTGGCCAAGGCGCTCGAATCGCGCGGCCACCGGGTCACGCGCATCGACATGGATCGAGACGTCGCGCTGCGCCTGTCCGAAGCGAAGCCCGACGTGGTGTTCAACGCGCTGCACGGCACGCCCGGAGAGGACGGCACCGTCCAGGGCATGATGGACCTGATGGGGCTGACCTATACCCATTCGGGCCTCGCCACATCGGTCGTCGCCATCGACAAGGAATTGACCAAGCAGGCGCTGGTGCCGCACGGCATCCCCATGCCCGGCGGCCGCATCGTCGCCACGGCAGAGCTTTACGAACGCGATCCGCTGCCGCGCCCTTATGTGCTGAAACCCGTGAACGAAGGCTCTTCGGTGGGTGTCGCCATCGTCACCGCCGAGGGCAATTACGGCAATCCGATCAGCCCCGAGGCGCAGGGGCCGTGGCAGCACTTCGCTTCGCTGCTCGCCGAACCCTATATCCGCGGGCTGGAACTGACCACGGCGGTGCTGGGCGATCGGGCGCTGCTGGTCACCGAACTCAGGCCCAAGTCGGGCTTCTACGATTTCGATTCCAAGTACACCGATGGGATGACCGACCATATCTGCCCGGCGCAGATCCCGGACGAGATCACCGCCGCCTGCAAGGACCTGGCGCTGCGCGCGCATCGCCTGCTGGGGTGCCGGGGCACCAGCCGCTCGGACTTCCGCTGGGACGATACGCAAGGCGTGGAAGGGCTGTTTCTGCTGGAAGTGAACACCCAGCCGGGGATGACCCCGCTCAGCCTCGTGCCCGAACAGGCGCGGCATCTGGGCATGGACTATGCCGATCTGGTAGAGGCGATCGTGGCCGAGGCGCTGGCGGACGCGGCGAAGGCCGATAAGGCCAGGGCCGGTCAGGCAGGGGGGGCGGCATGAGCCAGACCGTCCGGCGCAAGGCCCCCAGCGCGCGCAAGGTGGCGCAGGCGCAAGGCACCGCGCGCAAGGTGCGCACCGCCAAGGCGAAGACGGGATCGGCGCTCGACAGCGTGATGGCCTGGCTGCCGATCAGCGAGGAGCAGTTGCACCGCGTGTTCCTGGCCGTGTTCCTGGGCGGCGCGGTGGCGCTGGCCTGGGCCGTCGCGGCGAGCGCGGGGCTGCCGGCGCTGGCCGGGCAGCAACTGGCCGCGATCGCCGGTGACGCCGGTTTCGAAGTGCGCCGCGTTGACGTGCGCGGGGTGAAGAACCTCAACGAACTGAAAGTCTACGAACGCGTGCTGACCCAGCGCGACCGGGCGATGCCGCTGGTCGATGTGGAAGCGCTGCGTCAGGATCTGCTGGGGCTGTCGTGGGTGGAAGACGCGCGCGTTTCGCGCCAGTTGCCCGATACGCTGGTGATCGACATCGTCGAGCGCACACCCCATGCGGTGCTGCGCAAGCCCGGCCGGCTGGTGCTGATCGACGCGACGGGCCGCGAGCTTGAGCCGATCACCGCCGCGCGTGCCAAGGGCCGGCTGATCGTATCGGGGCCGGGGGCGGCGCGGCAGGTCGTCGCGCTGTCCGGCCTGCTCGAAGCCGCGCCGGCGCTGAAGCCGCAAGTGGCGGAGGCCGAATGGGTCGGCAATCGCCGCTGGAACCTGACGTTCAAGACCGGCCAGGTGCTGGCTTTGCCCGAAGGCGAAAAGCCGTCGGCCGGGGCGCTGGTCGCCTTCGCGCGGCTGGATGGCACCAATCGCCTGCTGGGTGGGCGCGTTGCCGCGTTCGACATGCGCGCACCCGATCGCATCTACCTGCGCGTGCCGGGCCGCAGCGAACAGCCGCAGGACAAGGCCGTCATCATCAAGGCGGCGCCTGCCGAAACGACCGCCGCCGCCAAGCCGGCGACCACCGCCACCAAGCAAGAGGACGACCACTGATGGCCTCTCCCCGCATTTCGCGCGTCTTTGGCGCGGTCAACATCGGCTCCTTCCGCATTTCGGCGATGATCGCGGGGATTTCCGAAACCGGCGAGATGATCGTGCTGGGATCGGGCCACCGTGCCTCGCAAGGGATCAAGCGCGGCTACGTGACCGACATGGCCGCCGCGACGTATGCCGTGCGCGATGCGATCGAACGGGCCGAGAAGATGGCCAACACCAGCGTGTCGAGCGTGTGGATCGGCTGTTCGGGCGCGGGGCTGGCCAGCCAGGTCGCGCAAGTGGAAATCGACATCGGCGGCCGCCGCATCGAACAGGACGATATCGATCACCTGCTGGTCGCCGGGCGCGACGTGATCCAGCCCGACGGGCGCATGGTGCTGCACGCGCAGCCGGCGCATTACACGCTGGACGGCGCGCATGGCGTCACCAACCCGCGTGGCCTCCATGCAGAGCGGCTGGGCGTCGATATCCATGTCATGCTGGCCGATGGCGCGCCGGTGCGCAACATCACCGAAGCGGTGCAGAACGCGCATCTGGAAGTGGAAGCCGTGGTCGGCTCGCCCGTCGCCGCCGGCCACGCCTGCCTTTCGCCCGAGGAACGCGACCTCGGCGTCGCGCTGATCGAGATGGGCGCGGAAGTGACCAATGTCTCGGTGCACCTGTCCGGCATGTTGGTCGGCCTCGCCTCGATCCCGATGGGGTCGGCCGACATCACCGATGCCATCGCCTCGGCCTTCGGCATTCGCCGTTTTCAGGCCGAACGGCTCAAATGCGTGAACGGCTCGGCGATCGCCAGCCCGGCCGACCATCGCGAGATGATCCCGGTCAACGCGCCGGGCGAGGAAACCACCGGTCCGCTCGCCCGCCACGCCGATGACAAGAACCGCATCCCCCGCGCAGAACTGGTCTCGGTCATCACCAGCCAGCTCGGGCGGTTGATGGAAGATGTGAACAAGGCGCTCAAAACCCTTGGTTTCAATGGGCAACGTGGCCAACAGGTGGTGCTGACGGGCGGCGGCGCAGAGCTCGTCGGGCTGGCCGACTATGCCCAGTCAGCGCTGGGCAAGCCGGTGCGCATCGGCCGCGCGCCGCAGTTGAAGGGGCTGGCGGAAACGCACGTGAAGCCCGGTTTCGCCACCCTTTCGGGGCTGGTGCTCTATGCGGCGGCCGATCCGGTCGACATTCGTTCAGTCGGCTCCGCTTATCAGTCCACCACGCGATATAGCGGGCTTGGGCTGGTGAATCGTGTCTATCGTGCGGTGCGCGAATATTTCTGAGCCGTCCCCGGCCGCGAATGGGCTGTGGACAAAAGGTAAACCGGCTTTGATTCGCTGAATCGAAGCGTGCAATTTGCAGGATCAAGGGGTTCGTCCCCCGCTTGCCTGCCAGGAGAGCAAGATGGGCATCAATATCGGTCCGCCAGCCATCGAGGAACTTCGTCCCCGCATCACCGTATTCGGTGTGGGCGGCGCGGGCGGCAATGCGATCGCCAACATGATCACCGCCGAAATCGAAGGCGTCGATTTCGTCGTCGCCAACACCGATGCGCAGGCGTTGAACAATTCGATCGCCGAACATCGCATCCAGCTTGGCCCCGACATCACGCGCGGGCTTGGCGCGGGTTCGCGCCCCGAAGTGGGCCGGGCCGCCGCCGAAGAAACGCTGGCCGAACTGGAACGCGCGCTGGATGGGGTGCACATGTGCTTCATCGCCGCCGGCATGGGCGGCGGCACCGGCACCGGCGCAGCCCCGGTCATCGCCAAGGCGGCGCGGGACAAGGGCGTGCTCACCGTGGGTGTTGTCACCAAGCCGTTCCTGTTCGAAGGCGCGCGCCGGATGCGCTCGGCCGAAGCGGGCATCGAGGAACTGCAAAAGCACGTCGATACGCTGATCGTCATCCCCAACCAGAACCTGTTCCTGGTCGCCAAGGCGGAAACGACCTTCAAGGAAGCGTTCGAACTGGCCGACGAAGTGCTTCAGCAGGGCGTGCGTTCGATCACCGATCTCATGGTCATGCCGGGCCTCATCAACCTCGATTTCGCCGACGTGCGCTCGGTCATGGGCGAGATGGGCAAGGCGATGATGGGCACCGGCGAGGGTGAGGGGCAGAACCGCGCGCTCGAAGCGGCGGAACGCGCGATCGCCAATCCGCTGCTCGACGGCGTGTCGATGCAGGGCGCCAAGGGCGTGATCATCTCGATCATCGGCGGCGACGACATGAAGCTGCTCGAAGTCGATGAAGCGGCCAACCATATCCGCGAACTGGTCGATCCCAATGCCAACATAATCTGGGGGTCGGCATTCAATCCCGATCTGCAGGGCAAGATCCGCGTTTCGGTGGTCGCCACCGGTATCGAACAAAGCGCCGAGCAGGCCGAAATCGCGTCGCGCCCGCTGAACCTGGGCGCTTCGCGCGGCCCGGTTCGTCCCACGGCAACGGCCCCCGCGGCAGCCCCGGCTCCTGCCCCGGTCGCCGCCACGCCCGAACCCGCGCCGGTGGCCAGCGCGCCGGAAACGCTCCAGCCGATCGAAACCGCGCCCGAGGCAGATGAACTCGATCTCGGCACGCTTTCGGCGGAAGCGCCCGAGGATGCTCGTGGCACGTCCTACGCCAGCCTGACCGGCGTGAAGCCGACCCGGCACGAACCGCTCGATCTCGGGCTGGAGCAGGTCGAGGACGAGCCGGCGGGCAATGGCGGCGGTGATGACTTGCTGCTCGATGCCAGCCGCCTGGCGGAAGAGGACGCGCCGATCTCGCCGCGGGTGCCGCGCCGCCGCGCGGTGCTGTCGAACGCGCCCGAAGCCGATGTCCCCGCTCCGCGTGGGGCGGCATCGGGCAACACGCTGTTCGAACGCATGGCCAATCTCTCGCGCGGGGTGAAGCCGGCGGCTGCCGAAGACGAGGACGATGGCGACGACGATGGTTCGGCCATCAGCATCCCGCGTTTCCTGGGACGCCAGAACAACCAGTAGTTCGGTCCGGCGCTCCGGCCGGGCCATTCGTCTCGCGTTAAGGTTGCGCAGGGCATCGGCAGCATGTCGGTCCTTGCGCAAACCTCATGGCGACGACAGATGATGGAACATATGCCGGTCAAGCCCACGATCCGCCGTTCGGCCACCCGCAGAAAGGCCTGCGCCGATGGGCGTGGCGCGGGCTTGCGCGGGGCCTGCGCGGGCGGCGCGCTGGCGCTGGGCCTTCTGATTGCGGCCGGGCCGGTCGCGGCGCAGACCGGCGGTTCGGTATCGCAACCCGTGGTGCAGCGGATTCCGGGCAGCGGCGGCGTTACGCTCAACGCCGCGCTGGCGCGGCTGGGGCGCAATCCGCGCGACGTGGAGGCGCTGATCGATGCCGGCAACGCGGCGCTGGCGATGGGCGATGTCGATGCGGCAACGGGCTTCTATCGCCGCGCCGATCAGGTCGCGCCAGGCAATCCGCGCGTCAAGGCCGGGTTGGCGGGCGCGATGGTGCGCAACGGTGATCCGTTCGGCGCAATTCCGCTGTTCGACGAGGCGGAGCGCGCCGGCGCGCTCGACAGCGTGCTCGCCGCCGATCGCGGGCTGGCCTATGACCTCGTCGGGGACAACGCATCGGCGCAGCGCTATTATCGCCAGGCGCTGGCCAGCGGTTCGAATGACGATGCCTCGCTGCGGCTCGCGCTCAGCCAGGCGATTTCCGGCGATCGCAAGGGCGCGGACGCCACGCTTGCCCCGATGCTCCAGCGGCAGGACAAGGCCGCGTGGCGCACGCGGGCTTTCGCGCTCGCCATTCTTGGCCAGCCCGATGAAGCGGTCAGCATCGCCAGGACGGTATTGCCCGGCACACTGGCGGACGGCATTGCCCCCTACTTGCGCTACATGCCGCGCCTGACTCGTGCGCAACAGGCCGCTGCCGCCAATTTCGGCGCGTTCCCGCTGCCGTCCGAGATCGGGCGCGACGATCCGCGCGTCGCGCAGTTCGCGCCGGCCGGCACGCGCCGTCCCGCCCTCGCCAGCGCCGATTCGGGGCTGGTGCCCAAGGGTGAACCGCTGGGGCGCGACGGGAAGCCGCGCACCACGCGCCAGTCCGCGCGCGCCGCACGCGAAGCCGCGCAGGCGCAGGCTCGTGCAGAGCAAGCCCGCGTCGCGCAACTCCGCGCCGAACAAGCCAGGCTGGCACAGGCCGGCGTAGAACAGCGAAAGGCGGCTGAGGCCAGAGCTGCGCAGGCCGGCGTGATCCCGCCCCGGCTGGCTCAGGCGCCCACGGCCATCGCCCGCACCGCCCCTGCGATTGCCGCTCGCACGGCACCGCCGGATCCCATGCCGACCCGGCAGGTCGCCGCTGCGCCGGTGCCGACCGCTCCCATTGCCGCCGCGCCGGTAACATCGCCTCCGGCCGCAGCGTTCACGCCGCCGCAGCAAACCGCCCCCGCCGCACCCGCACCGCTGCGGACACCGACCGCGCCCGCCTACGCGCCACCTGCCACCGCTTCGGTCGCGCCCGGCTTCGATCTTGGGCGGATGCCGGCATCGTCCGCCCCGACTTCGATGTCCGGGCCGGTGACCGCGCAAGCCGACACGCCGGCGGCGAATGCGCTGGCGGCGGCATCGTCGGCCCCGGTGCCCGTTGCCACGTCTGCGCCCGCCGTTGCATCCCCGCCGCGTGCTGCCCCGCCCGAACCGCCCCGGCCCAGCCGCCAGAGCCTGGCCGAGGCGTTCAGCGAGTTTTCGCGGCCTTCCGACGTGACGCCCGCCGCCGGCGCCGTGGACTTGCGCCGCATCCGTCCGGCGCGGCCCAAGGCCGAAGCGCCGGCCAAGCCGCCGCCGCCCAGCCATCCCAGCCGCATCTGGGTGCAAGTGGCGACCGGGCGCGACAAGGGAGCGCTGGGCTTTGACTGGCGCCGCCTGATCCGCAAGGTGCCCGAGGCGTTTCGCGGCAAGAAGGCGTTCGTGAGCGACTGGGGGCAGACCAACCGCCTGCTGACCGGCCCGTTCGAAAGCACGACCGCCGCCAACGCCTTCCTGGCGCAGTTGCGGCGCGGCGATGTCGATGGCTCGTTCCTCTGGACCAGCCCGGCCGGGCAAGTGGTGGACGAGCTGTCGTCGCGCTAAAGCGATTTCGGGCCGGAAGGAAACATCTGGCGATTCGGAAATCACGAAAAAACAACAATCTAGAGTGCGGCCTTTGATGCAATCAACGGCGCGCGCGTTCTGGGTGAGTGGCGGCGGGGGGCCTTCATTTTTGCGCGGCACTTGCGCTATCCCGTGCTTTTCCACATCTTGTGAACAGACTTGTCGAGTTTTGCGCAGGCCATATGGCCGGGCGGATTGTCGGCGGGGGATGGGCGGGCGCATCCAGCCTCCAAGCTGAAAAGGGACAAGACCGGGTCCATGAGGACAGTGCAGGACGATATCAGCCGCGAAGATGATGCGGCCCCCGTAGACATGCTGGCCTCGCTGTTCGAAGCGCGTGGCTGGACGTATGAATTCGTCGGCGAGGACGAAATCACGGTCGAGGTGAAGGGGAGCTGGGCCACGTACCAGCTCCAGGCCATCTGGCGGCCAGAGGATCATGTGCTGCAATTGCTGTGCCTGCCCGAGATCCGCATGGCCGATGAAAAGCGCGCCGCGATGTTCGAAGTGCTGACCTTGATCAACGAACAGCTCTGGCTTGGCCATTTCGATATCTGGTCGAACGGCGGCGTGGTGCTTTATCGCCATGCGCTGATGCTGGGCGACGAGGGCCTGCTCAGCCCCAGCCAGGCGCAGATCGCGGTGGAAACGGCGATCGAGGAATGCGATCGCTTCTATCCGGTGTTCCAGTTCATTCTCTGGGGGGACAAGACCCCGGCCGAAGCGCTGGCCGCCGCCATGGTCGACGCGGTGGGCGAGGCCTAGGGCTTCCCCGCCGCTTGTCGTGCGGCGCGTGGAGAAATGGAGACATCGCGTGGAATCGATACTCATCATCGGCTGCGGCAACATGGGCGGCGCGATGCTGCAGGGCTGGCTCGCTTCGGGCATGGCGCCCGAACGCTTCACCATCGTCGATCCGGTGCTGGCCCAGGCGCCCGATGGCGTGACGCTGCTGCGCGAACTGCCGCAAGGGCCGTTCGATGCGATCCTGCTGGGCGTGAAGCCGCAATTGCTGGGCGATGTCGCCCCGGCCGTGGCGCGGTTGGCGAGCGCGCGGACGGTGGTACTGTCGATCCTGGCCGGGGTCGAGCTTGCCAGCCTTGCCGTGCGGTTTCCCGATGCGGGCGGGCTGGTGCGGATCATGCCCAACCTGGCCGCCGCGATCGGGCGTTCGCCCGTGGCGTTGTTCGGGCAAGGGCTGGACGCGGCCCGGCGCGATGCGGTGACCGCGCTGATGCAGCCGCTCGGCACGCCCGAATGGCTGGCCGAAGAAGCGCTGTTCGATCTGGTGACGGCGCTGGCCGGATCGGGTCCGGCCTTCGTCTATCGCTTCATCGATGCGCTGGCGTCGGGCGCGGTGGCGCTGGGGCTGCCGGCGGACCAGGCGGGGCGGCTGGCGCTGGCGACGGTGGAAGGCGCGGCGCTGCTCGCGGCCGCATCGCCGGATTCGCCGGGCGAACTGGCGCGGCGTGTCGCCAGCCCGGGCGGAACCACGCAGGCCGGGCTGGACGTGCTGGATGCAGGGGGCGCAATGGCCGCGCTGGCCGAAGCCACCTTGCGCGCGGCGCGCGATCGCAGCGCCGAAATGGCGCGCGAGGCACGCGGCGGATAAGTGCCGGCTGGCCCGCGCCGCGCCTGTCAAAGGTGTTACAAAACATTGCTGACACAAATTGCTACGATGAACATGCCGGTTTTGCTTGAAACCGGGGCCACGGCGCATGATATTCACCGTGGTGGGCCAGCTTTGACGGCCCGTACAAGGAGTGTGACATGGCGAATTGGAACGACCCCCAGCCCCCAAGGACGGGCTTCGGAGCGTCCCCGAGCCTGAACGGCGCGGCGGTTGGCCAGGTGGCCTATGACGCCGGCCTGCGCCGCCACATGCTTTCGATCTACAACTACATGGCTTCGGGCGTGCTGCTTTCGGGCATCGTCGCGCTGCTCTTCGCGCGTTCGGGCATGGCCGAACAGGTGATGGCGACGCCGCTGAAGTGGCTGATCGTGCTGGCACCGCTCGGCTTCGTGTTCGGCATGAGCTTCGGCGCCAACCGCATGCGCACGCCAACGCTCCAGCTTCTGTTCTGGGGTTTTTGCGTCGCCATGGGGCTGTCGATGTCGACGATCTTCCTCGTCTACACCGGCGCTTCGATCGCGACGACGTTCTTCGCCACGGCGGGCGCCTTCGCGGGTCTCAGCCTTTACGGCTATTCGACCAAGCGTAAC
The DNA here is from genome assembly GCA_020848655.1 of Novosphingobium sp. Taxonomy (GTDB): domain Bacteria; phylum Pseudomonadota; class Alphaproteobacteria; order Sphingomonadales; family Sphingomonadaceae; genus Novosphingobium. The sequence goes on from JADLHU010000049.1 coordinate 11,088, forward strand.
CTCTCGGCCATGGGTTCGTTCATGGTGATGGGGGTGATCGGCCTGCTCATCGCGATGGTGGTGAACATGTTCCTCCAGTCGTCGGCGATGCAACTGGCGATCTCGGTGCTGGGCGTGCTGATCTTCGCCGGGCTGACCGCGTGGGACACGCAGCGCCTGCGCCAGGAATACTATGCGCTGGCCGGCACGCAGTTCGCGGGCAAGGCCGTGATCCTCGGCGCGCTCAGCCTCTACCTGGATTTCATCAACATGTTCCAGTTCCTGCTGAGCTTCCTGGGCGATCGCCGCTGATCGGACGCAAAAAGAAATACAGTGACTGTCGTGCCCGGTGCGTCCATTGGTCGCACCGGGCATTTTCATATGGTTAAACAACCGCTAGATTGTTTGCCCGCAGTTTCAGGAGAGGGACGGGTGAAGAGTTTCCAACATGGTCGGCCGATCTGTACGGGTGTGATGCTGGCCGGCATTGCGATGCTTTCCGCTTGCGGGCCGAAAGCGCCGCCGCCCAAGGAACTGCCGCCGCCGCCACAGATCGTGGTGCCGCCGCAGCCGCGTCCGCCACTGGGTGCGTCCAACAACGTTCCCGTGCCGCCGCTGCTGCCCAACGGCACGCGCCAGACGGTGAACACCGGGGTCAGCGCCGCGCAGGCGCTGTGGAACCTGCGTTCGGCCTACAACGTCGCCGCGCTGAACTGCATGAAGCCCGAACATGCCGCGATCCTCGAAGGCTATCGCGCCTTCCTGCACAACAACACCCGCGCTCTGACCGCCGCGAACCGCACCGTGGACCAGGAATTCAAGGGCCGCTTCGGCAAGACCTTCGTCCGCTCGCGCGAGGCCTACATGACGCAGGTCTACAACTATTTCGCACTGCCGCCGACGATCCAGGGCTTCTGCGATGCGGCGCTCGCCGTCAGCAAGGAAGCGCAGACGGTGAAGCCGGCCGATATCGATGCGTTCGCGGTACGCAGCCTGACTGCGCTGGATGGCGTGTTCCAGGATTTCTTCCTGAGCTACGATCAGTATCGCACCGATCTTGCGGGTTGGCAGGCACGCTATGTGCCAAGCCAGCCGCAGGCCATCGTGCTGCCCTATGCTGCCGGGCAGGACGCGGCGGGGCAGGGCGCCGTTCCGGGGCAGCCGCAGGCCTCGATCGCAAGATAGTCGGCGCGGACTGCAAAATTCCGCTTTCAACGGGACGGCCGCTTCGCTAAGGGGGCCGCTCCCGCGGGTGGCCGATCGTATCGGCCTATCCGCACTCGCACTGGAACGGGGCCGTAGCTCAGCTGGGAGAGCGCGTCGTTCGCAATGACGAGGTCAGGGGTTCGATCCCCCTCGGCTCCACCAGTGCCTGAATTAGCCGACGTCTCGCGCGTCCTTCGACAAGCTCAGGACAAGCGGCTCTGGGCGGTTTCTTCCAGACCAGCGCCCGTCTGTGACTGTTTCACAGGATGAGCGCGACATTTCGGCCCAAGCCGGTTAGCGTCTTACCATGCATTTTCTCGATCAGGCCAAAGTCTTCATCCGCGCCGGCGCCGGCGGGCCGGGCGCGGTCAGCTTCCGGCGCGAGAAATACGTCGAATATGGCGGCCCCGATGGTGGTGACGGCGGCAAGGGCGGCGACATCGTGTTCGAAGCGGTGGCCGGGCTGAACACGCTGATCGATTTTCGCTATTCGCAGCACTTCAAGGCGCCGCGCGGCACCGGCGGCATGGGCAAGGACCGCACCGGCGCGGCGGGCAAGGATCTGGTCATCAAGGTGCCCGTGGGCACGCAGATCATCGCCGACGACCAGGAAACGCTGCTGGCGGACCTGACCGAGGCCGGCCAGCGCATCACGCTGCTGGAAGGCGGCATGGGCGGGCGCGGCAACGCCAGCTACAAGACATCGACCAACCGCGCCCCGCGCCAGCACCAGCCCGGCATGCCGGCCGAGGAAATGTACGTCTGGCTGCGGCTCAAGCTGCTCGCCGATTGCGGCCTCGTCGGCCTGCCCAATGCCGGCAAGTCCACTTTCATCAACCAGGTCAGCAACACCAAGGCCAAGGTGGGCGACTATCCGTTCACCACGCTGCGCCCGCAACTGGGCGTGGTTCGCCACCGCAACCGCGAATTCGTGCTGGCCGACATTCCCGGCCTGATTTCGGGCGCGGCCGATGGCGCGGGCATTGGCGATCGCTTCCTGGGCCATATCGAGCGGTGCCGGGTGCTGATCCACCTGATCGACATCAACGGCACCGATCCGGCCGAAGCCTTGCAGGTGATCGAGGAAGAACTGGCGGCCTATGGCATGGGGCTGGACGAAAAGCCGCGCCTGATTGCGCTCAACAAGATCGACCTGGTCGACAAGGAACTCGTCACCGCGTTCAGCAAGGAACTGAAAGCGGCGGGCGCGGACAAGGTGTTCCCGATTTCCGGCGCGACGGGCAAGGGCGTGGACAAGCTGATGGACGCGGTGATCGCGCACCTGCCGGCCGCCACCGTCACCGAACGGCCCGGCGGCGAACAGGAACAGGCCGACGAAAAGCCCTGGTCCCCGCTCTGACCGGGGCGCAGGAAGCGGCCTTCCCCGGCCATCAGGCCCGCCCGCACGGGCCAGCGAAATCGGTTCTATTTGTGACAATCCCCCGCTAATCCCCGCCCATGCAGATTGCCCGCCTTTCCGACCTTGCCGACAAGACCGCGTGCCCCCGTCTGGTGGTCAAGGTCGGCTCCTCCCTGCTTGTCGGGCGCGATGGCGTGCGGCGGGCGTGGCTGGAGGGGCTTGTCGCGGAAATCGCGGCCGCGCGGGCGCGCGGGCAGGACGTCATCGTCGTTTCGTCGGGCGCGATCGCACTGGGTGCGGCCACGCTGGGGCTGGACAAGGGCGGGCGTGGCAGCTTGGCCGATGCGCAGGCCGCCGCCGCCGTGGGCCAGATCGCGCTTTCAGGCCTCTGGGCAGAACTTCTCGGCGGTCACGGTCTGACCGCCGCTCAGATACTGGTGACGCTGGAAGACCTCGAGGATCGCCGCCGCTATCTGAACGCCGCCGCCACGTTGGCGCGGCTGCTCGATGCCGGGGCGGTG
>JADLHU010000050.1 GCA_020848655.1 Novosphingobium sp.
CCCCATCGATCGTGCCGTGGACGAAGAATCCGCCGCCGCCGATGCCCGAACTCTGCGGCTCGACCACCGTCAGCGCCAGCATCACCGCGATCGCCGCGTCGGTGGCGCTGCCGCCCTTGCGCAGAATCTCCGCGCCCGCATCGGCAGCGCGCGGATCGGCGGCGCTGACCATGCCTTTCTCGAACGCCGGATCGGGCGGGCCCGCCGCGCGAGTGGTTTGCGCCGGCGTTGTGGCGCAGGCCGCGAGAAAGCAGGCGGCGGCAATCGAAATGAGGAAGCGTCCGGGCATGGCGATATCCTGCTATTCGCTTCCGACCGCCTCGGCAATGGATGTGAAACCATCCCGGCGCATCAATCGTTCGAGGCCCCGGACAATCCTGCGGGCGATCCCCGGCCCCTCGTAGACCATCGCGCTGTAGAGCTGGACAAGGCTCGCGCCCGCGCGGATGCGCGTCCAGGCGTCCTCGGCGGTGAAGATGCCGCCAACGCCCACCAGCGCGATCGTTCCTCCGGTGGCCCGACGAAAGTCGCGCAACCGGGCAAGCGCCAGATCGCGCAGCGGCGCACCCGAAAGCCCGCCGCTCTCGCCGGCGTGACGCGACTTGAGCGGCGGCCGGGTGACGGTGGTGTTGGAAACGATCAGCCCACCCAGCCGCTTGTCGATGGCGATCCGGCTGATCGCGTCGATATCGGCGGGCTCAAGGTCGGGCGCGACCTTGAGGAAGATCGGCGGGCCGCCTTCGCCTCTTGCCTCGATGACCGCATCAAGCAGGCCGGCGAGCGCCGCTTCGTCCTGCAAGGCGCGCAATCCCGGCGTGTTGGGGCTGCTGACGTTGACCGCGAGATAGCACGCATGCGGCGCCATCGCCCGCGCCATTGCAGCGTAATCGGCGACACGGTCCGTGGAGTCCTTGTTCGCGCCGATGTTGATCCCGAGAATGCCGCCCGCGCGATCGCGAGCGGCCAGGCGCGCCAGCGCCGCGGCGGAGCCGCGATTGTTGAATCCCATGCGGTTGATCACCGCGCGGTCCTCCGCAAGGCGGAACAGGCGCGGCTTGGGGTTGCCGGCTTGCGCCAGGGGTGTGATCGAGCCGATTTCGGCGAAGCCGAAGCCGAGCCCCAGCAAGGCGTCCGGCGCTTCGCCGTCCTTGTCGAATCCGGCGGCCATGCCGAGCGGATTGGGAAATGCGATCCCGGCGACCGTGACTGCAAGCGGCCCACCCGGCGCGGCCCGCCTGCCAAACGGCGACAGCTTCAGCGCGAGCAGGGCGAGGCCATGCGCGGTCTCGGGATCAATCCGGAACAATGCGGGCCGAAGCAGCGAGTAAGCCATGCGTCGCGCATAACCAGCACTTCCGCCCTGCTCAACGCCAGATTGCCCCGCCCGGGTGAATCGGGTCACACATGCATGGCGCATGCGCGCAATTGTCGTTTTTCTACAATGATCGATCGAATTGATAAGGTAGGCAAGCTTCGCGACCCGAAGGACTTGCATGCGATTGCAGCGAGCCCTTACTTTTGAGGCGGCCTTGCGGGACAGACCGTGAGGCCGCCCTTTTTTGTTTCACTTGCACGCAGGCGGTTGAAACCGGGGCCAGGCTTCACTAGGTGAAACCGGAAAGATTCGGTCTGATTTGGCCGACCGCGCATCCAGGCCCAGGGAAGTCAGCTTTTCATGAGATTGTCGAGCATGGCCGATTATGCCGTTGTCGTGATGACCGCCGCCGCGCGGCATTGCGGCGGCACGCGCGTATCGGCCGGGCAACTTGCAGAGGAAACCGGGCTTCCCGCGCCCACCGTTCAGAAACTCGTCAGCCGTCTGTCCGCAGCCGGCCTGTTGCGTTCGACGCGCGGGGTTGGTGGCGGCCTGCGGCTCGCGCGCCCGCCCGCCGCGATCACCCTGGCTGATATCGTCGAGGCGGTCGAAGGTCCGATTGCGCTTACTGCCTGCATCGAGGAAGGCCGTCACGACTGCACGCTGGAAGAAGCCTGCGCCGTGCGCCCGCATTGGCCGGTGGTAAGCGCGGCATTGCGCGGGGCGCTGGCGGAAGTATCGCTCACCCAGCTCGCGGAGCAGGCCCGGTGACCGGCGAGACTCCCCTGCGCGATGCCGCAGCGCACGCCGCCGCCGCCCGCGTCGCGGAATATGAACATGGCTGGGTTGCCGACATCGAACAGGAGTTCGGGCCCAGGGGCCTGTCCGAAGACACCGTCCGCTTCATCAGCGCCAAGAAGAACGAGCCGGAATGGATGCTGGAATGGCGCTTGAAGGCCTATCGCCTGTGGCTGACCATGACGCCCCCGGACTGGGCCAAGCTCAATGTCCCGCCGATCGACTACCAGGACGCCTATTACTACGCCGCGCCCAAGGCCAAGGCGAAGCTCGCATCGCTTGACGAAGTCGATCCCGAAATCCTGCGGGTCTATGAAAAGCTCGGCATTCCGCTCGAGGAGCAGAAGGTGCTCGCGGGCGTCGAAGGCGCGCGCAAGGTGGCGGTGGACGCGGTGTTCGATTCGGTCTCGGTCGCCACTACCTTCAGGAAGGAGCTGGAAGAGGCGGGAGTGATCTTCCGCTCGATCAGCGAGGCGATCCGCGAATATCCCGAGCTGGTGAAAAAGTGGCTGGGCCGCGTGGTGCCGCAGCACGATAACTATTTCGCCGCCTTGAACTGCGCTGTCTTTTCCGATGGCACCTTCGTCTACATTCCCGAGGGCACGCGCTGCCCGATGGAGCTCTCCACCTATTTCCGCATCAATGCCGAGAATACTGGCCAGTTCGAGCGCACGCTGATCGTCGCAGATAAAGGAAGCTATGTCTCCTATCTCGAAGGCTGCACCGCGCCCATGCGGGACGAAAATCAGCTCCACGCCGCCGTGGTGGAACTGGTTGCGCTCGATGATGCGGAAATCAAATATTCG
>JADLHU010000051.1 GCA_020848655.1 Novosphingobium sp.
ACCGCGTCGATCAGCATCATCTGCGGCGGCACCAGCGCCTGCATCGAGCCGATCCCCGCCAATATCTATACCCACAAGACGCTGTCGGGCAGCTTCGTGGTCAAGAATCCCTATCTGGAAAAGCTGTTCCAGGCGAAAAGCAAGGATTCGACCAATGTCTGGAACTCGATCCTCGAACACGGCGGCTCGGTCCAGCACCTCGATTTCCTCTCGCCAGAGGAAAAGGCCGTCTACAAGACCAGCTTCGAGATCGACCAGCGCTGGCTGCTGGAATTCGCCGCCGATCGCACGCCCTATATCGATCAGGCGCAGTCGCTGAACCTCTACATCCCCGCCGATGTCGACAAGTGGGACCTGATGATGCTGCACTTCCAGGCGTGGGAAAAGGGCATCAAGTCGCTCTATTACCTGCGTTCGAAGAGCGTGCAGCGCGCGGGCTTCGCCGGCGGCGTGGAAGTGGACAACACCGCCACCGCCCCGGTGATCGAACTGGCCGCCCAGACCGACTACGAGGAATGCCTCGCCTGTCAGTAAGCGCCTGCCCGTAAGCGCTTGTCCGTGCGGCGCGCTGGCGCGTCGCGCGATCAGGCCTGAAACCAGACTTCTGGAGTGTGATATGCCGGTCGGCAGGCAAAGCCCGGGGATGCCGCCCGCTTCGCGGGGGCACCTTGGCGCATGGTGCGCGCATGCGCGAAACGCCCCTTCCGCAAGGGAAGGGACGTCGCGGTGCGGCCTGCGCTTTGCTGTGCGGCCAGCCGGGCGGTCAGGTGCCGCTTTCGATGCCGAAGTCGTTGTCGCCTCGCTCGCGCAGGCGCACATGGTTGCTTTCGATGCCAAGCACGAGGTCGAGCGGGATGTAGCTGTGTTCGCCGTGCCCGTCGCGCGTCAGCTTGATCTGGCCGCCTTCGACATGATCGACCGTGCCGATCACGCTGCCGGTGTGGTCCACCACCGGCATATGCTCGCGGATGCTCTGCGCCACGCTGCCGTCCGCGCCGCTGCCCGATGGCTGGCGGTTCGCGCCTTGCGCATCGAATTGCTGCTGCTGGCCGGGAACGGCGCCGTTGCGCGGGGCCGCGTCGTCGCGAAGCGGGCTTTGCTCGGCCAGTCCCTGTCGGGGCTGGTTCTGAAGCGGCGTGCTGCGATTGGTCATGGGGATTCTCCTTCTCGCGTTGGATGCCTTGGGGGATGCCTTGGGGCGATCCCGGGCCGCACCGCGGGGGGAACGGGCGACCCGGTAGCAAGCCAACCCGCCCGGCCGGCGTTGCGTTCCGGCGCCGCGCACGGCCTGCCGCAGCCCCGGTGCGCTCCACGCCGGGCCGTATCGGTGGCGCGGCCACCGGGTCCGCGCCGGGGATTACGCGCCGCCCGATATGGCGAGCCGCCCGCGCGCACCCTATCTTCGGGGCTGCGGCCTCTATTCCGCCGGTTGTCCGGCGTGACCCGCCACGAATTCCGTCCGCGCCGCCACGGCGCGGCGTTTCGCCCGTTCCGCACGATCCAGATGTGAAAGGCCCGCCCGATGCCCCTTCTCGAAGCCCGCAAGACCTACAAGCCCTTCGAATATCCCTGGGCCTATGATTTCTGGAAGCGCCAGCAGCAGATCCACTGGATGCCCGAGGAAGTTCCCCTGGGCGAGGATTGCCGCGACTGGGCGCAGAAGATCAGCGAGCATGAGCGCAACCTGCTGACGCAGATCTTCCGCTTCTTCACCCAGGCCGATGTCGAGGTGCAGGATTGCTACCACGAAAAGTACAGCCGGGTGTTCAAGCCCACCGAGATCAAGATGATGCTGGCGGCGTTTTCCAACATGGAAACGGTGCACATCGCGGCCTATTCGCACTTGCTGGACACCATCGGCATGCCGGAAAGCGAATATGGCATGTTCCTGGAATACCAGGAGCTGAAGGACAAGCACGATTACCTGCACACCTTCGGCGTCGAGAACGACGAGGACATCGCCCGCACGCTGGCCATGTTCGGCGGCTTCACCGAAGGCCTGCAACTGTTCGCCAGCTTCGCCATGCTGATGAACTTCCCGCGCTTCAACAAGATGAAGGGCATGGGGCAGATCGTCAGTTGGTCGGTGCGCGATGAAAGCCTGCACTGCGAAGGCATCACCAAGCTGTTCCACACGTTCGTCAAGGAACGCGGCTGCCTGACCAAGGCCGTCAAGGAAGACATCATCGACTGCTGCCAGAAGACCGTGCGGCTGGAAGACGCCTTCATCGACCTGGCGTTCGAGATGGGCCCGGTGCCGGGGATGAGCGCGAAGGAAATCAAGCGCTACATCCGCTATATCGCCGACTGGCGGCTGGGCCAGTTGGGCCTGCCCGAAGTCTACATGATCGAGGAACACCCGCTGCCCTGGCTGACCCCGCTGCTGAACGGCGTGGAGCACGCGAACTTCTTCGAAACCCGCGCCACCGAATATTCGAAGGGCGCGACCCGGGGCAACTGGCAGGAAGTGTGGACCAACTTCGACCAGCGCCGCAAGGCCAAGGCCAACGACGGCGCCGACGACTTCAGCCTGGAAGGCGATGGCCCCGACATGTTCAAGGCCGCCGGGATCGCGGCGGAATAAGTCCTGTTCCCGCCCCGTCGCCCTGCCTGCGCAGGGGCGACGGGGATGGGGTTTCAAACGCCGGGCGGCCCGCCCCGCCTACAGCGACTTGGCGTAGATGTTGTATTCGCGATTGACCTTTGATCCGATCGCGTTGGCGATGGCCACCATTCCCTGGTTGTCTTCCAGGATCCAGCCGATCTCCGCTTCCTTGAAGCCATATTTGGCAACGCCGGTGCGGCGGATATATTCGATCATCATGAAGGCCAGTTGGCTGGCCAGCCGCGAGCTTTGCAGCCGCTTGACCACGCCCATCAGCGGCACGCGCACGCGCGGCGACCACGGATGGCGCAGCCAGCGCAGCACCTTGATGAAATTGAACGGAAACAGCTTTCCGCCGAACGGCTTGATGATGCGGTTGAGATCGGGGAAGGTCAGCATGAAGGCCACCGGTTCGCCATCCACTTCGGCGATGCGCAGCAGTTCGGGCTTGACCAGCGGGCGCATCTTCTTGGCGATATAGCGCACTTCGCGATCGGTGATCGGCACGAAGCCCCAGTTGCTCGACCAGGCATCGTTGAGGATGCTGAAAATGAGGTCGGCTTCTTCCTCCACGCGCGTCACGTCGGCCTCGCGGATGCGGATGCGCGGGTTCTTCTCGCCCGATTCGACGATGCGGTTGATCAGCGGCGGCAGCCCCTTGTCCACCGTCAGGTCATACGTCTGCAACCGCTTGACCACGTCATAGCCGCGCTGCTCGATCCACGGCTGGTAGCGCGGCGAATGGTGGCCCATCATGATCACCGGATCGTGATCGAAGCCTTTGACCAGCAGGCCCGGCTCGTCCCAGATCGACATGCTCAGCGGGGCGAGAACGCGAGTCATGCCCTTGGCGCGCAGCCAGTCTTCGGCGGCGGCGATCAGCGCGGCGGCGGATTCCTCGTCGGCGGCTTCCAGCATGCCCCAGTTGCCGGTGCCCGGCCCCATGCCCTGTTCGGGCGGCAGCGTGTGCTGGAGGAAATCGATATGCGCCGAAATCCGCCCGGTCACCTCGCTGCCGCGCCGGGCCAGGAACAGCTCGACTTCGGCATGGTCGTAGAACGGGTTCTTCTTGCGGTTCAGCAGTTCCGCCACATCGGCGCGCAGCGGCGGCACCCAGTGCGGATCGCTGGCGTTCAGCCGATAGGCAACATCGATGAACGCATTGCGTTCACGCCGGCTGGTCACGGGCATGACCGTCACAGTGCTCATTCAGGCAGTCCCCCCGCAGGGCCGGCCGGTGCGTGGCGCCCGGCCGGTGGATATGTGGATACAGTGTCTTGCCGCGCCGCGATCACGCGCCGCCGCTGGCCTCTTCGCCCGGCGCAGTGCCCGCCGCGCGGCGGCGCGGATGGCCGCTGGCGATGCCGCCGGACAGATCCTTGACCCAGGGATAGGTCACCGCGACGTCCTCGGTATAGCCCAGGTTGAACACGGTGGGGCTGCGCGTCGGGCGGTCCGTCTTTTCGTAGAACGTGCCAAGGATGCGGTCCCAGGCATAGTTGGTGATGCCGAAGTTGCCGTCCTCGTCGAAATAGTGATGCTCGTTGTGGCGCTGCTTCATGAACTGCACCCACTTCCACTTCGGCTTGAACGAAAGGTGCTGGATGCAGTGCATGAACTCGTAATAGCAGGTGGTGAGGATGCCGGTGGCGAAAGCCGCCAGCGCCCCGCCGGTGCCACCGATCATCCAGCCGATGGGAAGCGTCGCCACGGCGATGGTCGGCAGCGTGGTGTGCAGCGCGCCGAACAGCACCTCAAGATGGTTCGGGTCCTGGTGGTGATCGTAATGGATGCGCTTCCACGTGGGCGACAGCCACTTGATCTTGTACATCCACTGCCCGTGCAGCACGTACTGGTGCAACAGGTGCCAGACCAGCGGATAGACCAGCAGCGCCGCGCCGATCGCCGCCAGCGTCTGCCACAAGCTGGCGGGGAACCACACGAAGCCGATCGCGCAGGCGGCGGCCACGGCCAGATAGGCCACGATCGTGTAGTGCTGGAAATAGGCGGCCACCAGTTCGCCCAGCGTCATCCGGTCAAGATAGTGGGATCGCTTCCAGAAAGGGAGCTGGCTTTGATCGACGGTTGTCTGTGACACGATACTCGGTTCCTGCGGTGGGCTGGCGCCCTGGCGTGAGCGGGGCCATACCAGACTTGGGGTCACGCGGCCATAAGCGCAAGTTTGCGGCGGTATTGCGGCGGCGTGTGGGCCGCTGTGCTATTCCTCTGTGCGGATCAGCACCGTTTCTCCCAGCAGCGCGAACAGCACGAACGGCGCCCAGGCGGCGACGAGCGGCGGATAGCCGCCGAAGTTGCCCATCGCCAGCGCGGCGTTGTCGACCACGAAATAGGCGAAGCCCAGCGACATGCCGATGATCGCGCGGATCAGCAATTGCCCCGATCGCGCCAGCCCGAAGGCCGCCACCGCGCCCAGCAGCGGCATCAGCATGGCCGAGAACGGGCCGGACAGCTTGTGCCACCAGGCCCCTTCCAGCTCGCTGGTGCGCCGCCCGGCGGCGCGCAGTTCCTGGATCGAATAGGCCAGCTCGACGATATTCTGCGCATCGGGATCGACCGAACTGATCGCGATCTGCGCAGGGTCGATCTCCTTGCCGACGACCATGGCGGGCAGCTTTTGCGTCTGCGTGGTCTTTACGTCGAAGCTGACCGGGGCGTCCAGCCGCCAGCCCGGATTGGCCCAGGTGGCGCGCGGGCTACGGACCAGTTGCACGATCATGCCGCCGGCATCGCGGCCATACCAGGTGACGCCGTCCATGGTCATGGCCTTGCCGCGCCCCGAAATGGCGGTGGCCGCCAGGATGTTCGGCCCGTCGCGCAAGTAGACGTTGTTGCGCACGCCCGAATTCCTGGGCACCGGGCCATAATCGGCCGCCTGCCAGGCGTTCAGCGTCCCCGTGGCGCGCGTGACGATGCGTTCGTTGAAGGCCAGGCTGCACAGCGAAAGCACCATCGCGGCCAGGATCAGCGGCGCCAGCACCTGGTGCGCGGAAAGCCCGGCGGCCTTCATCGCGATGACTTCGCTGTTCTGGTTGAGCGTGGCCAGCGTGATGATCGTGGCCAGCAGGACGGAATAGGGCAGGAACCGCGCGACCAGTTGCGGCGCGCGCATGCTGACATAAGTCCACAACTGCGCCTGCCCGTTGCCGGGATAGCCCAGGATCTTGCCGCTTTCGCCCAAGAGGTCCAGCGTCTGGAGCACCAGCACCAGCATGACCAGCACCGCCAGCACCCGCATCACGAACAGCCGCGCCAGATAGGCGGTCAGCGTTCGCGAAGGGAAGAATTCGAGTTGCATCGGATGGGGGCGTCCTTCTTGGCGGCGGGCTTTCGGGCGTCAGGTCAGGCCGGAAGCTGGGGGCGGCCCTTCTTCAACAGGGCGCGCAATCGCTTGCCGAAACTTTCGGCGAACCGTTCCAGCCAGCCGATCGGCTGCCCGCCCGGGACATAGGCGATGCGCCAGTACATCCACACGATCAGCAGCGAAAACAGCGCGAACGGTCCCCACAGCGCCAGCACCGGATCGACCCGGCCCAGCGACGCGACATCCTGCCCGTATTCGTTGACCTTGTGATAGGCCACCACCATGATGATCGATACGAACAGTCCGAGTGCGGATGTCGATCGCTTGGGCGGCACGGCCAGCGCCACGGCCAGCAGCGGCAACAGCAGCATCATCACCACTTCGACCATGCGATAGTTGAAACTGGCCTGGCTGCCGGCGCGCACGTCTTCGGGCAAGCCCTTGTTCCAGCCGATCTTGAGCAGTTCGGGCAGGATATATTCGCGATCCTTGTCGCCGCGGGCGCGGAATTTCTCGATCGCGGGCAGGTCTATCGGCAGGTCATGGCGCGAGAAGCTGAGCACGCGGGGCGTGTCGCCGGGCATGTCCTGCACGATCTGCCCGTCGACCAGCCGCAGGATGATCGTGTCGGGCTGGTTGCGCAGCGCCAGGAAGCGCCCCTCGCGCGCCGAGATCGACAGGACTTCGCCCTTGTCGCTGGCAACGCGCGCGAAAATGCCGATCAACTGGCGGCCTTCGTCCTGGCTGCGATCGATGCGCAGCGCCATGCGATCCTTGAGCGTGGTGAATTCGCCCACCTTGATCGACGCGCCCAGCGCGCCCGAGCGCAGTTCGAACTGGAGCTGTTCGTAATAATAGCGCGCCAGCGGCTGGAGATAGCCGACGATGGCGAAGTTCACGCAGGCCAGCACGATGGTCATCATGTAGGGCACGCGCAGCAGCCGGGTATAGCTCAGCCCCAGCGCGCGCATCACGTCAAGCTCGCTCGAAGTGGCCAGCTTGCGGAAGGCCAGCAGGATGCCCAGCATCAAGCCCAGCGGGATGGCCAGGCTGGCATATTCGGGCAGCAGGTTGGCCAGCATCTTGAACACGACGCTGACCGGGCCGCCCTCGGTCGCCACGAAATCGAACAGGCGCAGCATCTTGTCGAGCACGAGCAGCGAGGCGGCGATCACGAAGACGGCCAGCATCGGCATCAGCACCAGCCGGAAGATATAACGGTCAACGGCGGTGAGGAGTTTCACGGGTTCTGGCCATCCGGTCTTTGCGTCGGACCCCTGCCGTCCCAGCAAGGGAGGGAAGGGCGTTCAGGAAGTCCCGTCAACCCGGACACGCATCCGCGCCGTCCGTCAAGGCCCGGGCGGTGCAAGCATGCCGCGCGCCGGACGGTTCAGGCCTTTTCCAGCGTGCATTGCAGCGGGTGCTGGTTCTGGCGGGCGAAGTCCATCACCTGATTCACCTTGGTTTCGGCGATTTCATACGGGAAGATGCCGCAGATGCCGACGCCCTTCTGGTGGACGTGCAGCATCACGCGCGTGGCTTGTTCCAGATCCATGTTGAAGAAGCGCTTGAGGACCATCACCACGAATTCCATCGGGGTGTAATCGTCGTTCAGAAGCAGAACCTTGAACTGGCTTGGTTTTTTGGGCTTGGCGCGAGTCTTGGTGGCGATGCCGATCTGGTCCTGGCGGCCGTCGTCATCGCCCGGGCCGCCGGGGCCGGGGGTATCGTCGTCGCCGGAACGGACCGTATCGCCGAAGGGCAGGGCGCCCGAAATCCGGGAATCGCAAGGGGCAGAGGGTAAGCGCATCGCGGGAGAATATCGCAAGCGAGGGGCAATCGACAAGTCATCGCTTGCGGCAGGGGCCGCGAAACGGGACGCAAACGGGCCAGGCGGCACTGCCACCCGGCCCGATGTACTGTGCGAATGGGCCGATCCGCCCGTCCCGGGCCGCCGCAAGGCGGCGCCATCGGGCCGGGCCGTCGCGGCCGGATTCGGGTCAGGCGACCGAGCGAACCTTCTCGACCGCAAGGCTGACGCGGCCCGAGATCGGCGCGAACACTTCGTTGCCCAGCTTGAGCATGGCTTCGCTGGTCTTCGAGCTGTAGGCGACGGCGGTGTCGAAGTTGCGGCGGAACAGGTCGCTCTGCAGCTTGAAGAAATCGGCCGGCGACTTGATGGCGGCGAGTTCCTTGATGTCGGCGGTCGCGGTTTCGAAAGCCGAACGGCTTTCGGCAGCGATGTTGGTGCCGAGGTCCTGCAGGCCGGCGGCCAGGATCTTGCCCGATTCGACCACGGCTTCGACGTTGCCCTTGGTGAAGTCGTTGTAGCCGGCGAACGCGGCCGAACCCTTTTCAATGGCGGCCTTGGCCTTGGTCTGCACTTCGGTGAAGGCGCCCTTGACGGTGTCTGTGAAAGCGGAGGTCACGTCGGTCATCGTATGGTCCTTGATCTGCGAAAACAGGGGAATGGAAACAGCAGGCTGGGCGGGCTTGGGTGCCGCCTTCGTATGGGAAACGGAAGGCGCAGCGGCGGGGGCCTTGCGCACGACAGGGCGCTTCGCGGTCACCGCGGGGGCCACCGGCTTGGCAATGGCGCGCTTGGCCTCGGGCTTGGGCGCCTTTGCGGCGCGAATGGATTTGCGCGGCTTGGCGACGGCGGCCTTCCTGGTGGCCCGCTTCGGGGCGGCAGGGGCCTTCGCCACCGGGGTGGGAGCCGCAACAGCGGGCGCGGCCGGCGCTGCCGTGATCGCATTGGCCTTGGTCGGAGCGGCGGTCAGAGCGGCCTCGGTCGGGCGAGGCTTGCGGCCGCGCTTCGCCTTGGGCGGGAAAGCGATGGCTTCCACGGGGGCGGCTTGCGCTTTCGCAGGTGCGGCATCGACCGCGGGGGCGGCATCGACGGGCGCGACGCTGTCCTTGGCCAGAAGCGCTTCCGACGCGGCGGCGTAAGCCTTTTCGGCTACGGCATCAGCCTTGCTGGGTTCCGACTTGGCCATCTGTGTTTCCCTTGGGGCTCCTGCAATTCTGGCGAGTGCACATGACACCCTTATTGCAGTGCACAATGAGGCTGGGCCTGAGTCGAGTCAAGAGGTTTTTGTGCAGTGCAGCATAATCTTCGCAGATGCCGCACAAGTGCTTGAGAATGCAGGCGGATCGGGCCGTTCAGCGCGTGCGCACGTAGCGTCCCGGAGCGTCCTCGATCACGGTGTCGCCGCGTCCGCCCGGCTTGCGCCGCCCCTTGGGCTTGACCTGCGAGGGGTCTTGCGCACGCAGCCATTCCATCCAGTGCGGCCACCAGCTACCCGGATGCTCGGTGGCGCCCGCCACGAAATCGGCCAGGCTGTCGCAGGTCTTGTGATTGGTCCAATACTGGTACTTGCCGGCGGCGGGCGGATTGACGACGCCGGCGATATGGCCTGATCCCGCCAGCATGTAAGTCCACGGCCCCTTCAGATAGCGCGTCAGCTTCCACACGCTTTCGGGCGGAGAGATGTGATCCTCGCGCCCGGCCTGGATGAAGCACGGCGTCTCGATCCGCGACAGGTCGATCGGCGTGCCATCGCCGTGCAGCGAATCGGGCAGCACCAGCCGGTTGTCGCGATAGAGGTCGCGCAGGTAAGCGATATGCCACTTCGCCGGCAGGTTGGTGACGTCGCTGTTCCAGTGTAGCAGGTCGAACGCGGTGTAGTCCTGCCCCAGCAGGTAGTTGTTGACCACGTAGTTCCAGATCAGGTCGTTGCCGCGCAGCAGGTTGAAGGTGAGCGCCATGTAGCGCCCGTCGAGATAGCCGTTCGGCGAAAGCTTGCCGATGGTGTCGATCTGCTGGTCGTCGATGAACAGCTTCAGGTCGCCGGCATCTTCGAAATCGACCTGCGCGGTGAAGAAGGTGGCGCTTTTCACCTTGTCGGCTTCGCCCCGGCGCGCCAGCACGGCCAGTGTCGCGGCCAGGGTCGTGCCGCCCACGCAATAGCCGATGGTATGGACGGACGGCACGTTCAGCCGCTCGCGCACAAGGTCGATCGCTTCCATCTGGGCGCGGATGTAATCGTCCCACACCACGTCGCGCATCGTCTCGTCGGCCGATTTCCAGGAAACCATGAACACCGTCAGGCCCTGTTCCACGGCCCAGCGCACGAAGCTTTTCTTCGGGTTGAGATCGAGGATGTAGAAGCGGTTGATCCACGGCGGGAAGATCACGATCGGCGTGGCCAGCACCGTTTCGGTGGCCGGCGAATACTGGATCAACTGGAACAGTGGCGTTTCGTGGACGACCTTGCCCGGCGTCACCGCGATATTCTCTCCCAGGCGGAAGGCTTCGGGATCGGTGTGGGTCAACTGCCCGCGCCTGAGGTCGGCCAGCAAGTGCTCCAGCCCCTTGACCAGGCTTTCGCCCCTGGTTTCGCGGGCGCGATCCAGGGCCAGCGGATTGGTCAGCGGGAAATTGGCCGGGCTAAGCGTGTCGATCACCGCGCGCGTCAGGAAGCGGAACTGCTCCTTGCGGGGCGCGTCCAGCCCTTCCACCCGATCGGCCATGGCCAGGATCTGTTCGGCCAGCATCAGGTAGGTCTGATGGACCACCGCGAAGAACGGCTGCTCGTGCCAGCGCGGATCGGCGAAGCGCGGATCGCGGCGCGGCAGTTCGGGCCTGGCCTTCGCTTCGGGGGCATCGGAAGCCTGCGCGCCGATGCCGTACTGGCCCAGCACGGATTCCCACAGCGCCACGCCGTCCGTCCACAACTGCTGCTGCGTTTCGGGGTTGGCCAGCGGCATCTGGCGATACCAGCCTTCCACTGTTTCCAGCCATTTGCCCGCGTCGGCATAATACGGCGGGCTGGCGATGCGGCCGGCCTGTTCGGCCTGGAAATCGAGCAGCATGGTTTGCAAGCGCTTGCCCACCTCAAGCCAGTGCGCGGCTTCGGAGGGATCGGGCAGTTCGCCGCCGGCGCCCGGCACGACCTGCCCCAGAAGCTGGGTAACGGCCTCTGCCTGCGAGCGCAGGAGCGTGTTCAGAAGATCGGGCGCCTGCGGCAGATCGGGGGTGCTGCCACCGGATTGGGACTTGTCCTTCATGCCACAGCACTCCTTCGCCCAGGGCTTTCGATGTGCCCCACGCGATGCTTCGCGCGGTGCTTTCCCGCCGGCGACGGGTATCGGCAGCCTCATGCCCCTGACCCTAGATAACCGCACAACCGCCATTTGCCAGAGCCAGTTTAACGGCCTACATGGCCGATGCGGCAATTTCGCCGCATCAGATTGGATTGTAAGAGGTCATGGAAGACGAGTTCTACCGCATGAAGCGACTGCCACCCTATGTCATCGCCGAAGTGAATGACATGCGGGCCGCAGCACGTGCCGCGGGGCGGGACATCATCGACCTTGGCATGGGCAATCCCGATCTGCCGCCGCCCCAGCATGTGATCGACAAGCTGTGCGAAGTGGCGCAGAAGCCCGGCGCGCATGGCTATTCCGCGTCGAAGGGCATCCCCGGCGTGCGCAAGGCGCAGGCCAATTACTATGCCCGCCGTTTCGGCGTGGAGCTTGATCCCAACAGCGAAGTGGTGATGACGCTGGGCTCGAAGGAAGGCCTTGCCAGCCTTGCCACCGCGATCACCGCGCCGGGCGACGTGGTGCTGGCCCCCAACCCCAGCTACCCGATCCACACCTTCGGCTTCATCATCGCGGGCGCCACGATCCGTTCGGTGCCGACAACCCCGGACGAGGAATACTGGCGCGCGCTGGACCGGGCCATGGCCTTTACCGTGCCGCGCCCTTCGGTGCTGATCGTCAACTACCCGTCCAACCCCACCGCCGAAATCGTGGACCTCGCCTTCTATGAGCGGCTTGTCGCCTGGGCGAAGGAGAACAAGGTCTGGGTGCTGTCCGATCTTGCCTATTCGGAACTGTATTACGACGGCAACCCGACGCCTTCGATCCTCCAGGTGCCGGGTGCGAAGGATGTCGCGGTGGAATTCACTTCGATGTCCAAGACGTTCTCGATGGCGGGATGGCGCGTCGGTTTCGCGGTGGGCAATCCCAAGCTGATCGCGGCGCTGACCCGCGTAAAAAGCTATCTGGACTATGGCGCGTTCACGCCGATCCAGGCGGCGACCTGCGCCGCGCTCAACGGCCCGCAGGACATCGTCGAGAAGAACCGCGAGCTCTACCAGAAGCGCCGCGACGTGCTGGTTGAATCGTTCGGCCGCGCCGGGTGGGAAATCCCGTCGCCGCGCGCCTCGATGTTCGCCTGGGCGCCGCTGCCGCCGGCGCTCAAGGAAATGGGCTCGCTCGAATTTTCGAAGCAGCTCCTGACCCACGCCGAAGTCGCGGTTGCGCCGGGCGTCGGCTATGGCGAGGACGGAGAAGGCTTCGTGCGAATCGCCATGGTCGAGAACGAACAGCGGCTTCGCCAGGCAGCGCGCAACATCAAGCGCTATCTGTCCAGCATGGGCGTCAACAGCTCCGCCGCCTGATCGTCGGTAACGGACAGAAGGTTTCGGGACAGGCCCCGGCGACATTGCATCGTCGGGGCCTGTCTGCCTTGGGCAGCGCGCGATTCGCGCTTGGCGGCCATGGCGGCGCGGCGCAAGATGGGCCGCCGCCGCAAGAGGATCGCCATGAAGCAGGGATACGCCAGCAACGATCGCGTCAGCCTGACGCTGGGGGACCAGGGCGTCGCCCATGTCCGCCTGACGCGCGCCGATCAGCGCAACGCGCTGGACGCGGCGATGGTCGCCGCCCTGCTCGATGCGGGCGGCGCGCTGTTCGACCAGCCGGGCCTGCGCTGTGTGGTGCTTTCGGGCGAGGGCAGCAGCTTTTGCGCCGGGCTTGATCGTGCCACGATCGAGGGCGCGCTGGCGGATCAGGGGCTGAACCTGGCCGAACGCAGCCATGGCAACGCCAACCGCTTTCAGCAACTGGCGCTGCAATGGCGCAAGCTGCCGGTGCCGGTCATCGCGGCGGTGCAGGGCGGCTGCATCGGTGGGGGCCTGCAGATCGCGGGCGGCGCGGACATCCGCATCGTCGCGCCCGATGCGCGGCTGGCGGTGATGGAAATGCGCTGGGGGCTGGTGCCCGACATGGGCGGCTTCGCGTTGTGGCGCGGGCTGGTGAGCGAGGACGTGCTGCGCGCGCTGACCTATACCAACCGCGAATTTTCGGGCGAGGAAGCCCTCGCGCTCGGCTTCGCGACCGAGCTTGCCGCCGATCCGCTGGCGCGGGCCTTGGCGCTGGCGGACGAGATCGCCACGCGCAGTCCCACCGCGATCCGTGCCGCCAAGGCGCTGTTCGCGCGCGCCTGGGACGCGCCGCTGGGGGAAATCCTGCAAGAGGAAAGCTATGCCCAGCAGCGCCTGCTGGGTTCAAGGAACCAGGTGGAGGCCGTGCGCAGCCAGATGGAGCGCAGCCCGCCGCTGTTCACCGATCCCTGATCGGGACTGGCAACCCTGCGGCCCGGTTCAGTCTCCGGGCAGCGCAGGCGTGGCAATGTTGATGCGGTTGCGGCCTTCTTCCTTGGCGCGATAGAGCGCCTCGTCGGCGGCGGCGAGCGCGGTGCGCGGATCGGGATAGGCGAAGACATCGGCCACCCCGCCGGAAAAGGTGATCTGGCCAAAGGGCTGGTCGTTCTTGCGGTTGACCAGCTTGCGCGCGCCCATCTTTTCCCGCGCGTCGTCCAGCTTGAGCTTGGCTTCGGCCGGCGTCAGCCCGCGGAACAGCATGACGAACTCCTCGCCGCCGTGGCGCGCGACATGGCAGTTCTCGTTGGTGATGCGCGCCAGCGTTTCGCCGATGGTACGGATCACGCGATCCCCGGCATCGTGGCCGTGGGTATCGTTGACGCGCTTGAAGTGGTCGATATCGCAGAACGCCACGCTCAGCGGCTCGATCGCGGCCTGGGCCTCGCGGTGGTGGGCTTCGAGCAGCGCTTCGAATGCGCGGCGATTGGGCAGGCCGGTCAGGTGATCGACATCGGCATCGCGCCGGGCCTTGGCCAGGCTGAGGCGCAGCGACTTGGCCTCTTCCTCGCTCTTGCGCATGTCGTGTTCGACCTTGCGCGTGCGTTCGGCCATGGCGCGGGCGATCTGGGCCAGGTTGGCGACGATCTGGCCGGCTTCCTGTTCCTGCTCCAGTTCCTCGACATGGCGTTCGATCTGCGTGGAATAGTCGCTGGTTGCGGTGCGCGCCGTCTTCGAGGTGTGGGCGAAGGCATCGAGGTTTTCCTCAAGCTTCGTCATCAACCGCTCGATCGCTTCCTCGCCGCTGTCCTTTTCCTGATGGCAGGTCACTTCGTCCAGCCATTCCTGGGTGATCGGCTGACCCAGGTTGATCCGCGTCGCGATCTGCCGGGCAAGGCGCGGATTGGCGCCGGAAAAGGCGCTGTGCGCGGCAAGCAGGTTGTCCGCCGTCACCGCCAGATCGTGATCCAGCAGGAACATCGATACCGATTCCAGCAACTGGCTGCGCGCCTGCCTGAGCAGGTTGGGCGCGGCTTTTGCCGGCTGTGCGGCCGGGGCTGCCTCTGCCGCGGGCGCCTGGGAGCGGGAGCCGCGCAGCCCCAGCCAGCCAAGCAGCGAGCCGGAAGCGGATTCGGAAGAGTTCGCGTGTGTATGCATGAATCGATGAACGGCGGTGCGCGGGGAATTTTTAGGCCATCCTAACCATGCGAATCGCCTGTTTTGGCCTCATCCTGCCAAATCCGGGCAGTCATTGATCGAAAGCAAGCTTTGGCGGCTGAATAATCGGTATTCCCGATTACTCCTTCGATGAATCGTCATTGGCGTCATGCGCCATCAGCCCTTAGCTGGGCATCGTCATTCGCACCTCAACTCCAGGAGAGAATCGCATGGGAATCGTCGGAAGCCAGCTCAAGCCGTTCAACGCCACCGCCTTCCATCAGGGCAAGTTCGTCGAGAACATCACCGAGGACACCGTGAAGGGCAAGTGGGGCGTGTTCTTCTTCTACCCCGCCGACTTCACGTTCGTCTGCCCGACCGAACTGGAAGACTTGGCCAACATCTATCCCGAGCTGCAGGGCCTGGGCGTGGAAGTCTATTCGGTGTCGACCGACACGCACTTCAGCCACAAGGCCTGGCACGACACCTCGCCGGCGATCGGCAAGATCAACTACTTCATGCTGGGTGACCAGAACCACGTGCTGAGCAACAACTTCGGCGTCCTGCGCGAAGGCGTCGGCCTGGCCGACCGTGCGACGTTCGTCACCGATCCCGATGGCGTGATCCAGCTCGTCGAGATCACCCCCGAAGGCGTGGGTCGCAACGCGGCCGAGCTGCTGCGCAAGATCAAGGCGGCCAAGTACTGGCGCGAGCATCCCGGGCAGGTCTGCCCCGCGAAGTGGGAAGAAGGCGCCGAAACGCTGGCGCCCTCGATCGACCTCGTCGGCAAGATCTGATCTCCTACCGGGGCGCGGGGCTTGCCTCGCGCCCACCCGGCTGGGCGATCCGTCGCCCGGCCATCCTTTCCCCCTGACAATCCGCCTTCCCCCTCCGCTCGCGTGATTCGCGGCGCAGGCGACCTGTTGCCTGAAGGAAACCGACATGCCCGTTCTCGATCAAGCCACCACTGCCCAGCTCAAGGCCTATCTCGGCAACCTGCGCCGGCCGATCGAACTGGTCGCCAGCCTGGACGATAGCGCCAAGTCGGCCGAACTGCGCAACATGGTCGAGGAAATCGCCGCGCAGTCCGATCAGGTTTCGGCGCGGTTCGACGGGGACGATGCGCGCCGTCCGTCGTTCGCCATCCGCGCCGATGGCGGGAAGGCCGAGGCCGTGTTCGCCGGCCTGCCGATGGGGCACGAATTCACCTCGCTGATCCTGGCGCTGCTGCATGTGGGCGGGCACCCGCCCAAGGAGGATGCAGACATCCTCGCCTCGGTGCGCGCGCTGGACGGCGATTTTCATTTCGAGACGTTCTTCTCGCTCTCGTGCCAGAACTGCCCCGATGTGGTGCAGGCGCTCAACATCATGGCCGCGCTCAACCCCAACGTGCACCACGTTGCCATCGATGGCGCATTGTTCCAGGACGAGGTCGAGCGGCGCAAGGTCATGGCCGTGCCGATGGTATTCCTGAACGGCGAGCCGTTCGGCCAGGGGCGCATGGACCTTGCCCAGATCATGGCCAAGCTCGATACCGGCGCGGTCGCCCGCGCGGCGGAAAAGATCGCCGCGAAAGAGCCGTTCGACGTGCTCGTCGTCGGCGGCGGCCCGGCGGGGGCAGCGGCGGCGATCTATGCCGCGCGCAAGGGCATCCGCACGGGCGTGGTGGCCGAGCGTTTCGGCGGCCAGGTGCTCGACACCATGGCCATCGAGAATTTCATCTCGGTGCCGCACACCGAAGGGCCGAAACTGGCCGCGCATCTGGAACAACACGTCAAGGACTATGACGTGGACATCATGAACCTTCAGGACGCGGTGGAACTGCTGCCGGCGAGCGAGGGGGGGCTGCACGAAATCCGGCTGGCCTCCGGCGCGAGCCTGAAGGCGAAGACCGTGATCCTTTCCACCGGCGCGCGCTGGCGGCAGATGGGCGTGCCCGGCGAGGATGAATACCGCAACAAGGGCGTCGCCTATTGCCCGCACTGCGATGGTCCGCTGTTCAAGGGCAAGCGCACGGCGGTGATCGGCGGCGGCAACAGCGGCGTCGAGGCGGCGATCGACCTGGCCGGTATTACCGCGCACGTCACGCTGATCGAATTCGACAGCCAGTTGCGCGCCGATGCCGTGCTCCAGACCAAGTTGCGCAGCCTGCCCAACGTGACCATCGTTACGTCGGCGCTGACCACCGAAGTCCTGGGCGACGGCGAGAAGGTGACGGGCCTGCGCTATCGCGACCGCACCACCGAGGACGAGCATCTGGTCGAGCTGGAAGGCATCTTCGTCCAGATCGGCCTGGTGCCCAACAGCGAGTGGCTGGACGGTGCGGTGGCGCGCAGCAATCGCGGCGAGATCGAGATCGATGCGCGCGGGGCGACCAGCGTACCCGGCGTGTTTGCCGCGGGCGACGTGACCACGGTGCCCTACAAGCAGATCGTCATCGCGATGGGCGAAGGCTCGAAGGCGGCGCTGTCCGCGTTCGATTATCTGATCCGCTCGGGCGTCTGACCGGGATTGGCCCTGCCCTTGCGGGGGCGGGGCCAATCGGCTGGGACACGCGCGTTGTCGCCTTCCCCGCCTGCGCAGGGGAGGCGAGCTGTGCCTAGAAGCTGACTCGTGCCGTCAGGCGCAAGTCGCGGCCCGAAATCGGGGCGTAGTCCTTCAGGAAGGACGCGTGCCGCCGTGCGTTCACATCGAACAGGTTGTTCGCCGAAAGCGCGAAGCTGAGCGGGCGGTCCTGCCCCCAGGGCCGGATATTCGCTTCGAGGTTGACCATGGTGTAGCCCTTGGTCGTGGTTTCGAATTCGGCGACGCGGTTCTGCGTGGTCACGTGCTCGACTTCCCCGCGCACGTCGAACGTGGGGGTTTCCAGCCCAAGGCCGCCCAGCACGCGCAGCGGCGGGATGCGCGGCGCGGGCCCGACCCCCTTGATCGTGGCGTGGACATAGTCGGCCAGCCCATCGGCCACCACCTTGCTCTCGCCAAAGCGCGCCAGGGTCAGCGTGCCTTGCACTTCGAACCCGTAATAGCGCGCATCGGCCTGGCTGAAGGCATAGACGGGCAGGCCGTCCTCGCTATCGCCGGTCAGGTCTTCGTAGATGAAGTTGGAAAACCAGTTGTGATAGGCCGAGGCTTCGAAGCTGTAGTCACGGCCGCTGCCGCGCAGGATCGCTTCCACGCCCTTGGACTTTTCGGTGCGGAATTCGGGATTGCCCAGTTCGTAGGCGGCGGTGCCGGCATGCGCGCCATTGGCGAAGAGTTCCTCGGCCGCCGGCGCGCGCGCGGTGCGCGACAGGGTCAGGCCCAGGCGCCAGTCGGGCGCGATGGCATAGGACGCGCCAAGCGAGCCGGACACCACGTCGAAATCGCGGCTGCCCCTGAAGAACTGCGGCTGATCGGGTCCGGGCAGGGCGGATAGCGCGCTGTGTTCATAGCGCGCGCCGGCTTCCACCTTGAACGCGCCGTAATCAAGCTGTTGCAACGTGAACAGACCGATCTGCGCGGTGCGGTTCTTGGGCAGGAACGCCTCGTCGCCCACCACGTTGAAATCGCGGGTGAAGAACTGCGCGCCGGTAACCCCGCGCCAGGCGCCGTGGCGGGCCTGGGTCAGTTCGAGGCGGCCTTCCAGCCCCTTGTTGGAGAACGCGGTGCCGATCGCGCCGTCTTCCTCCAGTTCGAAGTGGCGATAGTTGGCATAGCCCATGCGCAGCGCCACCTTGTCGAGAAGGCCAGAGGTCTGCACTTCGGCACGAAGGTCGAAGCGGTTCTGCACCAGGCTGAGGCGCGGGGCTTCCTGTTCCTGCCCCGGTTGCGTGGCGAAGCGCAGCGGCACGCCATAAAGGCTGTCGTAATGGCCATAGGACACGCCGATATTGCCGCTGTCGCCGATGTAGGCCAGCCCCGCGCCGGCGGTCCAGGTCTTGCTGGCGGTGTTGGGCAGCCGCCCTTTGACGGCGGCGTTGGCGGCAAAGTCCACCTCGCTGTCGGGATCGGCGGGCAAAAGGCTGGATGCGATGGCCTGCGCGCGCAGCGCCGGGGTCAGCGCATGGCCGCCGATGCGGATGTCGTCGGTCTTGGTATAGCTGCCGTCGGCATGGGCGACCCAGCCGCCGCCCAGCGGCGCATCGACCGCGCCCGCCGCAGAGCGTTCCTTCGCCGCGCTGGCATAACCGCCCTGCGCATCGACGTGGATCGCCTCGTCCGGTACGGAAACGGGAATGCGCCGGTCGATGACGTTGACCACGCCGCCGATGGCGGACGAGCCATAGAGCAGCGATTGCGGCCCGCGCAGCACTTCGATGCGCTGCGCCAGCAGCGGGTTGATCGCGGCGGCATGGTCGGCCGATGTGTTCGACACGTCGATCGAGCCGAGGCCATCGGTCAGCAGCCGCACGCGCTCGCCCTGCATGCCGCGCAGCACCGGGCGCGATGCCGTGGGGCCGAACGAAGTGGCCGAAACCCCGGGCGTGCGCGCCAGCGTCTCGCCGATAGAGGGGCGCAGCGACTGGGCCAGGTCCGCGCCTTGCACCACCGCGACGCTTGACAGCATGTCGCCGCGTTGGGTGGGCAGCACGCCGGTTACGATGATCTCGCGGCTGGTCTGCTGGTGATAGCCCTTGCCATCGGCAGGCGCGGGGGCCTGATCGCCGGATGCCTGGTCGCCGGCGGGCGCACTATTGGCGGCCGGCGGTGCGGTGTCTTCGGCCTGGGCCGCAACCGGCAGGGACAGGGCGGCCGCAGCCAGCCCCGCGCGCATTGCAATTCGCATTTTCACCTCTGGGTCAGATAACGGGATCGGATCGGACGGGGGGCCGGCCCCCGCGCTTGCCATGCTGCATAGCGGCACGAATCGGATGTGACAATATTACATATCATTCATTTGCCGCAATCCGGCCCCCGGCCCCCGCACCGGCTTGGATGCGGCGGGCGGCGCTGGTAAGGTTGGCCCCATGGCCGAGATCATCAACCTGCGAATGGCGCGCAAGGCGCGGGCACGCGCCGAGGCCGGGCGCAAGGCCGAGGCCAATCGCCGCAAGCACGGCGAAACCGCCGCCGAACGCCAGCGGCGCGAGATGGCAGGGGCCCGGCTGGCGCGTGAGGTCGACGGCGCCCGCCGCGAACCGGCGCCCGATCGGACGGATGGCACGGACTGATCGTCTGCCACCTGCGTAGATAACCGGACTCGCGTTCCGCGCGCGATCTGGCACTATCGCCCGATAAAGGGGGACAAACCCCGCAGGGAGGCGAGATGACGAAGGTCCTGTTGCTCGTGCACGACGATCCCGGTCAGGAAGCACGAATCCAGGTGGCGGTGGCGCTGGCGCGGGCCTTGCCCGATGCGCGCCTGCATTGCCTCGACGTGTCCCCCTATCCCACGGTCTACGATCCGGGCTGGAGCCTTGCCCCGCCCATGGTGATCGATGAAACCGAGGCGGAGGCCGCCAACAGCGCCCGCGTGCGCGAACGGATCGCCGGCGAAGGCATCGACTGGCGTTGGCACAAGCAGCGCGGCGATTTCGGCGATTGCCTGATGGCGGCGGCGCAAGTGGTCAACATCATCGTGCTCAACCGCCGCTTCGATGGATCGCGGCGGCCCGATATGATCGGCCTCGTCTCGCGCGTGCTGACGCACAGCCCGGCGCTGGTCATCGCGGTCGATCCCGAACGTCGCACGTTCGATCTGGCCAGGCCCGCGATCGTGGCATGGGACGGATCGCCCAAAGTGCTCGGCGCGCTGGAACGGGCGTTGCCGATGCTGACGCTCGCCACGCGCGTCGTGCTGTTCCAGGCCGGGTCTCTGCCAAAAGCCGCGCTGCCGGCGGACGCGGGCCTGCGCAAGCTGGCCGAACACGGCATTGCCGCCGAAGTGGAGATCGACGCCGACGCCAAGGACCCGGTGCTGGCGATCATCGCGGCGGCGAAGCGGCTGGGCGCGGGCTATTGCGTGATGGGCGGCTTCAGCCACAGCCGCCTGCGCGAGGCGCTGCTGGGCGGGGTCAGCCGCGACTTGCTGACATGCGCGTCTCTGCCGCTGGTCATGGCGCATTGAAGTGATTTCGAGCCCGATGGAATCATCTGGCGACTCGGAAATCACGGGAAACCAGGAATCGGGAATGCAGCCCTTGATGCAATCGAGGGCGGACGCGCTCCAGGGCAGGGCGTCGATCCGGCGTGGGCCGGGCCAGCCCCGCTCAGATGTGGATTTCGGCCAGCGCGCCGCGCATGCAGTGGTTTGACATCATCGCCGCGCCATAGCCGCCGGCATTCAGGAACGCGATGTGATCGCCTTCGCGCAGTGGCGGCATGGGGTGGTCCTCGGCCCACAGGTCGATCGCTTCGTTGATGTTGCCGGCGATCGTCATGCGCTGCCAGCGTGCCGTGTCATGTTCGCGCAACAGGCAGGCGGCCGGTTCGCAGGGCAGGCCGTAATGCACCGGCTCGGGGTGGAGGTTGAAGCCGCCCGCCACGCTGGCGAACGTGGTGTCGCGCTTGCGCTCCACATCGGTCACTTCCAGCACCAGCAGGCCGGCATCCTTGACCAGATAGTCGCCCGGTTCGACCGCGATGGCCACGCCGCGCCCGGCGAACTGGCGGGCCAGGATGGCGGACCATTGGGCCAGGTCCAGCGCTGGATCGCCGGCGCGGTGCGGCAGGCCCAGCCCGCCGCCGATGTTGACGGTGGCGATGTCCGGGATCGCCTCGGCGGCATCGTCGAGGAACGCCAGCGCCGCCGCGACCGCCTGTTCCCAGCGATCGAGTTGCGGCGCGAGATAGCCGCAGCCGACATGGAAGTGCAGCGTCGTTAGGCGCAGGTCGAAGCGGCGCGCCATGGCCAGCGCTTCGGCCCACTGTTCGCGATAGATGCCGAACTTGGTGGTCTTCGCACCGGCATAGGTCAGCTTGTCGCTGTCGGCATAGCCGATGCCCGTGGCGGGGTTGACGCGCAGGCCGATGTCGCGGCCCGGCGCGCGTTCGCCGATGCGGCGGACCATGCCGATCGTGTCGCAATTGATGTGGAGGCCCGGCACCGCGAGCAGGCGATCGAGATCGCGGCTGGAAACGCCGGTGCCGGTAAAGCTGATGTCGGTGCCGGCAAAGCCGCAGGCCAGCGCCAGGTCCACTTCGTCGGGCGAACAGACATCGGCGCCGCAGCGCCCGCTGGCCGCCAGCCGTTGCAGCAGCGGCGCGTAGCGGTTGGCCTTGATCGCGTAATAGGCGCGCGTTGCGCAGCCGCTGGCCGCCAGCGCCGCCAGCACGCGGCTCAGATTGGCCTCAACCCGATCGAGCGAATAGATATAAAGCGGCGCACCGGCCGCTTCGGCCAGTTCCAGCACGTCGCGCCCGGCAAAGCGCAGGCGCCCGTCGCGATAGCCCAGATCGTCGCGCTGCCACCACGGCGGCGTTGCCAGGACGGGCGCGGTGTGCGTCATTCGGGCCAATGGGGGGCAAGGTGGCGCAGGCCTTCGGGGTTTGGCAATTCGTGGCGACCGGTGATCCAGCGGCGGCAGGCAGATGCGCCGCAGCGGCAGGCGAACTGGCGAAACAGCACGTCCTCGGTTGCCGCATAGTCGATGGTCAGCCAGCCGCCGGCCGGAATATCGGCCAGCGCGATAAGTTCGAAGCGGGCCATGTCGAGTCGGCAGTTGGGCGCGCAACTGTGCGACAGGAAGCCGATGAAGCGCGTGCCGGAAATGTGCCGTCCGGGCGAAACCTGCAACGTGTGCTGGCGCAGTTCGCCATCGATGGTGCCGGTGAAGCGATCGAGCACCGCGCCGGCCGTGGCCGCGCGTTCGGTCACCACGCCCAGCCCGCGCGCTTCGCAGCAGGCGATGGCCAGCGTGTCGTTCGTTGCGCCATCCGCCGCAAGGGCGCGTGGCCCGTTTAGATACATCTGCGCGATTCCCCCCGAAATCCGCGACCCGGATCGGGCCGCTGGCGCATCACTCTATGGAGAAAGTCTTAGAAAATCGTAGTCGGTTACGGCCTTCTTCGCGCGCGTAGGATACACGATCCATCAGCTTGCGGATCAGGAGCACGCCAAGCCCGCCGATCGCCCGGTCCTCCAGCGCCAGCGTGGTGTCCGGGTCTTCTCGTGCGAGCGGATCGAACGCGCCGCCGCTGTCGGCCACTTCACCCTCGATGCGGCCTTCGCCGATGATCAGTCGCAGGTCCACCGTGGGCGTCACGCCGCTTTCGGCCCCACCATGATCGATCGCGTTGCTGATCGCCTCGTCACAGGCGATCATCATGCTTTGCGCGACGGCGGCGGGAACCGGCGCCGCATCCAGAAACCGCTCGACCTCGTCGAGCAGCGCGGCAAGGCCGGGTCGGCCACTGGCGAGAGTGCGCTCGAAACTCTTGGCGAAACTGCTGGCCATGGCCCTCGTCCCTATCTCGCGGACAGTTGCAATCCCGCAGAAAGCCAGCTTAATCAAGCAGGCGATTATCTCAACGCCGTCCTTGCCGGGCAGACCCGCATGGCGGGACGGGCGCAGCGCGGAACAACGGGGCCTATGCACATCGAGGAAAACCACACGCCGGGCGCACTGGTGATCGCCGTCAGCGGCCGGATCGACAGCACCACCGCTGGCGATCTTGAAGCCGTGCTG
This sequence comes from Novosphingobium sp., assembly GCA_020848655.1. Lineage (GTDB taxonomy): Bacteria > Pseudomonadota > Alphaproteobacteria > Sphingomonadales > Sphingomonadaceae > Novosphingobium. The sequence continues at coordinate 23,143 of JADLHU010000051.1, forward strand.
CCCGCGCGCGTGCAGGCCGAGGACGCCACCGTGCTCGACCTAGCGGACGTCAGCTATGTCAGTTCGGCCGGGCTGCGCGTGCTACTGAAAGGCGCCAAGACGGCCAAGGCCACGGGCCATCGCCTGACCCTGGCCGGGCTGGCGCCTTCGGTGCAGGAAGTGTTCGACATCAGCGGCTTCAGCGGCATCTTCCACATCGTGCCCGACGTGGCGTCCGCCTTGGCTGCGCCGGGCTGATTCAGGCCGGCCCGATTGCCGCGAAGACGCCCGCCGGCGCGATGAGCACGGCGAAACTTTCGATCAGTTCGTGCGGGCTGGCGCCAGCGTGCTGGCCCGCGTGGATCGCGGCGGCGGCTTCGGTCGCCGGGTCTGCCAGCGCGAGCAGGCGCGGCGCCGTGGCCGCATCGGCGCGAGTCCAGGCCAACGTGCGCTCTTCCACCAAGGCGAAGGCGCGGCGCGCGATGGCCAGACATTCGGCGGCAGGGCATTCGGCCGGGTCCGCCGTCATCAGCGTGGCTTCCAGATAGCGCTTGGCGGCCAGCGCGTTGGCCAGCGCCTGCGCGGGCGTTTCGCCCGTGCAGCGGCCCAGCACCACGGCGGCGCGATGGGCATCGCTGGCCAGCGCGATGAAGCAGCCGGGCGCGGCATCGCCCAGCAGGCGCGTCGCGATCCGGCGCCCGCCAAGGTCCCGTTCGCACGGTCCGAAGCGATCCTGTCGCCAGCCGTCGAGCGCGCCTTGCGGGCTGCGCGCCTGATCGCGGCGTAGCGCCAGGCGGCGGTCGCGCAGTTCGGCGGCGCGGGCGCTGGCGTCCATCAGGCGCACGGCGGAGGCCAGGTCGCGGGCTTCGCGGATCGCCAGGTCGCCGCCATCGGGCACGGGGCCGGCGCCGTCGATCGCGGCCAGCGCCCGCGCGTTGGCATCCAGTTCGCGCACGATGCGGCGCGCCACCAGCCAGGCCAGCAGCGCCGCGATCAGGCCGCCCGCCAGCGCGATCAGCAGCACGATCCGCTTGATCCGCTCGATCCGCGCGAACAGAGGTTCGGCATCGATCGCGGCAAGGACATAGGCGCCCGGCCCCGCCGGGGCGAGCGCTACCACCTGGCGCGCGCCGGGGGCGGCCTGCGCCATCGGCAGCGCGATCGGCCGGTCCGGGGCCCTGGCGGGCACGGCGGCCAGCGCCCGGCGCGCCGGAACGAGCGCCAGCGGGGGCGTGTTCGCGCGGACAAGGTACAGCCCGTCAAGCCCGGCGATGCGCGCGGCGGCGGCGGCAAGGCCCTTGCGGCGCACCGGATCGGCCAGCAGCCGTTCGGCATTGCCGGGCCAGGCCAGGAATTCGGCGGTGGTGACGGCGGCGGACAGCGCCTGGGTATCGAGCGCGCGGGCCATTTCGGCGCGCTCCTGGAAATAGAGCAGCGCGCCGTTGACCACGGCCAGCATCAGGAACAGCGGCGCGGTGAGCAGGATGATCGTCGTGCGGATGGTCATGCCCGGCCCTCGCGCTCCAGCGCGGCCAGCCCGACGATGAAATCGGGGCATTCGCGCGCGATGGTGAACAAGTGCGGCTTGGCCAGGCACAGCGCGGTGAAGCCCTGCGGCCCGGCGTGGTGATCGGCGCGCACCGGCAGGCCGAACAGCACAGAGGGCGCATCGAACACGGGCACAGCCGGACCAAGCGGGGTCAGAGCATCGCCCTCGCAGCCGACAAAGAGGAACTCGGCGACACTGCCCGCCGCGAGCAGCACCGCACCAGGATCGAACCGGCGCTGGCGAGCATGGCGGGCGATGAGCAGCAGCTCGCTTTCATCGAGCAGATGGAACGGCCGCACCGCGCGCAGGACGGTGGCGGTATCCGCGATCCGGGCGGTGTCCATCCCGTTCATGGCCGGTCCGCCGGTGGCAGGGTGAAGCGGCGATCGCCGAAAGCGGCCTCGACGTGCGCGGTGGCGGGCAGGGGGGCGGGGTGTCCGGCGACGAGGGCCACCGGCGTGCCGTTGACCCGCACCTCTGCGCTGGTCGCGCCGACGCATTCGAGCGTTCCCGCGGCGTGGTCGCGGATCAGGCAGGCGCCGTGATCCAGATCGGCCAGATCGCGCCAGCGGGCCGCCAGCGCCGGGTCGCGCGCGATCGTGCGCCCCAGTTCGGCCATCGCCAGCATGGCCAGGCCCACGGCGGGATCGCGCGCGTCCCCGGCCAGCCAGGCGACGCTGCGCACGGCGTCGTGGGCCAGCAGCGCGAAAGGCGCGGCATCGGCGGCCAGCGCCTGGCCCAGCAGCGCCGCGTCGGCCGCGCGCTCGTGCCGCTCGGCGGTGTCGCGGCGTTGGGCGGCGCGCGCGGTCATCCGCGCGGCGATGGCGGCCAGAGCATCGCGCAGCCGCGCCACTTCGCGCGGGCCGCGAATGCGCGCCGGCTCGGCGAAATCGCCCGCCGCGATGCGCAGGGCTTCCTGCTTCAGCCGCGTGATCGGCCCGCCGATCAGCCGCACCAGCGCCAGCGCCACGACCAGGCAGGCGAGCACCGATCCGATGCCGATCATCGCGCTGGCGAACAGCGCGTTCTGCGTGGCGACGCGGATCACCGAGATGTTCACATCGGCCCCGGCGGTGCCCGCGATGCGGCCATCGGGCGCATAGAGCGGCGCGGCGGCGGTTTTCAGCAAGCCCCATTTTTCCTGGTATTCGATCGGCGAGACATAGACCCCGCCGGTCTTCTGGCTGTGCCGCAGCCCAGCCATGGTCTCGGCCGGCAGCGCATCGGCATAGCCGACGTTCGAGTGATCATCGCCGAACGAGCTGTCGAGGATATATTCGATGTCCTGCGGCCCGCCCAGGATTTGGCTGTACAGGTAGGTCAGCCCCAGCTTCTGCCGGATCTGCTGCATCGGCACGACATTGCGGCGATAGGCCTCGCCCTGTTCCAGCACCAGCGGATCGCCGCCGGCGTGCCAGGCGCGGACCAGCGCGGCGTGATCGGCCGGATCGACCAGCGCGCCGGCGAGCGCGCTCGTCGTCACCAGCTTGCGATCGAACCCGTCGACGATCGTGCCCGAAAGCCAGGTGTAGACCATGGTGGCGAGCAGCATCGCCGCCGCGATGACGGCGGGCAGGAACGTGCGCAGCAGCAGCGACTGGATGGGCAGGCCGTTACGCCGCATAAGGCCGCTCATCCTGCGATTTCAGCATGACCAGCGCGAGGTCGGCATGGCGCGCGGCGATTTCGTCCACATCGCGATAGCGCACCCAGGCCGGCCCTTCCGCAGTGTCGAGCCGCAGGGCCGCTTCATCGCCGGCCTGCGCCACCGCGCGCACCGCCAGCGCCGCCAGCGCATCGAGCGAGGCCCCGCCCAGTTCGCGCGAACGGGCCAGCGCATCGATCACCGCCAGCAAGGCGGGACCATGCCCGGGCGCGATGCCCAGCAGGCGGCGCAGATCGGCGCGCAGCATCGGCGCGATGCCGGGGCGCAGCGCCTGGCGCGCGATCCGCGCGAAGGCCGGCGCGGCCAGGCGGGCATGAAGCGCGTGCGCGGCGGCCAGCGCTTCGACCGGGCGGCCCGCCCGCAGCGCATCCTCCAGCAGCGGGGCGAGGTCGGGCGCGGCGGCGCCGCTGCCGTCGCCGGCCGGCGCGGCTTGCGCGTGCAGCAGCGGGCGCAGCAACTGGAACGTGGCGTAATCGACCCCCGTCTCGATCGCCTCGATGGCGTTGCCGCGCACTTTCGGATTGGCCGAATGGAGCGAGACGACGAGCAGGTCGAAGGTTGGCAGCAGGCCGGCCAGCGCCAGCATTTCCAGCGCGAAGTCGATCGCCGCGCCCACGCGCTCGCGACTGGCGCGGGCCAGCAGGGCCACGGCGCGGTCGTTCACGCAGGCGTCCTTGCCGCCATGCTCCAGCGCCGCCGCGCCGGCCAGCAGCGCCCGCGCTTCGCGCAGTTCCAGATGGACCAGCCCTTCGATCTGCGACAGCAACTGGCCATAGGACAGTTCGGCCAGCGCGCGGGCCGCCACGGCGCGCGCGCGGAACGGCATGCGCCGATCCTGCAAGGCGCTGACCAGGCGGGGGATCGCCGTCTCGCCGGTTTCGACCAGGCTGGCGGCGATGGCGCGCCGGTCGCGCGGGGCCAGCGTATCGGCGGCGGCAAGAAGCTGGGGGATCGTTTCGGTATCGCCGATGCGGCCCAGCATGGCCACCGCATCGAGCCGTCCCGCCTGCGGCAGGCCGCCAAGCCCGGCGATCAGGCCGGGAACGAGGTGGAGATCGTCGGGGCCGGGGCCGGCTGCCGGGGCATCGGCGCGCGCGGCGCGGTGGCGGTCGGCGAAGTTCATCCAGCCGCGCCGCATGTTGCGCGCCATCGCGGTGGGATAAAGCTGGCGCAGGAACACCACGATCGCGATCAGCGCCGCGCCCACGATCAGCCCGATACCCGACAGTTCGCGCATGTCCATGCGGCTGGCGAACAGCAGCAGGAAGCCGCCCGCCAGCAGGCTGGCCAGCGGTTCGCACATCCCTTCCACCACGGTGCGCAACGGGCGCTTCACATCGGATGGCACGGCGTTGAACAACAGGTTCTGGTTGTTGTATTCGATCGAGGTAAGCACGCCGTGATAGGCGAAGAACGCCGCCAGCGCCGCGCCGGTGCCGCCGTGCAGGAAGAAATAGCCGAAGGCCGCAAAATAGCTGAGCGGCAGGATGAAGGCGACGTTGCGCACGCCGAAGCGCGTGACCAGCCGGTTGAACACGAACAGGCAGACGATCAGGTTGAAGATGTTCGACGCCGCATAGAGCTGGCCGAACAGCGCCGCCAGTTCGGCTTCGCTGCGGCCTTGTTCCAGCACGGTGGAATACTGGAATTCCGCCAGGTTGGTCAGCAGCAGGGTGACGAACAGCGTGGCCGCCAGCACCAGCGTGTAAGGCGAAAAGCGCAACGCCCGCGCCACCGCCGCCAGTTGCCCGAACGCGCCCTTGCCCGCGCCGGCATCGTCCACCGCATCGACTTCGCTTTCCGCGATCTGCGGCCAGCGCGCCTGGAGCATGCGCGATACCGGCACCGTGGCGATGGCGATGCCGGCCCAGATCAGCATGAAATAGGGCATCGGGATCACGCCGGCGCCCAGGCTGACGATCATCGCGCCCGCCGCCGTGCCCAGCGAACAGAACGCGGCGAACAGCGGGAACAGGCGCTTGGCGTCCTGGATGTCGAAATAGCTGTCGGTGAAGTTCCAGAACAAGGTGTAGAGTGCGATGTACCAGACGGCGAGGTAGAGCTTCAGCCCGTAATAGACCGCCGCGTGCCATTCGGGCGCGATCTCGCCGTTGAGCAGCGCCCACAGCGCCGCGCCGCCCGCGATCAGCAGGGCCAGCGTCACATCGACCATGTGACCGATCGAATGGCGCACCAGCAGATACGAAAACACGCCCGTGTAGAGCAGCATGACCGGCGGGATCAGCAGGAAGATCACCGGCAGCTTGTCGGCGCCGACATTGCTGAGGAAGGCCGCGTCGCCCGCGCTGAAGCCCACGCCCATGCCCATCTGGAGCATGAAGCCGAATAGCCCGAACTGGAGCAGTTTCGGCATTTCGCCGCGCTCCAGCCGGAACAGCCGGTTCAGCAGTTCGCTCAATTGGTCCCCCGCCGACGTGCCCGGCCAAAATCATCACATGGTTTCGGGCATCTTAATCACTCGTTGTCACTAAATCCTTTATGCAGCGCATGCTTTCGAGCGGGGCGATGACGGGGACAGTTCAAGCGATGACGGCAGGCGGGGAAACGGGGCACGGTGCTGGCGGAGCGGCGGGCCGAGGCGCGCGCCGGGGTGCTGGCCCAGGTGCGGGCGAGGCCACGGATGGGGCCGAGCGTGCATCGGGTCGGCGCGGATTGGGGCTGAAGCCGCAGTTGCTGGCGCTGCTGTTCATGCTCAATCTCGTGGCGGCGGCGGCCTATTCCAGCGTCATCTACAACACCAACCGCACCGAATTCATGGCCGGGGTCGATGCCCGCCTGCTGGCCGCGACCCATGCCGCGCAGGAAATCATCCCCGATCGCTATCACGAGGCGATCACCGGCCCGCAATCGATCCCCAAGGCCGAATTCGATGCGCTGCAGGCGCGCCTGTCGCGCTTCGCCAACCGGTCGGGCTTCGTCTACGTCTATACCTACATGAAGCTGGGCAACCAGATCCGCACCGTCGCCACCAGCGCGACCGACCAGGAAATCGCGGCCGGCCGGCAGACCCCTTTCTTCGCGCTTTACGATACCGCGCCGCGCAAGCTGTTCGAAAGTTTCGCCGACGGGCGCACCCGGTTCGATGAATACAACGATTCGTTCGGGCGCTTCCGGTCGATCTACCGGCCGGTGCGCATGGCCGATGGCCGCGTCTATGTGGTCGGCGCGGACGTGGACCTGGCCCATCTGGCCAAGCGCCAGGCCGAAGTGCTGACCAAGGCGATCCTTATCGGCGTGGGCATGTTCACGCTGTCGATGGCGCTGGGCTGGCTGCTGGTGGCGCGGATCGTCGATCCGCTGGTGCGGCTGACGTCGTTCACGAAGAACATGGAACGGCGCAGCTTCCAGCCCGACGTGTCCGAGATGGCGGCGATGCGCAAGATCAGCGGATCGCGCGGCGACGAAGTGGGCCGTCTGGCCGAGGCGATGGCCGCGATGATCGCGCGCCTGCAACGCTATCTGGTGGAAGTGGAAGCCGCCACCGCCGCGCGCGAACGCGTGGAAGGCGAACTGTCCGCCGCGCGCGACATCCAGATCGGCATGTTGCCGCGCAAGTTCCCGCCCTTTCCCGAACGCACCGATCTGGATGTGTTCGCCATGCTCGAATCGGCCAAGCAGGTCGGCGGCGATCTGTACGACTACTTCATGATCGACGAGAACCGGCTGTTCTTCGTGGTCGGCGACGTTTCGGGCAAGGGCGTGCCAGCGGCGCTGTTCATGGCGATGACCGCGATCCGCTTCAAGGCGCACGCTTTTTCCGCCGCGTCCACCGGCGAGATCATGGAACTGGTCAACACCTCGCTCTCGCGCGAGAATCCGGCCGAGATGTTCGTCACCGCCTTCGCCGCGATCCTCGATCTGCGCGATGGCACGGTGGAATACACCGATGGCGGCCACGAAGCCCCGTTCCTGATCCGCGCCGATGGCCGCGTCGATCGGCTGGCCAAGCACCAGGGCATGGCGCTGGGCGTGTTCGAGGACGTGCCCTACAAGACCGATCGCTTCACGCTGGCGCCGGGCGATGCGATCGTCCTGTTCACCGATGGCGTTTCGGAAGCCACCGACAAGGACGATCAGTTGTTCTCGGTCGAGCGGATCGGCGATGCGCTGGCGCAGGCGCGCGCCAGTTCCTCGGCCCGGCTGATCGCCGACGGACTGGCCGAAAGCGTGCGCGGCTTCGTCGGCACCGTGCCGCAGTCGGATGACATCGCGATTCTGGTGGTGTGCTACGAGCCGGCGCCCGCGGGTTAGTCTGATGGAATGAACGGTGATGGCCCCGCGTGAGGCCGTCACCCCGTCACCCCGGCAGCACGAAGGCCGCGCGGTCCACGCCGTGCATCTTGCGCAAGTACAACCGCATGTCGGCGATCGCCTTGTGCAGCGCCGCATCGCAGGTTGGCGGGGCGGCAACGGCGGCCATGCTCATCGCGCAGGTTTCCAGGTCCCAGGGCATGAAATCGAACCCGGTTTCGGCCTCCAGCATCCAGATCACCGGATAGGGGCGGCCGAACATCACGCCCTTCAGTTCCTCGCGCCCGACCAGATAGAGGCTGGCCTCGGCGCGGTTCGGCGCGACCAGCAGCACTTCCGCCAGATCGAGCGACAGCACCAGCGTGGCCGGGCGGGCGAACTTGGACAGGCGAAAGCCAAGGTCGATGTCCGGCCCGATGAAGTCCACATGCGGCGCGCTGTCTTCCGAGGACAGTTCGGGGATATCGAGTTCGATGTTGCTTTCGGCGAAATCGGCCAGCCAGGCGGCGCCTTTCAACCGCAGCGGCAGCGCTTCGAGGCGGGACTGTTCGTAGCGGCGCATGGTGCGCAGCAGCGCGATCAGGATCGTCGTCACTTCGCTGGCGGATGACGGCTCGACCACGAAGATCACTTCGTCGCCCATGACTTTCCACACTTCCACCGCCGGGGTCTCGTCCTCGTCGAGGAATTCGAAGCCAAGCTGGCCGGCCAGCATCAGCGGGAAGTGCGTGAAGAAGGTGCGGAAGGTGTCCAGCCAGCCCGCGCTGCCCCGGCCGGTGTGGCTGGCCTTGAACAGCGTGGAGCCGACCATGTCGACCGAAAGGAAAAGCCGCAGCATCGCGGGGCCGCGCTCAGAAGCTCGCCAGCAGCGATGCGACCACGGCGCCGCGCCCTGCCCGCCCGGCCTCGTCGGCGGCGCCATAGTCGCTGTCGATGTAGGACAAGGATGCGGTGATGGGGCCGTGCGACCAAGACAGGCCCGCCTCCCAGTCCCACTTCTTGAAGGCCGGATTGCTCTCGCGCCCGCCGCGCAGCCGCAGCGTCAGCGGGGTGGCGGGCAGCGCCACGTCCACTTTCGCGCCAAGGTAGAGGTTCTCGTAGCCGTAGTTGTCCTGATCGGGAATGTACGAGACTTGCGCTTCGAAGGCGGCGGGGCCGATCGTCCGGCCCAGCGTGCCGGCCAGTTCGATGTAGTTCACGCCGTGCCCGCCCGGATAGACATAGCCCAGCACCTTGGCGCTGTAATCCAGCCCGCCAGCCGATCCGGCATAGCCGCCGTACAAGTCCAGTTCCATGTGCGAACCGCCGGTGTTGGACACGTTCGATGCCCAGGTGCCCACGAAGAAGCCGCTGGCGGTGGTCACGTCGATGCCGCCCTGGACCGCCGGATCGCGGCCCGACAGGCTGATGCCGCGAAAGCGATAATCGGAAACCACGCCGATATTGGCGGAAATCTCGATGGCATCGGGCGCGTCGGTGGGGGCGCCTTGCGCGCGCGCGGCAGTGGCCCCGCCCATTGCCGGAACCAGCGCAAGCGCCGCCACAGTGATCCTGCCGAATAGTGTCACGCCCCGATTTCCCCCTGCGGCACTGGTGCCGGAAAAGGGGATACGCGCGACCCGTAAATATTCCTGAAACGCGCGCCGCGCCGCGCGATCAGATCGCCTGCCCGGCCGCCCAGCCGCTGGCCCAGGCCCACTGGAAGTTGTAGCCGCCCAGCCAGCCGGTCACGTCCACCGCCTCGCCGATGGCGTAAAGGCCGGGCACGCGCCGCGCGGCCATGGTCTGCGAGGACAGGTCCGCCACCGAAATGCCGCCCGCCGTCACTTCCGCCTTGGCGAAGCCTTCGGTGCCGTTGGGCGCGAAGCGCCACCCGGCAAGGCGCGCTTCGGCGGCGCGCAGCGCCTTGTCGGGCAGGTTGCCCAGTTCCCCGTCCAGCGCCAGCCGTTCGCGCAGCGCATCGGCCAGGCGCTCGGGCAGAGCCGCGCCCAGCGCGCGGCGCAGCGCCAGGCGCGGGCGTTCGCGCTTGGCCTCCAGCAGCCAGCCGGGCGCGGCATCGGGCAGGAAATCCACCGCGATTTCGGTGCGGTGCTGCCAGTAGGAGGATATCTGCAGCATCGCCGGGCCGGACAGCCCGCGATGCGTGAACAGCGCCGCCTCGCGGAAGCGGATCTTGCCCCAGCGCACCTCGACATCGGCGGACACCCCCGACAGCGCATGGAACAGTGCGTCGTCCGTGCCCAGCGTCAAGGGCACCAGCGCCGGGCGCGGCTGGACGATGGACAGCCCGAAGCGCCGCGCCGCATCATAGGCAAAGCCGGTCGCGCCCAGCTTGGGGATCGATGGTCCGCCCGTGGCAAGGACCAGCGCCGGGGCGGCGAAGTCGCGCCCGTCCACGCGGATGCGAAAGCGGCCATCGGCGTGGGCCACGTCCGTCACCGGCTGGCCCAGCAGCAGCGTGACCCCGGCGCGCACGCATTCATCGGCCAGCATGTCGACGATCTGCCGGGCCGAACCATCGCAGAACAGTTGCCCCAGCGTCTTTTCGTGCCAGGCGATGCCATGGCTTTCCACCAGCGCCAGGAAATCCTGCGGCGTGTAGCGCCCCAGCGCCGACTTGGCGAAATGCGGGTTGGACGACAGGTAGCGATCGGCGGCGGTGTTGACGTTGGTGAAGTTGCAGCGTCCGCCGCCCGAAATCAGGATCTTCTTGCCCGGCGCATCGGCGTGATCGATCAGCAGCACGCGCTTGCCGCGCGCGCCCGCTGTCATCGCGCACATCATCCCCGCCGCGCCCGCGCCCAGCACGATAGCGTCGAACGGCGTGTCGCTCACTGCGCCACGATGCTGCGTGCGACGGCTTCGGCCACCTTGATGCCGTCGATCGCGGCCGAAAGGATGCCGCCGGCATAGCCCGCGCCTTCGCCCGCCGGGAACAGGCGTTCGACGTTGAGGCTTTGCAGATCCGCCCCGCGCGTGACGCGCACGGGCGAGGACGTGCGCGTTTCCACGCCGGTCATCACCACGTCGGGATGGTCATAGCGCGCGATCTGGCGGCCGAACACGGGCAGCGCCTCGCGCATGGCCTCCACCGCATAGCCGGGCAGGCATCGGGAAAGGTCGGTCATCGTCACGCCCGGCTTGTACGAAGGCGTCACTTCGCCAAGCGCGGTGGACGCCCGCCCGGCCAGGAAATCGCCCACCGTCTGCCCCGGCGCGGCATAGGTGCCGCCGCCCGCCTCGAACGCCAGCGATTCCCAGTGGCGCTGGAATTCGATGCCCGCCAGCGGCCCGCCCGGATAGTCGCGCGCCGGATCGATGGCCACGACCAGCCCTGAGTTGGCGTTGAATTCGGCCCGCGAATACTGGCTCATGCCGTTGGTGACGACGCGGCCCACTTCCGAAGTCGCCGCCACCACGCGCCCGCCGGGGCACATGCAGAAGCTGTAGACGGTGCGCCCGTTGGCACAGTGGTGCGTCAGCGCATAGGCCGCCGCGCCCAGATCGGGGTGGCCGGCGCAGGCGCCATAGCGCGCGCGATCCACCCAGCTTTGCGGATGTTCGATGCGCACGCCGATGGAAAAGGGCTTGGCCTCGATATGCACGCCGCGCCGGTGCAGCATCTCGAACGTCGGCCGCGCGCTGTGGCCCACCGCCATGATGACGTGATCGGCCTCAAGGAAGCTGCCATCGTGCAGGTGCAGCCCGCGCAGCCGCTGGCGGCCGTCGGGCAGCGGGGTAAGCTCCAGATCGTCGACACGCGTCTGCCAGCGATATTCGCCGCCCAGATCCTCGATCGTGCGGCGGATGCTTTCGACCATGGTGACCAGGCGGAACGTGCCGATATGCGGGTGCGCCTGCCACAGGATGTCGTCGGGCGCGCCGGCTTTCACGAATTCTTCCAGCACCTTGCGGCCCAGGAAGCGCGGGTCTTTCACCCGGCAGTAGAGCTTGCCGTCGGAAAAGGTGCCCGCGCCGCCTTCGCCGAACTGGACGTTGGAATCGGGGTTCAGCTCGCCCCGGCGCCACAGGCCCCAGGTGTCCTTGGTGCGTTCGCGCACGATCTTGCCGCGATCGAGGATGATCGGGCGCAGTCCCATCTGCGCCAGGACCAGCCCGGCCATCAGCCCGCATGGCCCGGCGCCGATCACCACCGGGCGCAGCGCTTGCTGGCGTTCGGGCCAACCGGCGGGCGCCTGCGCGACGAAGCGATAGGTCATGTCGGGCGTGGGCTTCACGTCCTTGTCGCCGGCCAGGCGCGCCAGCACTTCGGCCTCGTCCGCCAGGTCGACGTCGACGGTGTAGACCAGCACGATCGCGGTGCGCTTGCGCGCATCGTTGCCCCGGCGAAACACGGTGAAGCCGCGCAGCGATTCCGCGGGCACGCCCAGGCGCGCGGCGATCGCTTGCGCCAGCGCTTCGGCCGGATGATCGAGCGGCAGGGACAGGCCGGACAGTCGCAGCATCGTCAGCGCAGCTTGGCGATGCTCAGGTTGTCGGCCTTGGCGCGGTCCTTCACCGATTCCTCGCTGCGCGTCAGCGCCTTGGCGATGGCTTTCAGCGCCATCCCCTTTTTCGCCAGCGTGTGCAGCTTCTGGATTTCCGCTGCCGTCCACGGCTGGCGGTGTCGTTCAAATCGTTCTGCCATGGTGGCCCTTTAGGCGTTGCATCACCGAGATCGAAGCGCTTTTCGCCGTTCGTGTCGAGCGAAGGTTCAGGGCGCCGTTCTACCCGTTGCGCCGCAACCGGACGAGCGCTTCGTCCAGCGCGGAGAGAAAGCGCGATCGGTCTGCCTTGCTGAACGGGGGCGGGCCGCCGATCTGGGTGCCGATCGAATCGCCGCCCGCGCGCAGATCGGCCATGATCGCGCGGGTGGCGATGGCCGCGCCGATCGAACTGTGGCTGAAGACCTTGCCGTTGGGCGCGATCACCACGCCGCCGGCCTTCAGGCAGCGGTCGGCCAGCAGGATGTCGGCGGTCACGCACACGGTGCCGGGCGCGGTGCGCTCGGCGATCCAGTCGTCCGCCGCGTCGAAGCCGTCGCTTACCACCACGCGGTCGATCAGGTCGTGCCGGGGCACGCGGATCGGGCTGTTGCTGACCACGGTGACCGGCACCGCGAGGCGGAAGGCGACCTTGTAGATCTCTTCCTTCACCGGGCAGGCATCGGCATCGACGAGAATGCGGATCGTCATGGCGGGCCAGTCAGCGTGCGGTCGGTCAGCGGGGTCAGTCAGCGGGGGGGGGGCGGTCAGCGCGGGCGTTCGTCGCGTCCGCGCCAGTTGCCCTTCTTGCCGGGGCCGCCGTTGCGGGGCGGGCCGCCGGGACCACCGGGACCGCCGGGGCCACGCGGGCCCTGGCCGCGATGCGGGCGCGGCGGCGGGCCGCCGGCATTGTCGCGGCGGTTGCTGCGCGCGGCATCGCGCGGGGTGCCTTCGAAGGCGGTGATTTCCACCCCGTCGTCCTCGCTGGCGGCGGTGCGTATCGCCGCTTCGAGGAAGCGCGCGGCGATGGCCTGCGGCACTTCGAACAGCGTTTCGTTGGCGGCGATGCGGATCGCGCCGATCTCGTTGCGGCTGACGTGGCCACGGCGGCACAGCAGCGGCAGGATCCAGCGCGGATCGGCGTTCTGACGGTTGCCCACGTTGAGCCGGAACCAGGCGCTGCCATCGAAGCCTTCGCGCGGCTGGCGCTGCGGTGGGCCGGCATCGGCGGCCAGCAGGTCTTCGGGTTCGGGCAGCGCGGCGCGGTGCATGCGCACCAGCGCGGCGGCGATGTCTTCGGCGCTGCGCTCGGCCAGCACGCGGGCGGCCAGCGCGCGATCTTCCTCGGTGGTTTCCACCGGGGCGAGCAACTGGGCCAGCATGCGCTCGCTGTCGGCGGCGCGGATTTCGGCGGCGGAGGGCGGCGAAACCCATTCGGCGGCGATGCGCGCGCCGCGCAGCATCATTTCCACGCGGCGGCGGCGCGGATAGGGCACCAGCAGGATCGCCGTGCCCTTCTTGCCGGCGCGCCCGGTGCGGCCCGAGCGGTGCTGGAGCGTTTCGGCATCGCGCGGGATTTCCACGTGGACCACCAGCGACAGGCCGGGCAGGTCGATGCCGCGCGCCGCCACGTCGGTGGCGACGCAGACGCGGGCACGGCGATCGCGCAGCGCCTGCAGCGCGTGGTTGCGCTCGCTCTGGCTATGCTCGCCCGACAGCGCGACGACCGCGAAACCGCGTTCGGTCAGGCTGGCGTGGAGGTGGCGCACATTGTCGCGCGTGGCGCAGAACAGGATCGCGGTTTCCGCTTCGTGGAAGCGCAGCAGGTTGACCACCGCGTTCTCGATATCGGCGGGGGCGACGGCGACGGCCTGATAGGCGATGTCGCCATGGCCGCGATCCTCGCCCACGGTGGAAATGCGCAGCGCATCGCGCTGGTAACGCTTGGCCAGCGCGACGATGGGCTTGGGCATCGTCGCCGAAAACAGCATCGTGCGCCGCTGCGCCGGCGTGGCGTCGAGCAGTTCCTCGAGGTCTTCGCGAAAGCCCATGTCGAGCATTTCGTCGGCTTCGTCGAGCACGGCCACGCTCAGCCCCTGGAGGTTGAGCGCGCCGCGTTCCAGGTGATCGCGCAGGCGGCCCGGCGTGCCCACCACGATATGCGCGCCTTGCGACAGCATGCGCCGTTCGGCCGAAGGGTTCATGCCGCCCACGCAAGTGGCGACGCGCGCGCCGGTCGGGCCATAGAGCCATTCCAGTTCGCGGCTGACCTGAAGCGCCAGTTCGCGCGTCGGCGCGATGATCAGCGCGGCGGGCGAGCGGACGGGCTGGGCGCGGCCATCCTGGTCAAGCAGTTGCGGGGCCATGGCCAGCCCGAAGGCCACGGTCTTGCCCGATCCGGTCTGCGCGGAAACGACCAGGTCGCGTCCTTCGGCTTCGGGTTCCAGAACGGCGGCCTGGACGGGTGTGGGCGCGGCATAGCCACGTTCGGCAAGCGCTTCACCAAGAAGCGCGGGAAGTTTGGTAAAGGCCATTATCTTCTGTGTCTGCGCGGAGGCCGCGCGTGGCGCGTGCCGCTGGCGGGAAAAGCCCGGAAGTGGCAGCCACTACGCCCGGATCGCCGAAAGTTCAACAACGCTGTTGCGCGCGCGTTCGCGGCGGCCGGCGCGAACCGTCTAACGGGTGACGCGAAACCGTCTTCATCCTGCCGCAAGACCGCAATATTGAGGCTCTAGCGCAGCCCCCGAAGACAATTCCAGGGGGCACACGCCATGATTTCGATTCCGGGTTCGGCCAAGGCCGGGGGCAATTCCAAGGCGCGGTTGATCCGCCGGCTGCTGCTGTGCGGCGCGGCTGCGGCCATGCCCGCCGCCCCGGCGCTGTCGGCCGAAGTCGCCGCCGCCGAAGAAGCCGCCGCCGCCGAAGACGACCAGCTTCAGTCGAGCCGCGAAATCGTCGTCCAGGGCGACATCGGTTATCGCAACCGCAGCGAGGAAGCCGAACCGACGCTGGTCTATGGCGAGGAATACTTCCAGCGCTTCGAGCCGCTGACCGCCGGCGATGCGCTGAAGCGCGTGCCTTCGGTCACGTTCCTGTCGGACGTGATCGAAAGCGATGGCGCGCGGCTGCGCGGCCTCGATCCGGGCTATACCCAGATCCTCATCAACGGCGAAAAGGTGCCGGGTTCGAACGCCGACCGCTCGTTCTTCCTCGATCGCATCCCGGCCGAACTGGTCAAGCAGGTGGAGATCATCCGCTCGTCCTCGGCGCGGCGCACCGCCGATGCGGTGGCGGGGACGCTGAACATCGTGCTGCGCGATGCCTATACGCTCGATGGCGGCTATGTGCGGGCCGGCGGGCTGCACTTCGACGATGGTAAGATCAAGCCCACTGGCGGGTTGTTCTATGGCGGCCAGATGGGGCCGGGCCGCATCCTGCTGGGCGCCAACGTGCAGGGCCGCTACAATCCGAAGCGCAAGACCAGCCTGCGCTACAAGGATTCGCCCGAGAACAACGCGCAATACGCAACGGACGATTTCGATAATCGCGAAGACCAGCGCGATACGCGCAACGGCACCGACTATGCGTTCAACGGCTCATACGGGATCGACGGCGAGACGACCGACTTCGAGCTTTCCGGCAACTTCGTGCGCACCGATCGCACCGAGGACGAGCGGTCTTTCGAATATGACGATCCCACCGCCGTCACGGGTTCGGTCGGCGCCGGGGGCAACCTCGAAAGCGACAACGCCAACGTCAACACGATCCGGCAGGACACCTTCTCGGTCTCGTCGAAGCTGGCGCACGAATGGTCGCTGGGCAAGACCACGCTGCGCGGCGGCTTCGCGCAGTTCAGCGACAGGCAGGACGAGACCGAGTACGAGATCGACTTCGGCGAGGACGAACCCGAATTCGAAGGCGCCTATACGCGCACCCGGCTGAAGGACCGCGAGTTCTCGCTGTCGCTCGACCATGCGCTGCCGCTGGCCGATAGCGTCAACCTGGTGTTCGGCGGCCTGTTGCAGAAGAAGAACCGCCGCCTTTCGATCCTTGAGGCGGAACAGGAAGCCGTGCTGCCCGCATCGACCCATGCCGGCTGGAACCAGTTCACCGCCGACCCGACCACCTTCGCGGTGGCGTTCGAGGAACTGGAACCGACGGCCGGCGGCGTCATCCGCATCCGCGAGGACCGCAAAGACCTGTTCGCGCTGGTCGAGAGCAAGGGCGAGAGCGCGCTCAAGTGGGAAGCGGGCGTGCGCTGGGAAAACACCGATGTCACGATCAACGACGCCACGGTCGATGCCGACGTGGCGCGCACCAAGGTCAAATATGATTTCCTGCTGCCTTCGGCGTCGGTGAAGTGGGATAGCGGCGCGGGCCGCATCACCGCTTCGGTGGCGCGCACGCTGCGCCGTCCGCGCTTCGACTATATCTCGCCCGCGCTGCTGGAAGGTGAGTTGGGCGACAACGACCTGCTCGGCAACCCGCAGCTCAAGCCCGAAACCGCCTGGGGCGGCGACCTGGGGTACGAGCACCACATCGGCCGCACCGGCGTGGTCGGCGTCAACCTGTTCTACCGCAAGGTCAAGAACATGGTCGAACTGTACAACACCGGCGAGGAAGGCGACGAGGGCGAGGGGACGTTCGTCTACCAGCCGCGCAACGTCGATAGCGGCAAGGTCTGGGGGATCGAGTTCGACCTTTCGGCCAGCCTGTCGTTCGTCGGCCTGCCCGACACCGGCATCTTCGGCAACCTGTCGCTGATCGACAGCGAAGTCGCCGACGAATTCGGCAAGCGCCGCTTCAACGGCCAGTCGAAATATGTCTACAACTTCGGCTTCATCCAGAACCTGCGCGATCTGGGCGCGGCCTTCGGCGCGACCTATCGCAAGCAGGGCCGCGCCTTCGATCGCACCGTGGGCGAGGAAGTGGTGACCACCTATGGCGCCGATCTGGAGATCTTCGTCGAAAAGCGCATCGGCGACAGCTTTACGATCCGCGCCGTGGGGTCCAACCTGCTGGATGGCAAGAAGCGCGAAAGGTTCAACAAGTTCAACACGATAGAAGAACAGACCGATCGAGAGTTCGACGAGTACGAACTGGAAAGCGAACGGGCGGGACCGGTGTTCCAGGTCGTCGCGCGGTATGCGTTCTGATGCGCCGGCCCGCCACGCTGGTCGCCATCGCGCTGCTGAACTGCGCTTGCGCCGCCATCCCGGCGCTGGCGCAGGCCGCCCCTGTCGCGGCCCCCGTCACCGCCCCCGTCACGGCCATCGTCACCGCGCGGGGCGAGACGGTGCCGGTGGGCACGGCCGCCGCCGATGCGGCCGATGATCCGGCGATCTGGCGCAATTCACGCGATCCGGCCGCCAGCCTGATCGTCGCCACCGACAAGAAGGCCGGGCTCTACGTCTATGGCCTGGACGGCAAGGCGCGCCATTTCGTGCCCGCCGGACGGCTCAACAACGTTGACCTGGTCGATCTGGGCCGGCGCGGCGTGATCGTCGTCGCCAGCGATCGCAACGACGAGGGCCGCGCGGTGCTGCGGCTGTTCCGGCTCGATACGCGCAGCGGGCACCTGGCCGCGCTGGGCGAGGCGCCGGGCGGCGCGGGCGAGGCCTATGGCGTGTGCCTGCTGCGCCAGCGCGATGCGCTTTATGCGTTCTCGGTGCTGAAGGCCGGCGATATTCATCAGGTCCGGCTGGACGTGGCCGCCGACACCGCATCGGGCACGATCGTGCGCAGCCTGAAACTGGCCACCCAGACCGAAGGCTGCGTCGCCGATGCGCGCACCGCCACGCTCTATGTGGGCGAGGAGGATCGCGGCATCTGGGCATTCGACGCCGGCCCGCAAGGCCCGGTCGCGGGCCGGCTCGTCGCACCGGTCGATGGCGCGCATCTCGTCGCCGATGTCGAAGGGCTGGCGCTGGCGCCCAAGGGGCGGCGCGGTGGCTGGCTGATCGCTTCCAGCCAGGGCGACAACGCCTATGCGCTCTATGCGCTGCCCGACATGCGCCCCGCCGGCCGCTTTCGCGTGGGCGCCGGATCGCTGGGCGCGACCGAGGAAACCGATGGCATCGACCTGGCGCTCGGCAGCTTCGGCAAGCACTATCGCGGCGGGTTGCTGGTGGTGCAGGACGGCGACAACGCACCGGCCGCGCAGAACTTCAAGCTGATCGCCTGGCGCGACGTGCTGATGGCGCTGAAGGCGGCGGCGGGCCGCCGGTAGCCGCCGGTCAGAACTGCACGTCCACCGTCAGAGTATCGGTATAGGTGCCGGCGGGCGGCGTGCTCTGCCCCGGGGTGATCTGGGCGCGATAGGTATAGGTCTGGCCGGTGCTGCCGGTATAGGTGCCGGCGTTGGTGGTGGCCTGGCTGCTGCTGCGCCGCTCTGCCCCGACGCTGCCCCAGCGCGTGCCCGAACCGGCCGGGAAGAAGATGTCGTAGGCGATGGTGCCCGACCCGCCGTTCAGCCGCCGCGTACCGCCCGATGCGTGCAGGCCATCATCGATGCCCACGGTATAGGCGGCGTCCTTGGAACAGCGGATGGTGATGGCCTGGGTGACGGGATCGAAGCTGTCGGTCAGCGGGGCGCTGCCGAAATCGAGCGCGGGGGCGGCGATCGCGCAATCGTTGGTGACGATCATCGTCACGTCGATCGTGCTGACGGTGGAGCCGGTATCGCGCACCAGGCAAAGCCCGACCGCGCCGACCGAGCAGATGTTCCAGGTCCACGCGATCGTCAGCGTGCTGGTATAGGTGCCGGCGGCGACTTGCGTGCCGGGAACCGTGCGCATGTACAGCGGGAGCGAGCCGCCCGGCCCGGAAAACAGGTTGAGCAGGCCAAGCAGCGTGGTGCTGGACCAGGTGCCCTGGGTGCCGATCGGATAGGTCGTGGCGCAACTGGAATCGCGGCAGATCGTGAACGGGATATGATCGCCCGACACCGCGTTGAACAGGCGCGGCTGCGTGCCGTTGCTGTTGGTGCCGCTCTGGATCGTGGCGGTGACGGTGTTGGTGGTGATCAGCGTCAGCACGCCGCTGCCCGAACAGGTAAAGCCCGTGCCGGTGATCGCGCCTTGCGCGGTGGTCGCGGCGGTGAACGAGCCGGTCGTGCCCAGGTTGGCGCTGCCCGGCGTGGCGGCGCAATCGGCGCTGGCCGGGGCGGCGAACAGCACCAGGCCCAGCACGCCGAAGAGCAGCGCCAGAAGGCGGCGGGGCAGGGGAAGCGTCATTCGCATGTCAGGGGTCCTGTCCGGCCGTCCTCGACCGTGGCGGGCAGCCGGGCGGCGCAAGTCGAGCCATCGGCCAGCGTGGCGGTGACCCGGCCGGCCTGGGCGAAATCCTCGACATAGGCTTCGCCGTCCCAGCCGACGCGCGCGGCCTTGCCATTGTCGGTGACGAGCGGTGTGCCGGCCTTCAGCGGGCGGCCTTCGCGGTCCTGCAGGGTGACGATCGCGGCGGTGGCCTTGCGCACCGGAAAGTGCACGAAGCGCCCGCCGCCCAGCGTGACGGCGGCATAGAGTTCGACCACCGGGGTGGTCACTTCGGCCGGCAGGTCCAGCGGGTCGATGGCGAACTTCGCGCCTTGATAGGCGGGAACCGAGGGCACCAGCAGGAAGCCGCTGCGCCCGGTCATGCCGACGCGCTGGTTTTCGTGGAACACCGGGATGCCGCCGACGCCATCGGTGCTGACCAGCACGAAGGCATCGCTGATGCGGTTCGATGCGAAGGCCTTGCCGCCCATCAAGACCAGCGATCCGCTGACATCGGCCCACTGGGTGTGCCCGCCGCGCCCGCCATAGGCGCCGGCCTGGAACTGCGCGAACGGCGTGCGCCAGTCCAGTTCGGCGGTGTATTGATCGCCGAAACGCGCGCTGTGCGCCAGGTTGGCGCGCCAGCCCAGCCCGCCGTCCGATGGCACGGCGCGCGCATAGCCCAGGCTTTGCCGCCAGCTTCCCAGCGCATCGCGTTCCAGCCCGCCAACCACGGTGCCATCGCGGCCCAGCGAAACGACCAGTTGCAGCAGCGCCGTCGTGCGCTCGCGCTCCAGTTCGCGGTTGACCGACAGCAGCATGGTGCCGCTGCGCCAGAGCGGCTTGGCATAGGTCAGGTTGATCAGGCGGAAATCGTCCGCGCCGCGATCGGTGGCGATAAAGCTGCTGCCCAGCGTGCCAAGATCGTCGGGCAGGACCAGGTTGGCGTTGATCTGCGTTTCCGCGCGCGCCAGGCGCGCGCCGGCAAAGCCATAGGTGCCGAGGTCGGTATAGCCGCGTTCGCGCCGGATATGGCGTGCCGAAAGGTTGAAGCGGCGGCTGCTGTATTGATAGCCGACTTCGATCTGCGCATCGGTTTCGCCCGCGTGGCGGCTTACCGCGCCCGAAAGATCGATCACGCCAAGGTTGCCGATGCGGATCGCCGCGCCGCCGCCGGCCAGCGCCAGCGAGCGGCTGGCCTGCGCCTGGGCTTCCACGGTCAGCCAGTCGGTCAGCCCGTGCCGCAAGGCGGCGCTGGCCGCCAGCGCGCCATAGGCAAAGTTGCGCCGCCCGTAATCGCGCCGCAACGCGCCGGCCGCGAACGCGAAGTCGCTTAGCCCCGGGCGCAGCAGCGTGCTGGCGACATAGAATGGGGTGGACGTGGTCACGCGCCGCCCTTGCGCATCGGTGGTGACGACCACCGCCTCGCCCGCGCCCGTCACATAGGGCACGTCGCCCAGCGTGAACGGGCCGGGATCGACATCGCCGCTGGCGGTGTGGTTGCCGTTGACGAACAGGTCCACCGAACTGGGCACCGCCGCGCTGCCCTTGAAGCTGGGTAGGGGATAGGTGACGATATCGGGGCGGACCGAGAAATCGCGCGATAGCTGCACCCCGCCCAGCCGGGCCGATCCCGCCCAGGGCAGCGTGCGGGTGATCAGGTCGCCGGCTTCGTACGTCAGCGCGCGTTCATCGTCGACCATGGCCCAGCGCGTGTCGAAGCGCGTGAAGCGCGCCTTCCCGCCGCCCGACAGCGGCTGGTTGTAGACGCCGGTGCTGCGCAGCACGCCGAAATCGCCGAACACGCGCGCATCGTTCCACAAGGCGGCGCGGGCCCGGCCGCCATCATCGCGCGAGACGTAGAGATCATAGTTGAGCACGGCGCCGAAGCTGCTTTGCGGCACCTGCCGTTCGCGCGTGGGATCGCGGAACAGCGCCTGCATCGGCAGCCAGTCGCTCGGCACGGTGAGCATGAGCTGCTGCGTGTCCTGGCGATAGGTGGCCGAAACGCCGGGCAGCGCGGCCACGTCGATCCGCCCCGAGATGCCGGGCGCCAGCGCGATATTGACCCCGCGCAGATCGGCGGCGTCCACCAGAAAGCGCGGGCCGTCCTGTTCCACGCCGACGACGGTGCCGGTCGGCGCTTCGTTGATGACCAGTTCCAGCCGCAGCCGCATCGCCGGCAATGCGCGGGCGTGGCGCGGCGGCGGGGGCAGGCTGCCCAGCCCTTCGCTCGGCACTTCGGTCGCGCCCGATGTGGTGTCGTCCGCCGCGGCCATTGCCGGTGCGGCCAGCGCGGTCGAGGTCAGCACGATTGCGACCCGCCAGGCGCTGCGCAGGTGGGGAAGGGTGCGCGCGGGCACGGCCGCTCACTGCTCGGCGCAGCCGGGCACGGCGATCGCCTGGCCTTGCGGTCCCTGGCGGACCAGCGGTTCGCGCCCGGTCGCGCCTGCGGGCAGCTTGCGCACGATGGTGGCGCCGGGCAGCGCATAGCCCAGCAGGCCATTGGCCACCGGGATCGTCCGCGCGCCTGTCTCGAAGCGGACGTTGAGCAGGCGGACATGGGTTTGCCCGGCGTTGGTCAGCCGCAGTTCG
The DNA here is from genome assembly GCA_020848655.1 of Novosphingobium sp. Classification (GTDB taxonomy): domain Bacteria; phylum Pseudomonadota; class Alphaproteobacteria; order Sphingomonadales; family Sphingomonadaceae; genus Novosphingobium. The sequence goes on from JADLHU010000051.1 coordinate 44,944, forward strand.
CCGCCGCCGTCCGCCGATCGCGCCAGCGTGCAGCGCAGGCCCGCGCCATCGGTCGCATCCCGGGCGGGCGGCGCGGCGTTCGCGCCATAGACGAACAGCGGGATCGAATAGCGCATCTGGAAGCGGATGCCGCTGCCGGCGCCGGACTTGCCCGCCGTCCCGCCATCCGGGGCATCGGCGGGCACTTCGTCGATGATGACGCGATAGGCTGTCTCCCCGCCGTCGCGCCGGTCCCTGGGGGGGGCGGTGAGACGGACCATCTGGCGCGCGCCGGCGGGGATCTCGACAATGGGTGGGCTGGCTTCGACCGCGCGCTGGTCGGCGAAGCGATCGTCGCCGGCGGGCTGCGTCCAGCGATAGATGCGGATCTGCAGCACCGCCGGCTGGGAACCGCGGTTTTCCAGCCACAGCGCGGCGGCGCGGCGATCCGGCTCGACCACCGGATCGACCGGCCAGATCAGCAGCGGCGTGGCCGCCTGCGCGGGCAGCGCGGTGGCCAGATGCAGTGCCAGCGCGGCTGCGGCGGCCAGTGCGGGGCGCAGGGCGCGGGATGAGCGGGCGGCCATCACCTCACCACGCCAGCGTCACGACGACGGTATCGGAATAGACCGCCGGCCGCGCGTTTCCGGGCAGCGTCAGCCGCGCATAGACGGGCAGGGCCACCGATGATGGGGTGCTGAAGGCCAGCGGCACGGCTTGCCCGGTCAGCAGTTCCTGGCTGAATGCGGCGTCGCTATAGAGCCGGTAGGCGATGCGTTCCGGCCCGCCCTGCGCCTGAAGGTTGCGGCCCCCGGCGGCGTGCAGGCCGCCGTCAAGCGTCATCGCCAGCGCCACCGACGGCGTGCAGGCCAGCGTGAAGCCGGCGCTGCGCACCATCGTCGCGGTGACCTGGCCGGTGGCCAGCGCGGAATGGGTGCCGAAATCGAGCGTGCCGATCTGGCCGACGCTGGCCCCGGCGGCGGGCGTGGCGCCGTTGACTTCGCATCCCGGCACGATCGCGGCCGAAACCTGGAAGCTGGCCGTGGTCTGGGCCGTGGCGGCCGCCGGGGCGAACAGCCCGAGGGCGAGGCATGCGGCCGCCGTCCGGCGCATCAGGCCGGCCCGGTTCTGCGCGCGCGCGGTCATGGCTCAGAAGTCCAGCGTGACCGCGATCGTGTCGGTATAGGTTCCCGGCACCAGCCCGGAATTGCCCAGCGCGCGGCCGTAGATCGGCACTTGCTGGATCGCGCCGTTGGCAAGGATCGAGATCGTCGCGCCGTTGGCGAGCACGTTCTGCAGCGCGGCGTCGCGGTAGATGTCATAGGGCACATAGTTCGCGCCCGAAGCCAGCGCGCGGCCCGAACCGGCCACGGCGCTGTCATGCTGGCCGCTGGTGATGGTCAGCGTGGCGTCGGAACCGGGCGCGCAGCGCACTTCGATCGCGCTGCCCGCGCCCGATTGCACTTGCGCCGTGGCGGAGCTGAAGAACGTGGATTGCGAACCGAAATCCAGCGAACCGAAATCGGTGCCGTTGGTCGCGGGGCTGCCGTTGACTTCGCAGGCGGCAAGCAAAGTTATACTGGAGTCTATTGTTCCGGTGACGCTTTGCGCAAAAGCTGGCGCGGATACCAGTAACGACACGAGCAATGCAGCCGGTGCTGCCGTTGAGCATTTCATGATAGTGTCTCCCCAAGTTCTCGCGCGCAAATTATGTTTGCACCGCTGCCTTGTTAACGGGAGAGTCGCACGACACCGTGAAGAATGTATTTATAAATGCGCGGATCACCAAACATATCGGTCTTGCCGTGGTGGCCGGGATACAGTTCTGTCCGGTGTGGCCGTAACCGGCCCGGCGGCCGGCCTGTGCGCGCTCACCCGTTTCGGGCCGTGCCGATGGCCGTGAAAGCGGCAGCGCGCGCGAATCGCAAAGGGCGCGTGACCCGGCCGGGGAGGGCACTTTTTCGGCGCCAAGGCCCAAAAGTGCAGTTTTCCGCACCATTCTTGCCGGTTTCTGGCGCAAAACGCTGCGCAGATAGCTGGACCGGCAGCCGTGTAGCGGCTAGTCGGCAGGTCCTCTCAATCAAAGAAGAGTTGCACGATGAACAATGCTGACCTGGCCGACGTCCTCGCTTCTGGCCACGACCTGTCCAAGGCCGATGCCCGCAAGCTCGTAGACGGCGTTTTCGCCGCGATTGCCGATGCAGCCGCCAAGGGTGAGGAAATCTCGCTCAACGGCTTCGGCAAGTTCAAGGTGAAGGACACCCCGGCCCGCGAAGGCCGCAACCCCTCCACCGGTGCGACGATCCAGATCGCTGCGGCCAAGAAGCTGACCTTCACGCCTGCCAAGGCGGTGAAGGACAAGCTGAACGGCTAATGCCTCGGCCGGCGCTCCGCCACGCGCGGGGCGCCGGCATCCACCGGCATCGGGGCTTGACCCTGAACCGGCCGGGTGAACCCGGACCATGGCGCTGGCCCACGCGGGCTGGCGCTGTTGTGCGTGGCATTCGCGGCAGGCGGACCTGGCGTCGCGTGCTTCCCCGTGGCAGGCCGCGCGTTCGGGCGTGGCGGCTCAATCCGTAATCGTCTTGTGATCTTCATCGGCGCGCGCGGGGCGCGGCACGCGCACGCGTGCGATCAGTCCGCCGCCGGGCGCATTGCGCAGCGCAAGATCGCCGCCAAAGCGCCGCAGCAGGCGATGCGCGGTCGGAATGCCCAGCCCGAAGCCCTTCGTATCGCGCGCCCGCGCCGCGTCCAGCCGGAAGAACGGGGCCAGCACATCCTCGAAATGATCGGGCGGGATGCCGGGGCCGTGGTCGCGGATCTCGATGTGCACGTCGCCGTCCGCCGCGTCGATCGACACGTCCGCCTGGCGGCCGAAGCGCACCGCATTTTCCACCAGCGCACGCAGCGCCAGCAGCAGCGGCTCGGCGTAAGTCTCGATCGTCTTGGCGCCCGAGCCGACCAGCCGCGCGGCATCGCCGAACGGCGCGATGACCCCCGCGATCGCGGCGAAAAGATCGACCGGCTCCGGCTCTGCCGCCAGGTGCTGCGCGCGCAGGAACTGCTGGAGCGAGGCCAGCATGTCTTCCATCTCGTCGGTGCTGGCGTGGATCAGCGCGGCGATTTCGGCATCGCCCACCAGATCGGCGGCGATCTTCTGGCGCGCCAGCGGGGTGCGCAGATCGTGGCTGATCGCCTCGAACGAGCGGGCCTGGTCTTCCAGCAGCCCGGCGATGCGATCCTGCATCTCGTTCATCGACCGCGCTAGGTTGCGCAAGTCGTCCGGCCCGCCTTCGCGGATCGGCACGCGCCGGCCCTGGCCGATGGCTTCGGCCGCTTCGGACAGGCGGCGCAGCGGCCGCGTGAGAAAGCGCAGCGCGATCAGGCCGAAGCCCAGGCAGATCACGGCCGTCGCCAGCGTCATCAGCGTGGCGTTCAGCGCCACCGGCCACATCGAGGAAATGTCCTTCGAGCGGAAATTCAGCCAGTTGCCATCGGCCAGCCGGATCGAGCCGACCAGATCGCGCGGTCCGCCCGGACCCGGCGCGATGGCCAGGTGCAGCGGACGATTGCCCAGCGTCGGTTCCCAGGTGACGATGCGCCGCGCGATCCGTTCCAGCGCCTCGTCCTGCTGCGGCCGGGCCACCAGCGGCACGGCGGTGACGGTGGCGCCCAGGTGGCGCGTGGTCATCAGCGGCGAGGTAAGCTGGCCGCCCAGCGCCTGCACGCGCTCGCTCACCACCAGCAGTTCGGCCACGCGGCGGGCGTGGTCTTCCCACACCGTCTGGCGGTCTATCGCCTGATAGAACAACAGGCTGCCCGCCAACTGGACCGCGCCCAGCGCCAGCAGCAGCAGTGCCGCATAGGCGGCAAGGCGGGGCGAGTGCCGCCGGCTTGACAGGGTTCGTTCTCCCGGCCCGCGCGGTCCGTCATGGCGGCGCGGGCAATCGTTGCTTTGCCAGACCGCTCTCACCCCCGCGCGCCGGCGTCAATCGCGCATGGTCGCCAGCAATGATTTGAAACACGGCGGCTGCTCTCGACAGCGCGTGCCGGCTTTGCTGTCCACCGTCCGTCCTCAGGCGCGCAATTCCGGCGATCGAGCGACCGTCAGAAATCGAGTTCGAAGCGCGATCCGATCACGTCCAGCGCATAATCGCGGCGGCCATCGGCCAGCGGCGTCGCGCCGCGATAGGCCAGCCGCGCGTAGTTCAGGTTGAAGCGCAGGTACTGGATCGGCGTCCAGATCAGCCCGGCGATATAGCCGTTCTGCCGCCCGCCGCGAATGTCGCCGCTGTCCAGCGACAGCGTGTCATAGCGCAGGTTCACCTGCACCGCGCCAATGCCGCCCTTGCCCAGCGGGCGGGCCGGCTTGGCCGCGCTGAAGATGCCCCGGTCATAGGGCCGGCTATCGCCCCGCGTCAGGAAATAGCCGAGTTCGGCATAGCCGCCCCAGAACCGCGCGGCCCGCGCGCCGATGCGGCGGGCGCGCAAGGCGTGCGCTTCGGCCGCCACGTGCCACGGCCCGCGCACGCCGGCCAGTTCCACGCCCCACGATGTTTCCTCGCTGACGGAAAGCGCGCCCGTGCCGATCAGGCGGCTGTTGCTGGAATGGACGAAGGGCCGCTGGCGATAGCGCACCGGAGCATCGGCGGTGCGACCCAGCCGGCGCCAGTGCCCCGATCCGGCGATGTGCAGCCGCGCCTTGCCCAGCCGGGGCGCATAGACCAGCCGCCCGTCGACGCTGAAGCTGTTGTTCTCGTCGCCGCCCTGCGGCCCGTCGCTGCTGTTGGCCAGCGCGTTGACATCGTCGGTGAAGATGCCGGCCTGCGCCAGCAGCGGCCCGTGTTCAAGCTGCGCCGAGAAACCCAGCCGCCGTTCGAAGCCGAAGGCATCGGTAAAGGCCGCGCGCTCCATCACGCTGCCGCCGGTATCGCCGATCAGTTCGTCGAGCGACTGGAAGGCATTGTGATTGCCCAGCGTCAGCAGCAGCGGCCCGCGGCGATAGGTCACGAAGGTATCGACCAGATCGACCGCGTTGTCCGACAGTTCAAGCTCCAGCTTGTAGCCGAAGCCGCTGCCAAGATCGCCTTCGCCGCCCAGCCGGATGCGGCGGAACTCGCTGGAAAAGCCCAATCCCTCGTCGGCCAGCCCATCGGGGTGCGACACCACGTTGGCATCGGCCTGGATGCGGCCCTTGACCTTGAACGACCGGTCGCCCTCCACCACGCGCGGCGAGCCTTTCCACTCCACGCGGTAGGGCGCGGCGGGCGGGGCCGGGGCGGCGAGTGGCGGCGCATTCGCCACGGGGGGCGGATCGCCCGGCCCGACGCGCCGTTCCAGCGCCTCGACCAGGCCTTTCAGCCGGGCGATCTCGGCGCGCAGTTCGGTGGCTTCCTCCTCGCTGATGGGGCGCGCCATGGCCGGTTCGGCGCAGGCCGTCATGCAGGCCAGAACCCCGGCCATCGCCGCACGCCGCATCGCCATTTCCCGAACCCCTGACTTCATCGCTGCCGTCATCATCTTCTTCACCCTGACCGGAGCGGCGCGCCTATTGCAGTGGCATGACGGATTTGTGACGAAACCCTTCGCCAAAGCGCCCGCGCCACACTTTGTTACAGACGGGAGCCGGACGGGAAACGCAAGGCTGATAGGTCGCAGGCCATACCGAACCAACCGATTTCCAGACCGGGAGCGCTTGAATGAAGACCATCGCCATCATCGCCGGGCTTGTCGCTTGCGCCGCGCCGGCCAGTGCCGAAGTCGTCCACCAGACCTCGGTGACGCACAATGGCCGCGCCGTCGCGATCCGCTACGAGCCGGACGTGAAGACGCAGTACCGCCAATCGGGCATCGGCCCGCGCGCCACGCCGATCTGCCTGTGGAGCAGCAAGATCGCGGTGCAGCGCAACGCCACCGGCGCCGATGGCCAGCCGATCGCCGCGCTGACCCGCAAGGTGGAAACCCGGCGCGGCGCCAGCGGCTCGCAAGTCGGCCATTGCTCGATCCTCACCGCGCGCGGCCAGATCCGTTCGGCCGCCAGCGCCGAGACGCTGCGCGCCGCGATCGCCGAAGTGGCCAGTAACGACGCCGCCACGCTACGCGCCGAACTGGCCAGCCTGGCCACGCTGGGCACGGGCGAGGCCCACGCGCGCTGAGGCCCAGTCTGCGCTGACCCGTCTGCACTGGTCCCGGGGCGCGCAACACTTCGTCACAGGGGCGAGCGGATCGGGAAACACAGCGCGGGCATGATGTGCGCCAGACGCCATCCCCAGGCTCCAGCCATCGAGGAACCGTGTTGAGACGGCCCCGCCTGCTGCCGTCGCTTGCCACCGCGATCACCCTCTTCGCCGCAGCCCCGCCCGCGCTGGCCGCCGATCCGCTGCCGCACCGGCTGGCCGCGCTGACGCCGGCGGACTTCGCGACGCAGGTGACGATCGTTAACGATCCGCTGACCGGCGCGGTGGTGCTGTCCACGCAGGCCGGCTATGCGCGCAGCCGCGCGATCGGCGGGGCGCGGGCCAATGACGTGCACTTGCGCGCCGTGGTCGATCGCGCCAGCGGCCGGGTCACCTGGCAGGTCTGGCACGATCTGGTCTATGTCGGCGGGCGCAAGGACATCAGCGCCGTCCACTACCGGTCGGGCGGGGCGGAGCGGCTGGCACGGCCGCTGTCGATCGAACACTGGCTCGACCGCTGCCCGCCGACCGATGCCGTGGGCTTCTGCAACCAGGCCACGCGGATCGGCTTCGAACTGCCCGAACAGGCGGTGCGCGAAATCGCCGCCGCGTGGCGGGCGGGCGCGCGAACGGCCTGGCCGGTGCGCCTGCGCGATACGGCAGGCGGCGGCGAAGTGATCGGCGGCATCGCTCCGGCCGAAGCGGCCGGGCTGATGCAGGCGCTGGCCGACTGGCGCGGCCGATCGAGCTAGCGATGCCTCCCGGCGGGCAGCCCGCCCCGGCCCACCCGGCATTGCACCTGCGCCCGCCGCGTCCTATCTGCCACTCGCAAAAGAGAATTTCCCCAAACCAGATGCCCCGATCCAGATGACAGCCCCCAACATCGTACTGCTGGAAGATGATGCGCCGCTGCGCAACCTGACCACGCGCGCGCTGCGTGAGCATGGCTTCAACGTGCGCGCGGTCGGCACCGGGGCGGAAATGTGGGTGGTTCTTGAAAACGAGACGCCCGACCTGATCGTGCTCGACATCATGCTGCCCGGCACCAGCGGCATCGACCTGCTGCGCACGCTGCGCCAGACCAGCAATACGCCGGTGATCTTCGTCAGCGCGCGCGGCAGCGAGGAAGATCGCGTGGTCGGGCTGGAACTGGGCGCGGACGATTACCTGTCCAAGCCGTTCAGCACGCGCGAACTGATCGCGCGGATCGGCGCGGTGCTGCGCCGCCACGGCAGCCAGCCGGCCGGCGAAACGCAAGGCACGCGCAACGAACTGCAGTTCCAGGGCTGGACGCTGTCCACCGCGCGGCGCGAACTGCGCTCTCCGGGCGGGGCCATCGTCGATCTGACCGGCGCGGAATTCGATCTGCTCAACGTGTTCCTGGGCCAGCCGCAGCGCGTGATCGGGCGCGAACGGCTGATCGAGCTGTCGCGCACCCGCCTGGCCGACAGTTCCGACCGCAGCGTCGACGTGCTGGTCAGCCGGCTGCGCCGCAAGCTGTCCACCGACGATGGCGGCGCCCCGATCAAGACCGTGCGCGGCGTCGGCTACATGTTCGCGGCAGAGGTCAGCCGCCTTTGAAATGGCTGTCGCGCGTCGGGCTGGGCGGGCGGCTGCTGGCGATCATGGTCATCGTCATCGCCATCGATTTCCTGGCCAATACCGTGCTGTTCGACCGCGCCAGCGATTTCGCCCTGCGCAACGACGATGCCGAGCGCATGGCCGAGCATCTGGTCATTTCCTACCGCGTGATCGAACGCACGCCTTCGCAGGAGCGCAACGCGGTCGCCCATGAACTGAGCACCGATCGCTTCGCTTCCACCTGGTCGCGCACGCGGCCGCGCGATGTCGGCACGCTGGACCTGGCGACGCTGCGCCGCCAGGTGCTGGCCTTCGAACCCGAACTGGCGACGGCCAACCTCCATCTCCAGCTTGCCGGGCTGTCCAGCGGCGGCAACATCGCCGGGTCGATGACGCTGCCCGACAAGTCGGTCATCACCTTCCGCACGTATGGCCGCGTCGCCTGGACGCTCAATCTGGGCCGGCTGATCGGGCTGATGCTGCCGTCGGCGGTGCTGATCGTGCTGGCCTGGCTGATGTTCCGCGCCACGCTCAGCCCGTTGCGCATGCTGGTTCGCGCCACGTCCGAAGTGGGGGCGACGAGCGCGCGGCCGCTGGAGGAAAAGGGCCAGGCCGAAGTGCGCCACCTGATCCGCGCCTTCAACGCCATGCAGGAACGCATCCACCAGTTGCTGGCCAGCGGATCGCAGACCCTGCTGGCGATCGGGCATGACTTGCGCACGCCGCTGGCCCGCCTGCAACTGCGCATCGACGATGCCTCGATCGAGCCCCGGCTCCATGCCGAGATCACGCAGGACATCAACGAGATGCGCGATCTGCTCCAGTCCTTGCAGACGTTCGTGGAAGCGGGCGAGGATGCCCCGCCCGGCCAGCGCATCGACATCGCCGCCATGGCGCAGACGATGGCCGACAACGCGCGCGACCGGGGCGGGCAGGCCAGCTATCGCGGGCCGCAGCATCTGGAAGCCACCGCGCGCCCGGTATCGCTGCGCCGGGCGCTGTCCAACCTGGTCGAAAACGCGCTGGCCTATGGCGGCAACGCCCGCATCGACGTGCGCCGCGACGGGGCCGCGGTGGAAATCGCGGTGGAAGACGACGGGCCGGGCATCCCTGAAGACCGCATGGGCGATGTGCTGCGCCCGTTCATCCGGCTGGACGGCGCGCGCGCGCGCAACACCGCCGGCATGGGGCTGGGCCTGCCGATCGTGGAACGCGCGGTCCAGGCCGAAGGCGGCACGCTGACCCTGGCCAACCGACCGCAAGGCGGGCTGCGCGTGACGATCCGCCTTCCCCACGCGCTGGCCTGATCGCGCATTGCCGCAGCGCAACAATTTCTTACAGCCCGGTCGAACACAGGAAAAAGGCATCGCCTAGATTGGCTGCATCCCGCGACACCTGCGTCGCGGTGGTCCATGCAACCACGAAAGGCGAGAACCGTGAACGAGCTTATCGGACGTGTTTTCAGTTTCGAAAAAACCATCTTCCCCAACAGCGGCGAACTGTTCGCCAAGCTGTCCTCGCAGGGCCAGTCCCCCAAGGCGCTGATGATTTCCTGCGCCGATTCGCGCATCGTGCCCGAACAGATCCTCCAGGCCGAGCCGGGCGACCTGTTCGTCTGCCGCACCGCCGGCAACATCGTGCCCCCCTTCGCGACGATGAACGGCGGGGTTTCCTCCACCGTCGAATATGCGGTGATGGCGCTGGGCGTGCGCGACATCATCGTCTGCGGCCATTCGGACTGCGGTGCGATGAAGGCGCTCAGCGATCCCTCGATGCTCGATGGCATGCCCAACGTCGCCGCCTGGCTGCGCCACGGCTCCGCCGCCGCGCACATCGTCGATAGCTGCCGCCCCGACCTGGAAGGCACCGATCGCGTCCGCGCGCTGAGCCTGGAAAACGTCATCGCGCAGCTCAACCACCTGCGCACCCATCCTTCGGTCGCCGGCGCGATCGCACAGGGCGAAATGGCGCTGCACGGCTGGTTCGTCGATATCAACGCCGGGCAAGTGCTGGGCCTGGACGGCGAAACCGGCCAGTTCGTGCCGCTGCGCGAAGACCAACCGCTGCCCGTGGCGCTGCCCGCGCAGCGCCGCATCTGGGTGCAGCACGATGCGCTGGAGGCCGCCGAATGAGCACCGCCCCCGCGCGAAGCGGCCCTTTCGCGCACTTCGCCAGCGATTTCACCGCGTCGATCGTCGTGTTCCTGGTGGCGATGCCGCTGTGCATGGGCATCGCCATCGCATCGGGCGTGCCCCCGGAAATGGGGTTGGTGACGGGGATCATCGGCGGGCTTGTCGTCGGTGTGTTCGCCGGTTCGCCCTTGCAGGTCAGTGGCCCGGCCGCCGGGCTGGCCGTGATCGTGTTCGAATTCGTGCGCGAACACGGCATCCCGGCGCTGGGCGCGGTGCTGGTGCTGGCGGGCCTGTTGCAGTTCGTGGCAGGCGTGCTCAAGCTTGGCGGCTTGTTCCGCTCGATCTCGCCGGCCGTGGTCCACGGCATGCTGGCGGGCATCGGCGCGCTGATCGTGATCGGCCAGTTCCACACGCTGTTCGATGCCAAGCCGCTGTCCAGCGGGATCGAGAACCTGGCGGCGATGCCCGGTCGCGTGCTGGGGCTTGCCCCCTTCGACATGCGATCGACCGAGATCGCGGTGCTGATCGGCCTCTTGACCATCGGCGTGATGCTGGGCTGGGAAAAGCTGCGCCCGGCTTCGCTCAAGCTCATCCCCGGCGCGCTGCTGGGCGTGGGCGCGGCAACGCTGGCGGCCTTCGTGCTGGGCCTTGATGTGGCGCGCGTGACGGTGCCCGAATCGATCGCCGCGGCCTTCACGCTGCCGGCGGAAGGCTTCTTCGCTCCGCTGGCCAAACCGGCCATTCTGGTGGCCGCCGTGGCCATCGCCTTCATCGCCAGCGCCGAAACGCTGCTGTCCGCCGCTGCGGTGGACCGCATGCACGATGGCGTGCGCACCGATTACAACAAGGAACTGCGCGCGCAGGGCATCGGCAACTTCCTGTGCGGCGCGGCCGGCGGCCTGCCGATGACCGGCGTGATCGTGCGCAGTTCGGCCAACGTCCAGGCCGGGGCAAAGACGCGGCTGTCCACCATCCTCCACGGCGGGTGGATCCTGGGCTTCGTGGCGCTGCTGCCGTGGCTGCTTCGGGAAATCCCCATGGCGGCGCTGGGCGGCGTGCTGGTCGTCACCGGCTGGCGGCTGGTCAGCCTCGATCATGTGCGCCACCAGTTCAAGGTTCACGGCCTGCTGCCGGCGGCGATCTGGGCGGTGACCTTCGTGCTCGTCGTCGCCACCGACCTGCTGACCGGCGTGCTGGTGGGGCTGGCGCTGTCGCTGCTCGAACTGCTGCCGTTCCGCCGCAACCTGAAGCTGGGCCTGGCCGAGCGCCAGGACGGCGAGACCACGCATGTCACCTTGCAGGGATCGGCCACCTTCATCAGCCTGACCCGGCTCAACGCGGTGCTCGAAGCCCTGCCGCTGACCCGCGCCGTGCGGCTCAACCTCGATGCCCTGCACGGCATGGACCATACCACCGCGCAGACGCTGGGCGAATGGCTGGCGCGGCGGCGCAAGCTGGGCACCCCGGTGGAGGTAAGCGGCCCGGATCATCTGATCCGCCCGCTTGGCCTCGCGCACTGATCCTGGCGTCCCCCCGGCGGCACCGCGCGACGCAAGACTTCGCGCGGTGCCGTTTTTCCGTGGCGCGCGCCGGCTATCGCAGCGGGCGCTTTTCCAGCTTTCGCGCCAATGTGCGGCGATGCATCCCCAGCCGGCGCGCGGCTTCGGATATGTTGAAATCGCATTCGGCCAGCGTCGACTGGATATATTCCCACTCGATCGTCTTGATGGAGCTTTTGCGCCCTTCCAGCGGCACCGTGGGATCGCCGCTGTCGCGCGCGAAGGCGTCCTCTATATCGTCGGTGTTGGCCGGCTTGGCGAGATAGTGCGCCGCGCCCAGCTTGATCGCTTCCACCGCCGTGGCGATCGAGGCGAAGCCGGTCAGCACCACGATGCGCGTCGCCGGATCGTGTTCGTGCAGCATCTGCACGCAAGGCAGGCCCGATGCGGTGCCGAGCTTGAGGTCCACCACCGCGAAATCGAAGCGTTCCAGCCGCAGCAGCGCGGTCAGTTCATCGGGGCTGGCGGCGTGCCACACGCGGTAGCCGCGCCGTTCGAACGATCGCTGCAAGGTGCGCGCCAGCGCCGGATCGTCTTCCACCAGGACCAGGCGCGAACCATCCTGCGCCATCACCATCCCGCTCCCGCATGGGCCAGCGCCTTGACCGGAATATGGATGCGCACCAGCGCGCCGCCGGCGGGCGGGTTGCACACTTCGACCCGGCCGCCCAGCTTGCGCACCACGTTGACCACGAGGAACAGCCCCAGCCCGCCGCCGGCCCGGCCCTTGGTGGAGGAATAGGGCCGCCCGAAGGCTTCGAGCATCGCCGGCGCGAAGCCGGGACCGCGATCCGCCACATCCAGGATCACTTCGCCACCGGCCAGCCGCGCCGCCAGTTCGACGAAGGCGGGCGAAACTTCGAGCGCATTGTCGATCACGTTGCCGATCACCTGGCGCAGCGCCGGATCGGACACGATGGCCAGATCATCATCGATGGCATCGCGCAAGCGCACCGCGCCGCCGCTGCGATCCGCCCATTCGCTGGCGATGGCCCGGACGAACGCCGTGAGCGTGGTCAGCGAAGGGCTTTCGCCGCGCGCCTCGCCCGCCGACATCAGGATGCCCGAAACGATCGACTTGCAGCGTTGCAGTTCGCCGTTCATGTCCTCAAGCTCGCTTGCCAGTTCGGGGTCGGCAAGGATTTCGGGGCGCTTCAGCCAGTCGCCCACCAGCACCGCCATCGTCGCCATCGGCGTGCCCAGTTCGTGCGCCGCGCCGGACGCCAGCAGCCCCATGCGCACGATGTGGTGTTCTTCCGCCGCCTGCTGGCGCAGCGCGGCCAGCGCCGCATCGCTTTGCCGCCGGTTGCGATCGATGCGGATCACGAAGAACACCAGCAAGGCCGCGATCAGCACGAAGCAGATCAGGCTGCCCACCAGATAGAGCCGCATCGGATGTCCGGCGTGCGGCTGGGGCAGCAGCAGCGGCTGGTAGGCGAACGTCAGCGCGCCGACGACCAGCGCGGCCAGCGCGGCGACGATCCAGCTCCAGTTGGTGGGCAGCAGGATCGCGCCGATCACGATCTGGAGCAGGAACAGGAAGGTGAACGGATTGTTCGATCCGCCGCTGAAATAAAGCTGCCAGGCCAGCGCCATGACATCGAGCATCAGCGCGCCGAGCAGTTCCAGGTAGGTATAGCCCTCGCGCTCGCGCCCCATGACCATGGTGGCCAGGTTGACCAGCGCCAGCAGCACCGGCACCGCGATCAGTTGCGGCAGCGGCAGCACCACGCCCAGATAGGCCGAGGCGAAGCCGATCGTCACCAGTTGGCCGATCACCGCCATCCAGCGCAGTTGCACCAGCAGCGCCATGTTGCGCGCGCTGGCCGGCGGATAGGACATCGAGGAACGCAGGGCGATCATGGGCGCCGCCGCCATAGCACGGTTGCCCCGCCCGCCGACAGCACGGCGAGCGCGAACCACGTCAGCGCATAGGCCAGGTGGCTGTTGGGAAAGGCGATCACCGTCAGCCCCGGCACCGGCCCGCCGGGGCGATGCGGCGTTTCGGCCTGCGCATCGATGAAGAAGCGGCGTTCCGCGTGGATGGCGTGGTGGCCGGCGATGGCGGCCACATCGCGCGAATACCAGCGCGCTTCGGCGGGGCGATTGGCGCGCAGCGCGGTGCCGCCCGGTTCATTCAGCCGCAAGAGGCCGACGACCGCGACCGTGCCGGCCGGCAGCGCGGCGCGCACCGCATCGGGCCGCGATCCCAGCGGCACGAAGCCGCGATTGACATAGACCGTGCGCCCGTCCGCCATCGCCAGCGGGGCCATGGCCCAATAGCCGCTGCCCAGCGTGGACGTGCCCGTGACCAGCACCGCGCCGCGCGGATCGTAGCGCCCGGACAGCGCGATGCGGCGGTATTCCCATGGGCCAAGGCCGCCGCCGGGGATGGCGTCGAGCGGCGCGGGCGCGGCGCGCAGGCCCGCTTCGACGTGGGCGATCAGCGCCTCCTTCCAGGCCAGCCGCCGCACCTGCCACTGGCCCAGCGCGGCGAACAGCACGGCCAGCACGCCCAGCGCGACAACGGGGCCGACAATGCGCCTGCCACGCTCGCCCCCGGCCGCGCCGGGCCGGTTCACGGCATGTCCGCCATCGCGCGCCCGGCCATCTCGGCCGAATGCGGCATCATGTTGGCGTTGAGGTGGTACATCACCCACAGCGATCCGGTCAGCACGATGACCACGATCACCACGGTGAACAGCAGCGCCAGCAGGTTCCAGCCGCCTTCGGCCCTGGCATTCATGTGCAGGAAGAACACCATGTGGACCACGATCTGCACGGCCGCGAAGCCGGACACGACCAGCCCGGTCAGCGTCCTGTCGGCCAGCGCGCCGCTCATCACCAGCCAGAACGGGATGGCGGTCAGCACCACCGAAAGCACGAAGCCGATCACATAGTCGCGCATCGAACCATGGGCTTCGCCCTCGGCATGGGCGTGATCGGCATGGTCGGGTTCGTTGTGCACCGCGCTCATCGCAGCATCCCCATCAGGTAGACGAAAGTGAAGACGCCGATCCACACGACGTCGAGGAAGTGCCAGAACAGGCTGAGGCACATCAGCCGGCGGCGATTGGCGGCGATCAGCCCGCGCTGGCCGATCTGCACCAGCAGCACCCCCAGCCAGACCAGGCCGAAGGTAACGTGCAGCCCGTGCGTGCCGACCAGCGTGAAGAAGGCCGAAAGAAACGCGCTGCGCTGCGGCGTGGCGCCTTCGTGGATCAGGTGGGCGAATTCGTAGAGTTCGATTCCCAGGAACGCCGCGCCGAACAGGCCGGTGACGATCAGCCAGCCTTGCGTGGCCCGCGCCTGCCCGCGCTGCATCGCCAGCATGGCGAAGCCATAGGTGATCGACGACAACAGCAGCATCGAGGTGTTGAGCGCGACCAGCGGCAGGTCGAACAGGTCTTTCGGCCCCGGCCCTGCCGCATAGTTTCCGCCCAGCACGCCGAACGCGGCGAACAGCATGGCGAAGATCAGGCAGTCGCTCATCAGGTAGATCCAGAAGCCCAGCATGGTGCTGCCGCCTTCGGGATGGTCGTGCTCGTCCAGATCGTAATAGCGGGCGGTCAGGGCCGCGGCATCGGCGGGCGTGCTCATGCGGCGGCTCCCTCAAGCGCGGCAAGCTGGCGCGCGCGGCGCGCTTCGGTTTCGGCCACCACGTCGGCCGGGATGTGGAAATCGCGCGCATAGTTGAACGTGTGCGCGATGGCGGTGATCAGCAGCGCCGCGAAGCTGGCGATGGCCAGCCACCAGATGTGCCAGATCAGCGCGAAGCCGCAGACCGTGCTGATCCCCGCCAGGATGATCCCCGCGCCGGTGTTGCGCGGCATGTGGATCGCCCGGAAGCCATCGGCCGGACGCGGTGCGCCGGTGCGCTTCATCTCGGCCCAGGCGTCCAGATCGTGCACCACCGGAGTGAAGGCGAAGTTGTAGGCCGGCGGGGGCGAACTGGTCGCCCATTCCAATGTGCGGCCGTTCCAGGGATCGCCGCTGTCGTCGCGCAGGCTGTCGCGCCGCAGGATCGACACCGCGTATTGCACCAGCATGGCCGCGATGCCGCAGGCGATCAGCACCGCGCCGATCGCGGCGATGACGAACCAGATCTGCAGGCTGGGATCATCGAACACGCGCAGCCGGCGCGTCACGCCCATCAGGCCCATGACGTAGAGCGGCGTGAAGGCCAGCCAGAAGCCGATGACCCAGCACCAGAAGCTGACCTTGCCCCAGAACGGCTCCAGCCGGAAGCCGAAGGCCTTGGGCCACCAGTAGTTGATCGCCGCGAACACGCCGAACACCACGCCGCCGATGATCACGTTGTGGAAATGCGCGATCAGGAACAACGAGTTGTGCAGCACGAAGTCCGCCGGGGGCACCGCCAGCAGCACCCCGGTCATCCCGCCGATCACGAAGGTCAGCATGAACGCCACCGTCCACATCATCGGCAGGTCGAAGCGGATGCGCGCGCGGTACATCGTGAACAGCCAGTTGAACAGCTTGGCCCCGGTGGGGATCGAGATCACCATCGTGGTGATGCCGAAGAAGCTGTTGACGCTGGCGCCCGATCCCATCGTGAAGAAGTGGTGCAGCCACACCACGTAGGACAGGATGGTGATGACCACCGTGGCATAGACCATCGACGAATAGCCGAACAGGCGCTTGCCGCTGAAGGTGGCGGTGACTTCGGAGAACACCCCGAAGATCGGCAGGATCAGGATGTAGACTTCGGGGTGGCCCCAGATCCAGATCAGGTTCACGTACATCATCGGGCTGCCGCCGAAATCGTTCGTGAAGAAGTTGGTGCCGACGTAGCGATCGAGGCTGAGCAGCGCCAGCACCGCCGTCAGCACCGGGAAGGACGCGACGATCAGCACGTTGGTGCACAGCGATGTCCAGGTGAACACCGGCATGCGCATCATCGTCATGCCCGGCGCGCGCATCTTCACGATCGTGGCGATCAGGTTGATGCCCGAAAGCGTCGTGCCCACGCCCGCGATCTGCAAGGCCCAGAGATAGTAACCCACGCCCACGCCGGGGCTGTAGGCGATGCCCGAAAGCGGCGGATAGGCCAGCCAGCCGGTCTGCGCGAATTCGCCCACGAACAGCGACGCCATGACCAGCATGGCGCCCGCCGCCGTCATCCAGAAGCTGAAGTTGTTGAGGAACGGGAACGACACGTCGCGCGCGCCGATCTGCAACGGCACGACGAAGTTCATCAGCCCGGTCACGAACGGCATCGCCACGAAGAAGATCATGATCACCCCGTGCGCGGTGAAGATCTGGTCATAGTGGTGGGCGTTGAGATAGCCTTCGTTGCCGTTGAACGCGATGGCCTGCTGGATGCGCATCATGATCGCATCGGCAAAGCCGCGCAGGAACATGATCAGCCCCAGCACCATGTACATCACGCCGATCTTCTTGTGATCGACGCTGGTGAACCATTCGCGCCACAGATAGCCCCACAGCTTGAAATAGGTCAGCGCGCCCACCACCGCCACGCCGCCCAGCACCACCGCCGCGAAGGTGGCGACGATGATCGGCTCGTGCAGCGGCAGCGCGTCGAGCGTGAGCCGTCCGAACAGGAACGACCAGGTCTGGTCTGGGGTGGTCATGGCAGGGTCCGCGTTCAGGAGAGAGGGGTCTTGGGCAATGCGCCGAGCGACAGCGTTTCGCGGGCGGCGGGCGCGATGCGCTGCGCCGGCCAGGAAAGGCCCGCGCCGGTCAGCGGGGCCAGGCTGGCCGGGGCGCGCACGTCTTTCGATGCCGCGCGGCCGGCGGGATTGTCGCACAGCGCTTTCACGAACACGTCGTCGCTGGCGATACGCCGATTGGGGCGCTGGCCGGGCAGCGGCGTGGACATCTGCTCGCGCCCGTACTTGTCATAGGCCAGCGCGGCCACGTTCCAGCGCCCGGCCGAACCCGTGCCGCCTTGCGCGTCGATCGCCATCATCTGGCTCATGCACATCTTGCCCGGCCGCACGCACAAGTTGACCACGGCATCGAACAGGTCGGGCGAAACGGCGGCGAAGTGGCGCACCGGCTCGTGCTCGCTCGGCCGTTCGAGCGCCAGGTAGGCGGCGCGATCGAGCGTGCCGGCACCGCCGCGCACCCCTGCCGCCCAGGCATCGAAGCCCTGCGGCGAAACCCCGCGCATGGCAAAGCGCATGCCGGAAAAGCCCGCGCCGCTGTAGTTCGCGGAAAAACCCGTGAACGCGCCTTCGCGGTTCAGCACGGCGTGGAGTTTGGTCTCCATGCCCGGCATCGCATAGATCTGCCCGGCCAGCGCCGGCGCATAGAACGAATTCATCACCGAAGAGGCCGTGATGCGAAAGCGCACCGGACGGTTCGTGGGCAGGACCAGTTCGTTGACGGTGGCGATCTGCTGTTCGGGGTAGATGAACAGCCACTTCCAGTCGAGCGCGACGACTTCGACGTCCAGCGGCCGGGCCTGCGCGGGAACCGCGCGTCCCTTGTCGATCCGGCCGATCGTGCGGTAGGGATCGAGCAGATGCGTGCCCACCCAGGTCACCGCGCCCAGCGCGATGATGATCAGCAGCGGGGCCGACCAGATGACCAGTTCCAGCCGCGTCGAATGGCTCCATTCCGGTTCATAGCGCGCGGTCTGGTTGGCCGCGCGATAGTGCCAGGCAAACCACACCGTCAGCGCCATCACCGGCACGATGATCAGCAGCATCAGCACCGTGGAAATGACGACAAGGTCGGCCTGCTGGCGCGCCACGTCGCCGGACGGGTTGAGGACCACCCAGTCGCAGCCGCCCAGCAGGGCGGTCAGGGGCAGGATCAGGGCGCTGCGCAGGATGGGCAGCCGCAACGATGGAAGGATCGCAGGCATGGGCCGCGCCTACGAGCGGCGAAGCGGGCATGCGATAGGACATTTTGTCCAATCCCCTTGATCTGGATCAAAGACGATAGCGCCGCCTTACCGGGCCGCGCATGCCCGGCCGGCGCGATTCGCCTCCGCGCGCCGGCAACGGAGAACCGACGCACCATGACCGCCGCCGCCATCGACGTACCGGAAGCCGAAGCAGGGCATGGCCACGTCTCGCCCGGAGACATCGCCATCGGCGTGATCATCGGGCGCACGTCGGAATTCTTCGATTTCTTCGTCTATGCCATCGCTTCGGTGCTGGTGTTCCCGCAGTTCTTCTTTCCCTTCGCCGATCCGCTGACGGGCACTTTGTGGTCCTTCGCGATCTTCGCTCTGGCGTTTGTGGCGCGGCCGGTGGGATCGTTCGCCTTCATGGCCATCGATCGCCAGTATGGCCGGGGCGTGAAGCTGACCAGCGCGCTGTTCCTGCTGGGCGGATCGACCGCGGCCATCGCCTTCCTGCCCGGCTATGCCACGCTGGGCAGCAGCGCGATCTGGCTTCTGGCATTGTTCCGCATGGGCCAGGGCTTTGCGCTGGGCGGCACCTGGGATGGCCTCGCCTCGCTCCTCGCGCTCAACGCACCCGAGGGACGGCGCGGCTGGTATGCGATGATCCCGCAACTGGGCGCGCCGCTGGGCCTGATCGTGGCCAGCCTGTTGTTCGCGTTCTTCACCGCATCGCTGCCGGCGGCCGATTTCCTGGAATGGGGCTGGCGCTTTCCGTTCTTCGTGGCGTTCGCGATCAACGTCGTGGCGCTGTTCGCGCGGCTGCGCATCGTGGTGACGCCCGAATTCCAGACCTTGTTCGAAACACGCGATCTCCAGCCCGAACGCGCATCGGTTACGCTGCGCACCGAATGGAAGACCATCCTGATCGGCGCGCTGGCGCCGCTGGCCAGCTTCGCGCTGTTCCACATGGTCACCGTGTTCCCGCTGTCGTGGGTGTTCCTGTTCACGCGTGAGGAGCCGACTCGCTTCCTGGTGATCGAGGCCGCCGCCGCCGCGCTGGGCGTGGCCGCCATCGTCGTCTCAGGCAAGCTGGCCGACCGCATCGGCCGCCGCCGCCTGCTGGGCTATTGCGCCGCCACGATCGCGGTGTTCAGCGGCTTCGCGCCGCAATTGCTGGACCTTGGGCAAGGCGGCGAGATCGCCTTCATGCTCACCGGCTTCGTGCTGCTGGGCCTGTCTTTCGGGCAATCGTCGGGCGCGGTTTCGGCCAATTTCGGCACGCGCCATCGCTATACCGGATCGGCGCTGACCAGCGATCTCGCCTGGCTGCTGGGCGCCGGCTTCGCGCCGCTGGTGGCGCTGTGGCTTTCGGCCCAGTTCGGCCTGCTCGCCTCGGGCGCCTACCTGCTGTCGGGCGCGGTGGCGACGATGGCGGCGCTATGGCTGAACAACGAACTGGCGCGCACGAATTAGTATGATGGAACCGAAGTCCGGTTCATGCTTCGTCGTCACCCTGAACTTGTTTCAGGGTCCATTTCTCCGCCAGGTCCGATGAGGATCGAACGCACATACGGCGCCGCCGCACACCCGGTCGCACCCCTGCGTGCGCGGCATGATGGACCCTGAAACAAGTTCAGGGTAACGGCTCATTCACGGCCACGAACTTCGTTTCCACTATACTAGGTGCTTAGTCCCCATCGGACGGGGGGAGACATGGACCCTGAACCGGGTTCGGGGTGACAACGCAGCAGGCGCCGGTGCCTGCCCGCACGCGTGTCCCGGATCGGGCCGCCGATGCAAACGCGCTTGACGCGGGCCGGGCGATCGTTAGGGCGCTTGCAGGATACGGCCGCCGGGCCGCTATCATGCCGGTCCAAGGCGTCGACGCTCGGGCCATGCTCCAACGATATCGCCAGCCGGTGACGTGACATGCATCTTTGCCCCAATGTCCAGACGGACGAAGACAGCCTTGCCCTGCCGGTGATCGGCCTCGATGCGGTGGCGCAGCGCCTGCGCGCCGCGCGCGAGGACTGGCGATCGGGGCAGGCGCGCCATGCCGAATATGGCGAACATGGCTTCCCGTCGCGCCACGCGCTGGGCCGCATTCTCGATTCGCTCAGCGCCGCGCTGTTTCCCATCCGCCTCGGCCCGACCGAACTGACGCTGGAAAACGAGGACGCCTTCGTCCTCGCCGCGCTGGGCAGCGCGCTGCCGTTGCTGGTCGGGCAAGTGCGGATGGAACTGGCCTATCGCGAAGCGCCGCTGGTGGAGGGCGAGGATACCGATACCGCCGCGCAGCGCATCGTCTCGGGGCTGGCCAATCGCCTGCCCGAAATCCGCCGCCTGCTCGATACCGATGTCGAGGCTGCCTATCAGGGCGATCCCGCCGCGCGCAGCGTCGATGAAGTGCTGTTGTGCTATCCCTGCGTGACGGCGGTGATCCACCACCGCATCGCGCACGAACTGTACCTGCTGGGCGCGCCGCTGGTGGCGCGGATGATCGCCGAAATCGCCCATTCGCGCACCGGGATCGATATCCACCCCGGCGCGCGCATCGGCGAAAGTTTCTTCATCGATCACGGCACCGGCGTGGTCATCGGCCAGACGGCGATCATCGGCAATCGCGTGCGCATCTACCAGGCGGTGACGCTGGGCGCGCGGCGCTTCGATACCGATGCGGACGGCAACCTGCTGAAAGAGGAACCGCGCCATCCGATCATCGAGGATGACGTGACGATCTATGCCGGGGCCACGATCCTGGGCCGGATCACGGTGGGCAGGGGGTCGGTGATCGGCGGCAATGTCTGGCTGACCAAGCCGGTGCCGCCGCACAGCAACGTGCGCCAGCACCAGCCCAGCGTCGAGATCGAATCGGGCTGTCCGTTCGAGTAAGGGCCGTTCGAGTAAAGGCCGTTCGAAACGCAGTCCTGCGGCAGGTTCGGGACGGGCGGAAGGTGGTCCTTTCCCGATCGCGGATCAGGTCAGTGCGCCGGCGTCGCCCGGATCATGCCGTTCTTCCCCGTCGCGCGCCCGATCCGGGCCATGGCGATGGTGGCCGCGCCCGTCGTCGTCGCGCAGCACGAAGGGGATTTCCACCACGCCGCGCACGATCACCGGCTGTCCGGCGCGCAGCACCGGCGCCCAGCGCCACGATCGCACCGCGCCCAGCGCCGCTTCGTCAAGCCTGGGAAAGCCGCTGCTGCGCGCCACGGCGATGCTTTGCACCGCGCCGTCCACGCCCAGGGTCAGCGCCAGCACGACCGTGCCCTGTTCGCGCCGGCGGCGGCAATCGATCGGATAGCGCGGCGGGCGGCCCGAAACCATCTGCGTACCCAGATCGCCGCCCTGCACGCTGGCGGGAACGGCGGGGGCCGGCGGTGCGGGTGGGGCCGGCGGCGCGCTGGCCTGGCGGAACTGCGGCGCGGCTTCGGGCGGGGGCAACGATGTCGAGACGGCCAGTTGCACCGGCGGCGGCGGGGCCAGCGCGGTCTGCTCCAGCTTGGCCACTTCGCTGTGCGGCGGCGACGGCTTCTTCGCGGCGGGCGGCTGCGGTGGCGGAGACAGTTTCACGTCGACCACCTGCACCCGCGTTTCGGTGTGCTCGGCGATGGCGGGCCGCAGATAGAGCAAGCCGCCCAGCGCGGCGGCATGCATCAGCACCACGCCCATCGTTGCCGGCACGCTGATCCGCTTCGCTTCGCCATAGCGCGCGGGCGCGGCGGCGGCAGGGGGGGCGAATGCATTGCGGTGCAGGGCCAGCATGGTCTGCGATCCCATCTCGAAAGGGCGTTGTTCGTGAAGGTGGTATAATGCGAATCAATCGCAAATAAATTGATCGAGCGCAAGATGGCGCGGGCGGCGCGATGGCTGCGCGCCGCCTTTGCCGGTGGGGCGGATCAGAACGTGTAGTTCAGGCTGAACGTGGCCGATCGCGTGGCGGCGGGCTGCGCCCAACTGCTGGTGATCGCGTTGCGCACCGTCGTCACATATTTCTCGTTGGTGAAGTTCTGGACGTTGACTTGCGCCAGAAGCTGCCCGGTGATCGGGTACGACGCCATCAGGCGATGGATCGTGTAGCTGGGCACATGATAGGGCACGTATGTGCCGGCGGTCAGTTGCGCCAGCGAAGGCTGGTTCAGCAGGAACTTGCCCTGGTGCGTGATGCCATAGCCCAGTTCCAGCCCGAAGCCGAAGCGGTAGGTGGTGAACAGGCTGCCCGAATGCTTGGGCGTGTTGGTCAGCGAATAGCCGCGCGTCGGATCGGGGAACGCCGCGCTGTTGGCGCACGTGCCGGCGGTGGCGTCGACCGCACCGGGGTGGGCGATGCAATAGTCCGACAGGCCCTGGCGGATCTTGCTCTTGAGGTACATGTAGTTGGCCGAGATCGTCCAGTTTTCGGTGATCTTGCCCGATGCTCCCAGCGAAATGCCCTGCACCCGCTGGCGGCCGTCGGTGGCCTGGTCGGGCAAGGTGGGATCGCCGGAAACCACCTTGATCTGGTCACGATCGTTGCGGAACGCCGCCACGGTGAGAAGCAACTGCTTGTCGAACAGGTCCGCCTTCGCGCCGATTTCGTAGTTGCGCGTGGTTTCGGGCCGGACGTTGCAGGTAAGCGCCGAACAGGCGCCGTCCACCGAGGCTTTCGAAGGCAGCTTGGACGTGCCGTGGGCGATGTAGAGGCTGGTGTCGGGCGTCGGCTTGAACACCGCGCCGATGCGGTAGGAAAACAGCGTGTCGCTGACCTTGAACGGTCCGGTCACGGTGTTCAGCGCGCCCAGGTTGGCCGCCCCGGCGGTGGTCACATAGCTGAAGGTGCGGTTTTCGCCCTTGATGCTTTCATAGCGCACGCCGCCGTTCAGTTCGAACCAGTCGGTGAATTTCAGGGTATCGAACAGGTAGGCGGCATAGCTGGTCTGCTCGCCCCGGTTGCGGCTGGCCAGGATGAAGTTGACCGGGCCGGTATAGGTGTTGTTGCCATAGGTGTAGCCGGCCGGTCCCGGCACGACTTCGCCGGGGTTGGCGATGTTGACCAGCGGGAAGGTGGGGGTTGAGCCATCGGCGTTGCGCGGCAGCGTACCCTGTGTCTGCCGATAGCCTTCCCACAGCGCCGAAACGCCGGCGACCAGGCTGTGCTCGATGCCGCCGGTGGCGAATTCGGCGGTGAGGTCAAGCTGGTTGTAGGCGGTGCTGTTGGTGATGAGCCGCTGCACGCCGCGTCCGCCGCTGGGCAGGTAATAGCCGGCGGGCACGGTCACCGGATTGGTCCCGGTCGTGGTGCAGGCCGCGCCCGTCGGTTGCAGGCCGCTGGCCAGGCAGAACGTCCCCTGCGGCTGGCTGGTCACCGTGTTCTGGCGGATCTTCTCGAACCGGGCCAGGTTGCGGATGCGCACCGTGTCGCTCAGCTCGTGGGAGAACACGGCCTGCATGGCGTTCGTCACCGAGTTCTGCTGGTCCAGGTTGGCGAAGCCGTAATAGCCGCTGCGGTCGAACTCGGGCAGGAACCCGCCCAGTTCGGGGAAATAGCGGATGCCGTACTGCGGCATAGATTTGTCGTTCAGATGCTCGAACTGAAGCGTCAGGCTGGTCGGGCCGTCGATGCCGATGGTGATCGCGGGCGCCACGCCCCAGCGCTTGTAATCCTCGACATCGCGGCCGGGCACGTCATTGCGGTGATAGACGGCGTTGAGGCGCACCGCGATCAGATCGCTGACGCGCGTGTTGGTGTCCACCGTGGCGCGGTAATAGTTGTCGGTGCCGATGCCGGCGTTGACCACGGTCTGGTCCTCTGCCTTGGGGCGCTTGGTGACGATGTTGATCGTCCCCGCCACCGAGCCGCCGCCATTGTAGACCGAATTGGCGCCGTTGCTGACTTCGACCTGTTCGATGTTGTAGGTTTCGTTGCGGTTGAGGAAGGCCGAACTGCGCACGCCATCGATGGTCACGTCGTTCTTGGCGTCCTGCCCGCGCAGGATGATGCGATCGCCATAGCCGAAGCCGCCTTCGCCCGCGCCGAACGTGATGCCCGGCACGGTCGAAAGCACATCGCGCAGCGTCAGCAGGTTCTGCTGCTGGATGCTCTTGTTGCTGATGACGGTGATGGTCTGCGGGGTATCGAGCAGCGGGCGCGTGTATTTGGGCGATTCCGCCTTTTCCACTTTCACCGGGGCTTCGTCGATCGCGGTGTCGGTGACGGTGACGCCGCCAAGGCTGCGGGGTGCCTGCGCATCCTGGGCCAGCGCGGGCGGCGCGATAAGGCTGCCGACGCAGGACAGCGCCAGGAAAGCGCGATGGCGATTGGTGAGTTCGGAGCGAGCCATGGAAATTCCCCCTGTTGTGGATCGCCGTCCAGTTATTGATAATCATTATCGAGTCAATATTTAAATGCGAATCATTTGCAATAAAGCAACGCGGCGCAGTGCCGGGCCTTGGCCCTCCGCCGCGCTACACGCGAAATTAACGATGCCTGGATCATGACGACCTTCGTGCTTCCCTGCGGCCTGGCTGACGGTATTTGGCAACTTGGTCGCCAGCGGCTAGGAACGCCGGGCAGGGACGCGCGTGGGCAGGGGCCGCGCGGATGCGGGGGGTGACGTTTCGGTATGGGCAGGTTGTACGGCAATTGGGCGGACGCGGTGCTGGGGACTTACGCCCCGATCCTGGGCGATCGCGCCACCAGCGTGCTGCGCCGCTATGTGGCCGGCGCGGACTATGCGGAAAACCAGTTGATCGTCAGCTTCGGTCCGGCCGCGCAGACGGGCGACCTTTCTTCGTTCATCGCCGGCCTGGGCGGCCGCGTTTCCAGCTATCTCGATGGCAGCTTCGCGCTGGGCGGCTCGGCGCGCCTGTCGTTCGGCAGCAGCGCCGCGCTGGAAACGGCGATGGCCAGCCTGTCCAGCCACGCCGGCATCGTTTCGGTGGAACCGGACTGGCTGCTCAAGGCCGATGCCATCGCCAATGATCCCGCGTTCCAGAACGGATCGATGTGGGGCATGTCGGGCGATCTTTCCACGCCATCGAATGCCTTCGGCAGCCAGGCGGCGGAAGCCTGGGCCAAGGATCTGACCGGATCGACCAGAACCGTGGTTGGCATCATCGATTCGGGCATCGATTACCGCCACCCCGATCTTTACCTGAACATCTTCCTCAACCAGGGGGAAATCCCCCAGTCGTTCCGTTCGGCGCTGGTCGATACCGATCAGGACGGGCTGATCACCTTCCGCGATCTCAACAACAGCGCCAACGCGGCCTTCGTGCGCGATGTCAACGGCACCGGCTATATCGACGCGGGCGACCTGCTGAACGACAGCCGCTGGGAAGATCGCGCTGATAGCGATGGCAACGGCTATCTGGATGACCTGGTCGGCTGGGATTTCGCCAACAACGACAACGATCCGTTCGACGATTTCAGGCATGGCACCCATGTCGCCGGCACGATCGGCGCGGTCGGCGGCGATGGCCGGGGCGTCGCGGGGGTGGACTGGGCGATCCAGATGATCCCCCTGAAGTTCATCAGCAGCGCCGGAACCGGCACGATTTCCGCCGCCACGCAGTCGCTGAACTACTACACCGCGCTGGCGGTGAAGAACGCCGCGACCGCCAATTTCGTCGGCACCAACAACAGTTGGGGCGGGGGCAGCTATTCCAACGCGATGAACGCCGCCATCGTCAACACCGCGCGGGCCGGGCAGCTTTTCATCGCGGCGGCGGGCAACAATTCGACCGATACCGATTCATCGGCCAACTATCCGGTCAATTACAGCACGATCGGCGCGGTCGGATACGAAGCGGTGATTGCGGTGGCGGCGCTGACCAGCACCGGGGGGCTGGCCTCGTTCTCGAACTACGGCCGGACCACCGTCGATCTCGCCGCACCGGGCGCGACCATCTATTCGACGTTGCCCAATGGCGCCTATGGCTATTTCAGCGGCACGTCGATGGCGACCCCGCACGTGACCGGCGCGCTGGCGCTGATGGCGTCGGCCTTCCCCGATCTCAGCGCTGCCAGCCTGCGCTCGGCGCTGCTGGGCAACACCGCCTTTACCCAGGCGCTGTCGGGCCGTGTCGCCACCTCGGGGCGGCTGGATCTGGGCAAGGTGTTCGATGCGCTGGGCCTGCCGGTGGGCGCCCAGCCCAAAGTCACCGCGATCACCCTGTCGGACACCGCGCTGGCCATCGGCGAAAGCGCCACGGTCACGATCCGCTTTTCCGAGGCGGTGTCGGGCTTCACGCTGTCGGACCTGGTGTTCGATGCCGCCACCGGCGCGCTGGCCAACCTGGTGCAGGACAGCGGCGACGCCAAGTTGTGGACCGCGCAGTTCACCCCTGCGGCCGGCGTGACCGATGCCACCAACACCGTCGCCATCGCCGCCGGTTCCTATACCAGCCTGGGCGGCGCGGCGGGCGCGGCGGGGGCATCGGCCAATTTCACCATCGATACGCTGGCGCCCGCGATCACATCGATCGCGCTGTCGCGCACGGCGATCGGTATCGGCCAGACGGCCACGCTGACCGTGGCCTTCAGCGAAGCGGTAAGCGGGCTGACGCTGGCGGACTTCACCTATGACACCGCCACCGGCACGCTGGGCAACCTGGTGCAACTGGCCGGCACGAACCAGTGGCAGGCCACGTTCACGCCGCTGGGCGGCGTATCATCGGCAAGCGGCACCATCGCGCTGGCCGCCGGCAGCTATACCGACCTGGCCGGCAATGCCGGACCGGGGACGCAAAGCCCGTCGTTCTCGGTCGAAACGCCGATCGACGCGACCGCGCCCGTGGTCGAGGCGATCACGCTGTCCGACACCGCGCTGCGCATCGGCGAAACCGCCAGCGTGACGATCCGCTTTTCGGAAGAGGTCACCGGCCTGACCCTGAGCGACCTGACGCTCGACGGCGCGGTGGGCACGCTGGGCAACCTGGTGAAGGGCGGCCAGGACCCCACGCGGTGGACCGCGCTGTTCACGCCGGGCAGCAACATCACCGATGCGGCGAACATGATCGCCATCGCCAGCGGCAGCTTCACCGATCTTTCGGGCAATCCGGGCGCCGGCGGGCAATCCGCCGTGTTCGCGATCGATACCGCCGCGCCCACGACCACCAGCTTCCAGTTGTCCGCCGCGTCGCTGGCCGCCGGGCAATCGGCCACGCTGGCCATCACCTTCAGCGAGGCGGTGACCGGGCTGGCCTTGTCCGACTTCAGCTTCAACGCGGCGCTGGGCACGCTCGACAATCTGCAACAGGTTTCGGGCACGAACCAGTGGACCGCGATCTACACCGCCGCGGCGGGCGCGCCGTCCTCCAGCAACAACACCATTTCGCTGGTTGCCGGCAGCTATGCCGATGAAGCGGGCAATGGCGGCGCGGCGCGCGTATCCAGCCCCTTCGCGGTGGTCGGCGCGGCGCCAGCCGCCAACATGATCTACGGCACCGTGGCCGGCGACGTGCTGGTGGGCACGGCGGGCAACGACATCATCTCGGGGCTTCCCGCCAGCGGCGGCACGGGCACTGGCACGATCGACCGGTTGACCGGCGGCGGCGGCAATGACCGCTTCATCCTGGGCGACAGCCGGGGCATGTTCTACAACGACGGGCGCGGCGGCACATCCGGCACTGGCGATTATGCGCTGATCACCGATTTCCGCCCCGGCGATGGGGTGCAGCTTTCATCAGGCTATCAGTATTTCCTGATGGCGGGCTTCGCATCGGGCATCTGGAAAACGGATATCTATGCCGATACGGACCGCAGCGGCCGCTATAACAGCGGCGACGAACTGATCGGCGTTCTCCAGGGCATCACCGCGGTTTCGCTGTCCAGCGCCACGTTCGAAGGCGTGAACTACACCATTATCAGTTAGTCTGGCATCAGCTAGTCTGGCATCAGTTAGTCCGAGGTATCAAAGCCCGGTGCATTCCGGGCCGCGAACTGCGTTTTCGCCATAGCCGGCGCGCCGGTCAGGTCTATCGGCCGGAAACCCCGATGCGCGGCCCGCTTGCGGCCAGGCGCGGTTCGGGCGCGGGGGGGCGGGCCGTTGGCCGCGGCGGCGTCGATCCGTAGAGCGCCAGCAATTCGTGCATGTGGCGGGTCTGTTCGCTGTCGTCGCGCAGGGCCTGCAACCACAGGCTGTCTTCCTGCCATTCGGTGTAGGGCATCAGCCAGCGCGCTTCGCGGGCGATGGCGATGCGTGGCAGGCCCCGCTTCTGCGCCTCGATCGCGACGATGATGTCATCCATGTTGATGGCCGGGAAGCGCCGGGGATCGAGCGGCAGGCGATCCGAAACGAAGGCGCAGGTGCCACAGCCCAGTTCATGGACGTGGCAATGGCTGTCCAGCTTCATGCCGAAATGGATCGTGCTGACATCGCGCGCGTAGGAGCCGTGCGGCGGCATCAACACGCGGCCATGCACGCCGATGATCGCCCGGCCATCCAGCTTGTCGAGCACATCGACGAGCCGATCCGTGTAATCGGGCGGATAGGCGATGTCGTCGTCGATCGAACAGACCACGGCCGGGCCGGGCAGGTCGCGCAGGAGCAGGAACCGGCTGCTCGAATGGAGATTGCCCAGCGCCTCGCCGTGCAGCACCGTCACGCGGTCCATGGCGTCCAGGAAGGCGGGCGGGGCGGCATGGCCATCGAGATAGACGAACGTGTGATCGACCTGTGCGTGGATGTCGGCCATGACTTTGGCGAAGCTCTGCACGCGGCTGGGCATCGTCGCGATCGTGGCGATGCGCGGCAGTTCGCGGACAGCACCCAAGCCCGGTTCCTTTCCCTATCGCGCCGCATTTCCCCCCGAACGCGCCTTTGTTCTACCCGCACCCGCCGAATCGGCAAGGGCCGCGACGCCGCCTTTTTCGCGGTCAGCCCAAAGCGCAGGGCGGCGCGACCGGCCAGACGATCTCGTGCGGACCGTCGCACAGGCCCGAAGCAGGGGTGAAATCGGCGTGGCGCGGCGCATCGCGCTGCTGGCTGGCGTAAAGCGCGATGCGATCAAGCTTGCGCGCCGCCGCCGCCGGATCGAGCGGCATGGCCACCGCTTCGGCCAAGGCATCGCCGAACAGCAGGCGGGCGCGGGCCAGGCCACGCTGGCGGGCCTGGGCGTGGCTGGCATAATGGAGGTCTTCATAAAGCCGCACGTCGCAGGCCCGCGCCAGTTCGGCGATGGCGCGCCGCACGGCCAGCAGGACCGACAGGTGGTTGCGGTGCCCGCCGATCCCCATCGGGCAATACAGCGTCCGGCGGCGCGCGCCTTCGCGGCGGGCCAGCGCCAGCACGAAGGGCACCAGCCGTTCGGACAGCAGCGCCACTTCGGCATCGATCCGGGTGTGCTCGAAAGCGCCCAGGCCGGCGATGGGCGGTTCGGCCAGCGCCAGGTCGTGGCGGGCAAGGCCTGTCTGGGCGGCGAAGCGGATGTCCTCCTGCCGGCGCAGCGCGGTGATCGCGGCCACCCGGCCCGCCGGATCGGCGGGCAGCGCGACTGGCGCGGCCACATAGTCGCTGATCGTGAAGATGTTCACCAGATCGCCGCCGGTGCGCTCGGCAAGGCCCGCCAGCGAAAAGCAGATGTCGTCATGGTGCGGAGACAGGAAGATGGCCATCGCCGCGCTCAGCCGATGGTGAAATCGGCCGGCGCGTGGCCGTCTAGGTAGCGCGCGCAGGCGGTTTCATAGGCGGCCTCGATGGCGCGGGTGAAGCCGGCGGTGTCGAACAGCGGCGCGCTGCGCCGGTTTTCCGCCAGCCGGGCGCGGATCGCGGCCAGCCGCGCCGGATCGCGCGCCAGCGCCAGCGCCAGCGCTTCATACCCGGCGTCGTCCGCCGTCACCAGTTCGGGCAGGCCCACCGCGTGCAGCAGGCTTGCCCCGACGCGCGCGGCAAAGCCCCGGCCGGCGCGCGTCACCAGCGGCAGGCCCGCCCACAGCGCGTCGCTGGCGGTGGTGTGGGCGTTGTAGTTGAAGGTATCGAGGAACAGGTCGGCGCGCGCGTGGCGGGCCAAGTGTTCGGACTGGGGCAGGCGTTCGGCAAAGACCAGCCGTGCCGGATCGACGCCGTGCGCCGCCGCCTCGCGCCGCAGGTTCGCCTCGGCCCAGCGGTTGGCGCGGAACAGCCACAGCACGCTGCCGTCCACCTGGCGCAGCAGGCGCATCCAGATGGCGAAGGCATCGGGCGCGATCTTGTAGGTGTTGTTGAAGCAGCAGAACACGAACGCGCCCTCGGGCAGGCCCAGTTCGGCGCGCGACGGGCAGTTCGCGGCGATTTCGCGCCGGTCGTCGTTGGCCTGGTAGCTGTGCGGCAGGCGGATCACGCTTTCGCTGTAGTGCGCGCGCTGTTCGGGCGGGATCACCACGCTGTCGGCCAGGATATAGTCGAAGCAATCGGCGCCCATCGTGCCGGGATAGCCCAGATAGCTGATCTGCACGGGCGCCAGCCGCGCGGCGAACAGCCCGGATCGGTTGTGCTGGGTGAAGCCCTTGAGATCGACCGCGATGTCCAGCCCGTGGCGGCGGGCCAGCGCGTGGACATCGCTGTCGCCCATCGCGCCGATGTCGGTGAAGCTGTCGACCCGGCCCGCCAGATCGCGGCGCACCGCATCGTCGCGCGGCGGGCCATAGCTGTAGGCGTGGATGGCGAAGCGGCCGCGATCGTGCGCGCGGAACAGGCCGGCCATCAGGAACATCGTGGCGTGACTGAAGAAATCGGCCGAAAAATAGCCGATGCGCAGCCGCCGGGGCGCGGCATCGCGATGCGCTGCGTCGGCGGCGGCGTCGGCGGCAGTGGGGCGCGGCAGCGGTTGCGGCGCGATGTGGCGAAAGCGTTCGGCGGCCCAGCGTTCGGACCGGATGCGGTGGCGGGCGGGGTGATCCTCTCCCGAAAGCGCGGCGAAGGGCGAAACCGGCTCGCCCACGATGCCCAGCGTTTCGGCCACGCGGGTGAACTGGGCAAAGCCCTGCCAGTCGCAGATGTGCGCCTGCAAGTGCAGCTTCTGCATCAGCGCGGTGGGGAAATCGGGGCGGATGGCCAGCGCCCGCTCATAGGCGATGATCGCCTCGTCCAGCCGCTCGCTGTCCTTCAGCGCGTTGCCCAGGCATTTCAGCGCGTCGGCGTTGCGCGGATTGGCGGCCAGCGCCTGTTCCAGCAGGGCGATGGCATCCTGGGTCTGCCCGCGCTTTTGCAGCGCGATGCCCAGGTTATAGAGGAAATCCGGGTGATCCGGCGCGATGGCCAGCGCGCGGCGGTAGCAGGCGATGGCCTCGTCCACGTCGCCCGTCAGTTCCAGCGCGGTGCCCAGGTTGTTCAGCGCATCGGTATAGCCCGGGTCCAGCGCGATGGCGCGGCGATAGCGGTCGAGCGCGGCGGCGATATCGCCCCTGTCCTGCGCCAGCGCGCCCAGCGCATTGTGCGCGTTGGCGTAGTCCGGGTTGAGCGCCGCCGCTTCGCGATGCTCGGCCTCTGCCTCGTCGTGCCGGCCCTGCCCCGCCAGCGCGAGGCCCAGGTTGTTGCGCATGCGAAAGTGGCCGGGGTTGATCGCCAGCCCCGCGCGCAGCAGCCCCTCGGCCTCTTCGAAGTGCCCCAGCGTCAGCGCCGCGCTGCCCAGGATGCCGCGCAGCCGCACCGAGGCCGGATATTGCCCGGCCAGCGGCCGCCCGCGCGCCAGGACTTCGGCGCAGTGGCCTTGCAGCAGCAGGGCTTGCAAGGCCTCAAGCTCGGCGGGCGAAGGGAGCGGGGCGGGTGCGTGCGGGGTGTTCGCGGCCAGCGCCGTCAGCGCCTTGCGGGCGCGGGCATTGGCGGGGAACTTCGCAAGGATCGCCTTGAGGATTTCCCCAGACCTGGCGAAATCACCGTTCTTCTCGGCGCTTTTGGCTTTCAGGAACAGGATTTCGAGATCACTGGGCATTGTCGCGGATACTCGCTGGCACGGCAGGCTTGCGGGGCAGGGTAAGTCGGGGATGGCGCGCCGCCCTTCGCGCCAGCGCCGTTTCCCAAGCGATCGGGGCTGCGTCAAGGCGCGCCGATGGATTGACTTGCGCCGCCCGGCGATTACGGGACGGCCAGGCGGCGTTGCGGGCAGCGCGGCAATGCGGCGGGGGGCAGTTCGCATGAAGTGCAGTGTCGTGATTCGCACGCTGAACGAAGCGCCCCGGCTGCGGCTGACGCTGACCTCGCTTGTCGGGCAGAGCGCGGCGCCGCAAGTGATCGTGGTGAACGACGGTTCGACCGATGAAACCGCCGCCGTGATCGACAGTTTCGCCGGCCGGCTCGATCTGGCCGCGATCCACCATGATGCGCCGCGCGGCCGCTCGGTCGCGTCCAATGCCGGGGCAGAGGCCGCCTCGGGCGATATCGTGCTGTTCCTCGATGGCGACACGCTGCTTCACCCCGAAGCGGTGGCGGGCCACTGCGCGGCGCATGGCGCCACGCCAGGGCTGCTGGGGCGGGGCGATACCTGGCACATGCGCTGCACGCGCTTCCTGCACGATCCCGAAACCGCCACGCCCCGCGCGGGAGAGGAAGACCGCCTGGCCCGGATGCGGCCCGAGGAGCGCGAGAGGCTGAAAGTCACCCGCCGCCAGATCGAGACCGATTTCGCCAGCATCGATGCCCGCGCCATGCCCGGCATCTATCCGGGCGCCGGCCCGCGCGCGCTGTTCGAACTGGAAGTCGATGCGCTGACCCATCATCCCGATTGCAGCGTGCTGTGGGCGGCGTCTTCGGGCGCGAACTTTTCGGTCGTGCGGCGCGATTTCCTGGGCCTGGGCGGCTTCGATGCCGATGT
This sequence comes from Novosphingobium sp., assembly GCA_020848655.1. Taxonomy (GTDB): domain Bacteria; phylum Pseudomonadota; class Alphaproteobacteria; order Sphingomonadales; family Sphingomonadaceae; genus Novosphingobium. The sequence goes on from JADLHU010000051.1 coordinate 77,975, forward strand.
CACCAACAACGAACATCGCGCGCTGGCGCTGCGCATGACCATGGCCGGCGGGCGCATGGGCTTTGTCGCGGGGGCGCGCAGCTATCACCTCACGCATCGCAGCGGCTGGCGCGATCCGCTGCGCGAAGGCGATTGGGAAACGATGTTCTACCGCCGCCATCCGCTGCTGGCGGTAAAGCTGCTGGCGGTGTTCTGGGCGGGGATCGACGATCGTTCGGTGATCCCGCCCGAAGCGCGCATCGCCTCGCTGCCCGATCTGGAACGCTTCGCCCGGGGCGATAGCGGCATCGATTTCGATGCGGTGCGCCGGCGCGTGCCGGGGCTGCCTGAACTTGGCCCAGAACTTGGCCCAGAACTTGGCCCCGCAATCGATCCCGTCCGTTGAGCGCGAGCGGGCCGCCCTGGGCGCTGCGCACCGTTTCGCGCGGCGATCTGATCGACGATATCCTGGCGATGCACTTTGCCCACGGGTTCCTGGGCATGCCCGAAGCGCAGGCGCGCGGACAAGCCGAAGCCGCGCTGGATCGCTGGCTGGCGCTGGGGCTGGGCCATGCCGGCGGCGCGGGCGCGGCGGCGCGCTTCGATCCGGTCGAAGTGCTGAACTTCATGGTCGCGGCGGGCGTCGCGGGGCAGGACCGTTTCTGGGAAGACAACCACGTCGCGTGCGAACGGCGGCAGATCGTGCAGATGCAGGCCGATCCCACCGCCGGGCCCGAGGCGCTGGGCGCGGCCAGCTTCGCGCCGCGCCGCTTCCGCGTCCGGCTGGAGCGGGCGTACAACCTGGCCGCGCTCGCCCCCGGAACGCGGGTGCGGCTGCGCCTGCCGCTGCCGATAGAGGATGCCGTTTTGCGCGTGGACAGCCTGGACGTCCATGCACCGCCGGGGGCCGCCGTGCGCCGCGATGCCGCGCGGCTCGACGCCGGCTTTGTGCTGGAGCGGCCCGGCATGGCCACGCTGGGCGTCACGCTGGCGCTGGAAGCGCGCGCCGATGGCGGCCTGCCCGGCCCGCTGTGCGATGCGGAACGCGAACTCTACACGCGCCCGCACGAGGACCTGATCCAGGTGACGCCGCGCATCCGGCGCGAGGCCGAGGCGCTGGTGGCTGGCCTTCCGGCGCACGATCCTGCGGCGCGCGTAGCGGCGATTGTGGCGATGATCTTCGATCGCTGGCGGATGGGCGCGGTGCCCTATCACGCGATCGATCGCGATGCGCCGGGCGAATGGCCGTTCGAAAGCGGCTTCTTCGATTGCCAGATCGGCGCGGCGCTGCTGTGCGCGATGTGCCGCGCGCTGGGCATGCCGGCGCGGCTGTGCGGCGGCTTCCAGCTTTACCGGCCCAACACCTGCTATCACTACTGGGCGCAGGTCTGGCTGCCCGATCGCGGCTGGCTGACCTTCGACTTGTCCAACTGGCATCTTTCGCTGGGCGGGCGCGATGCCCGCTGGCGCGGTGCGCTGCTTGGCTGGGCGGATATGCGCCTGAAGACGCAGCTTTTCCCGCACCTGTTCACCGGCGCCAGCACGCGCCGCCTGCCGGCCACCTGGCACAAGCTGCGAAAGCGCTTGCCCGATGGCACCGAAACCCGTTTCCTTGACGCGGCCACGGGGGAACTGGTCTATCGCGAGCGTCTGGTCCACCTGCCCGATGGGCAGGGGGCTGCGGGGCCGGCATCCATGGGGGGAACTGCGGCATGACAATACGGCTGGTGCTGCCTGTCACCAACGAGGAACTGGGCACCGCCCGGATCGACGATGTGCATATCGCCGCCGGGCAATCGCTGGCGCCGGGCGCGCGCCTGTTCGATTTCACCGTGGGGCTGGATGCGGCGGCGGCGCAGGATTGCCCGCCGGTCACGCACTATCGCATGACCTTGCGCGAAAAGGCCTGGGTGGGCCGGGTCGATGCCATGGCCGGGCAGGATGTGGGCGTGGGCGATGTGCTGGCGCTGCTGGCCGCCGATCAGGGCGATCCGCTCGATCCCGAAGGCGCCCGCAACGCCCGCGTCTCGGTGGCGGCGATCATCCGCGCGCCGGACTGGTAGGGGGCCACGCGTGCCGGCATCGGTGCCATTGGTTCTGGGGCCGCTGGGCGGCAGCGCGGTACAGATCACGCGCTCCAGCTTGCGCTGGCTCTGCGCGGACGGGCAGCGCCTGCGCCCCGGCGATCCCATCGCATTGTGCAATATCGCCGTGCGCACCGCGGCGCAGGGGGAACGCTTCGCCGAGGAAGCCGAGGACTTGCGCTTCGTGCTGGTCGCCGCCGCGCCCGGCCGGCTGCGCCAGGCGCCCGGCCTCTCGCGCGGGGGCTGGCACGATGAAATGCGCGGCTATTTCCCCTGGGACGCGGACCGCGTGATCGGCGCGTTCGAGCCGGACGCGGCCGTGACGGACCCGGACCCGCAGGCGCTGGTCGCGCGGTTCTGCGTGGCGGGCCGGCGCGTGGGCGAAGTGGCCGAGGACCGCACCGGCATCCTCACCGGCTGGCACGATCGCAAGCGCGCGTGGCGCGTGGGAGCCGTGCGGCCGGGCACGCTGCTGGGGCTGGGCATCTGCGAGCTTTCGCCCGTGCTGCGCGGGCCGGACCATGCGTTCCTCGCCACGCTGCTGGCGGCGGGCGGCCTGGGGCAGGTGGTGGACGTGCCCGATACGCCGCTGGTGCCCTGCGCGCGCACGCTGATCGAACAGATCCGCCGCACCGACGCCGAACGCGCGCTGCTGGTCGATGGCTTCCGCGCGCTGGCGGCGCAGATCGAACCGGACCGCATGGGCGACTGGATCTTCGCCGCCACGCTGCTCAAGGCCTTGCTCGGCCGCCCGTCCTTCGAACGCTATGACGTGCTGACCGCGACGGGGCTGGAAGAGGTGGCGCCCGATGCGATGATCCTTTCGGTCAACGCCGATGGGCCGCATCGCTATCGCCACCGCCGCCTGGGCTATACGCTGCATTGCCACCCGTTCCAGCGGCTGCGCACCGGCGCGGCGTTTCGTTCCTGGCTGGCGCGTGAATTCGTGGTGGAACAGCACCCGGTCGGCGCGGCGCGGCGCGACTATGCCGAACTGATCCGGCTGCTGCGCGAACAGGCGCCCGAGCGGCAGATCCTCGTGCTCAATTCGGTGGCGGCGACCGACCGCGAGGATATCTTGTGCTACGACGCCTATGATCCGCCGCTCAGCCTGGCGCTGCGCAACGTGCGCGCGCGCGAGATGAACGCCATGCTGCACGATCTGGCCGCCGAAACCGGCATCGCCATCGTCGATGCCGATGCCATCGCCGCCGATCTGGGCGTCCACCGCTCCATCCCCGATGGCACGCACCAGTCGGGCGAGATGCAGGCGGTGCTGCGCGATGAAATCCTGGCGATCCTGCGCGCGCGCCGGGTGCCGGGGTTCGGCGGGGCGATGGCGGGCGCCTGATCAGTTCACTTCGAAGGCCAGCGGCATGTCGGCCAGCGCGTCGAGACTGTCGGGCAGCGCTTCGTCGGCGCCGTCGCTCAACAGCGCCATGGGCGCGCCGACGGCGACCCATTGCCCGCTGTCGCAAAGGATCGTGCGCAGCACGGCGGGATGTTCGGCGCGGACTTCGACGAGCGCCTTGTGCGTTTCGAGTTCGACGACAAGCTGGCCGAGCGTGCACGTCTCTCCCGGCGCGACATGCCATTCCAGCACGCGCACTTGCTCCACATCGTCGATCGGGCCGGGAACCAGCAGCTTGTAGATCATGCGTTACCTCTTTCCTGTTGCGTATTATTCCAGCAGCTTGCGCACCGCCGCGACCAGCCGTGCGGCATCGGGCAGGCATTCGCCTTCGAGCACGGGGTTCGACGATACCGGCGCGGCCAGCGGGCCAACGCGCGCGGCGCGCGGCATCCGGCCCATGATCTCGCCCAGCCGAAAGCAGATTTCGCTGCCGACGCCGCAGGTCAACTGGCCTTCCTCCAGCGTCACGATCGCGCCGGTGCGCGCCACCGAGGCGGCGATGGTGCCGGTGTCGAGCGGGGCGAGCGAGCGCAAGTCGATCACTTCGGCGCTGATCCCGGCTTCGGCCTGAAGCCGTTCGGCCGCTTCCAGCGCGATGTGCACCATGTAGCCGTGGCTGGTCACGGTCACGTCGGTGCCGGCGCGCACCACGCATGCCGCGCCGATCGGCAGCACATGATCGGCCAGCGGCACTTCGCCCGATTTGGGGAACAGGCGCTTGTGATCGATGAACACCACCGGGCCATCGTGGCGCAGCGCCGCCTTGAGCAGGCCATAGGCATCGGCCGGGGTGGACGGGGCCAGCACGGTCAGCCCCGGCACGCCCATCATCCACGCCTCGATGCATTGCGAATGGGCCACGCCCTGGCCCTTGGCCCCGGCGGTGGTCTTGACCACGATGGGGACGCGCAGCCTGCCGCCGGTCTTGAAGCGGGCCTTGGCCGCATAGTTCACCAGCGGATCGAGCGCGAGCATCAGGAAGTCCATGTAGGTGATGCTGACCAGCGTGCGATGCCCCAGCGCCGCCGCGCCCACGCCCACGCCGACCATGCCCGCTTCCGCCACCGGCATGTCGCGCACGCGATCATCGCCGAAGCGCGCGTGCAGCCCGGTGAATTCCTTGTACGATCCGCCGAACGCGCCGACATCCTGGCCCAGCACCAGCAGGCGCGGATCGCGGGCCATTTCCTCGGCCAGCGCGCGGGCGATGGCTTCGCGAAAGAAGATGCGGGCGGTGCCCGCCGCCGCTTCAGCCGACATCGCTCAGCGCCTCTGCCGGATCGGGGTAGGGCGCGGCATCGGCCAGGGCGAAGCCGCGCGCCACTTCGGCGCTGACCGCCTGTTCCAGCGCGGCGAACGCGGCGGCATCGAGCGCGCCTTCGCCGGCCAGCCGCGCCGCCGCCCGCGCGATCGGGCAGCGCGCGCGCGCGGCGGCAAGGTCGGGCGCGGCGCGGGTGTCGCGCGTGGCCGAGGAATGCGGGGTCAGCCGTTCGCTGCGGCATTCGAGGAACGCCGGCCCGCCGCCGGCGCGAATGCCGGCGATCAGCCCGGCGGCGGCGGTGTGGACGCGCTCCACGTCCATGCCGTCGATCGTGGCGCTGGCCATGCCGAAGGGCGCGGCCAGCGTGGCAAGCGGACTGGCCGCCATCGACCGCGCCACCGGGGTGGATACCGACAGTCCGTTGTTATCGCACACCAGCAGCAGCGGCAGGCGCCACAGCGCGGCGATGTTCATCGTTTCGTGCAGCGCGCCCGCGCCGCACGCGCCATCGCCGAAGATCACCGCCACGATGGCGCCTTCGCCCGCGCGCTGGCAGGCCAGCGCTGCCCCGGCCGCCAGCGTGAGATTGCCCGCGACCACGGTGTGCGCGCCCAGAAAGCCCGCTTCGGGCTGCGCCAGGTGGCCGCGGCCGGCCTTGCCGCGATTGACGCCGCTGGCCTTGCCCAGCAGTTCGGCGATCACGGCGGCGGGATCAAGGCCGCGCGCCAGCGCCGGGCCGATGGCGCGCCCGCTGCTCAGCAACTGGTCGGTGGGGGAAAGCGCCGCGCACAACCCCACCGCCACCGCTTCCTCACCCGTGGAGTAAAGCTGAAAGCCATGGTCGCGCCGCGCCATGAGCTGCGCTTCCACGGTGCGGATCAGCACCATCCGCCGCAACCGCGCGATCGGTTCGATCACGCGCGCGGCCCTGCCGTTTGCGGCCGTGTCGATAGTGCGGGTGCCGTTTGTGCGGGAGCCGATTGCGGGGGCAGGGCGATCTCGGGCCGTGGGACCGGCGCTTCCGCCGCCAGCAGCGCCGGCAGCCGATCGGGCGCGGCCAGCCAGGCCAGCGCCTTTTCCTGGAGCGCGGGGGCGGCGAAGCCGTCCAGCCCGTGCGCCAGCAGCGCCTGCGCCACGGCGTGCCCGGCCGCCAGCACCGCGCGAGGGGTGCCCAGCCGGAAATCGCCGCTTACCCAGCGGGCGCCGTGGAAGGCCAGGCGGCTGTCGATATCGATGACGTTGATCGCCAGGCGGTGCGACAGTTCGATCGCCAAAAGGTTCATCCGGCGGATTCGCGCGACCAGCGCCTCGCGCGTGGCGGGCGTCGGGCCGATGTCGGGCGGGACATGGCGGAACGCCGTGCAGACGAACACCGTCGCGCCCTGATCCTGCAATGCGCGCAGATAATCGGCCCAGCGCGCGAAGGCGGCTTGCGGCGCGGCCTCGGGCCGGGCCAGGTCCGCCAGCGGAGAGGTGATCGCGATATCGGGTGCGATATCGGGCGCGATCTCGGGCAGGGCGGTTGCGCCCGGCGCTTCGGGCGGGGCGGCCAGCCGCAGTTCGATCGGGGCGATGGCGCTGGCGCCGGCTTCGTGCAGCGCCCGGCGGATCAGTTCGCCGCCTTTGGCGATGGCGGCCTGTTCGGGGCGCGTGGCGGCGGCGAACAGGCGCAGCGGGGCGGCGGGCACGCTCATCGCGGCCATGCGCCTTCATCATGCAGGCCGTGATCCAGCAGCACGCGCAACACTTCCTCCGCCACGGCCCGGCAGCCGGCCGGGTTGAGGTGGGTCGTATCGAATTTCAGCGCCCGCGCCCCATGCGTGGCGACGACGCGATCGACATCGACGATCGAGATGCCAGTTTGCTGCGATAGCTCGACAAGGGCAAGATTGAACCGGCGGATGCGCGTGGAATAGAGGTCTTCCATCCCGGCATAGCAATGGATGCTTTCGCCCGGCACCAGCGCGGACACGTTGTAGACCAGGATCGGCGCGTCGCTGGCCGCGCGCAGGCGGGCGATGATCGCGTGGAAATTGGCCATCGATTCGTCGATGCCGATCGACCGGCTGAGCGTGAAACCATCGCGCAGCCACTGGCGCTGTTCGGGCGGCCAGGCTTCCACCCCGTGCGGATAGAACGCGTAATCGCCGCCCCGGCGCAGCGCCAGCGGCATCTGGATGTCGGGCTGCAGGCTCAGCACATAGGCATCGGGGCGTTCGGTGAACAGCGTGGTGCCGAACTGCACGCGCAGCCCGTGCGGGTCCAATGGCAGGTCGCGCGCGGCCAGTTCCGCCGGGATCGTGCCGTCCGCCGCCAGCAGCATCTCGCTGCGCGGGCTGGTTTCGTGCTTCACGCGGATCGACAGCGGCGCATCGGCTTCGCGCAGCAGCGCATTGATGCCGTTCCAGCGCACTTCGCCATCGACCCACAGCGAATGCAGCGTATCGCGCAGGTCAAGGTTGCCCTTGGCGAACAGCGTCAGGCGCCTGCGCGGCGGGTCAGGGCGCGGCGTATCAGGGCGCGGCGGGGGGGTGATAGCTCTTTTCCTCGACCAGCGCCGATCCGCTCAGCACATTGATCCGGCGCTTGAGCGCGGCGCGCGCGTCGTTGCGCTGGTAGACGGCGCGGGCCAGCGCGATGAAGCCGGCGCCGAAATCCTGCCGCTGCTCATGCGCGCGGATGGCGTCCTCGATGTCCCACAGCGCGGCGTTCACCGCGCGCAGGCCGTCCCGCGCCTCGGCCAGTTCGGGGGTCAGGTCCAGCCCGGCCGCCACCACGTTCAGCGCATCCAGTTCGCGCCGCACGTTGGCCAGCGCCGCCGCATCGGCGATGCGGGCGTTCTTGATTTCCAGGATCGTGATCTTGTCGATCACTTCGCCCCAGGCCGCCGGAACAAGCGGGGCGGTGGTCTGCCGGCCCGGCATCGGTCAGGCGACCTGCCGTTCGGCCACCAGCGGGGCCAGCGCGGCTTCGATCCGGGCGAAGGCCGATGGCCAGTCGTTCGGGCTGTCCTGGCGGAACAGGCGCATGGTCGGATACCAGGGCGTGTCGTCGCGGCGCAGCAGCCAGCGCCAGTCGGCCATGTGCTTCAGCGCCACCCACACCGGCACGCCCAGCGCCCCCGCGACATGCGCGACCGAAGTATCCAGCGTGATGACCAGATCGCACAGCGTCATCACTGCCGCCGTATCCATGAACGCGCCGCCCGCGCCGTCGAAATCGGGGCCCAGCGTTTCGACGCGCAGGCCATCGCCCTGCTGGGCAAGCTGGGCTTCGCCTTCGCCCTTGTGCAGGCTGATCAGGCGCACCCCCGGCAGCGCCGCCACGCCCCGGAACATGTCGAGCGGGAACGAGCGCCCCGGATTGAGCGGGGTGGGATTGCCGTGCCAGCAGATGCCGATCCTGAAGCCATGGCTGCCCAGCCGCTCGCGCCAGCGCGCAACGCGCGCCGGAGAGGCGGCAAGGTAGGGCACGGTCGCCGGGATCGTTTCGATCCGCGTGCCCAGCGCCAGCGGCAGGCTGAGCATGGGCACGTGATAATCGACCGCGCCGGCAAAGCTGTCGCCGACCAGTTCCACGTCGGGGAAGGTGCCGGCCAGCAAGGGCACCAGCGCGTCCTGCACGCTCACGATCACGCGCGCGCCGCGTTCGCGCAGCAGCGGCGCATAGCGGATGAACTGGATCGTATCGCCCAGCCCCTGTTCGTGATGCACCAGGATCGTGCGCCCTTCGAGCGATGGCTCGCCCAGCCACAGCGGCGCGGCGAAGCTGCGGTTGCCCACCGGATGGGTCTTGCGCTTGCGCCATTCATACAGCGGCCAGCCGGTGGCGAAATCGCCGCGCGTCAGGTGGATCAGGCCGGTGTTGAAATGGGCGTCGGGATAGTCCGGGCTGATCGCCAGCGCCTTTTCATAGGACGCGGCGGCCTCGTCGATGCGGCCCAGGTCGAGCAGCGCGGTGCCCATGTTGTTGTGCGCTTCGGCATAGTCGGGCGCCTGCACGATCGCGCGCCGGAATGCGTCGATCGCTTTGTCGGCGCTGTTGGCCTGCCCCAGCGCCGAACCGAGGCTGTTGAGCGCGCGGGCATCGTCGGGGCGCTGCGCGACCACGTGCCGGAATGCGCCAACGGCTTCGCCGATGCGCCCGGCATCGAGCAGGGCATTGCCCAGGTTGTAGTGGACTTCGGCGAAATCGGGCTTGATCGCCAGCACCTGGCGATAGGCGGCGATGGCATCGTCCAGGCGTTTGCATTCGCGATAGGCGTTGGCCAGGTTGTTGATCGCCATGACGAAATCGGGGCGCAGCGCGATGGCCGCGCGGTAGTTCGCGATGGCTTCGTCGATGCGGCGCAGCGATTTGAGCGTATTGCCCAGGTTGAACAGCGCCTCGGGAAAATCGGGCTGTATCGCCAGCGCATGGCGCAGCGCCGCGATCGTTTCCTCCGGCTTGTCCTGCTGCTTCAGCGCGCTGGCAAGGTTCAGGAAAACGCGCGGATTATCGGGCAGCAACTGCGCGGCGCGGGCCAGCACCGCCGCGGCCTGATCCGCCTGCCGCAGTTCGAGCAGCGCCAGGCCCAGCCGGAAATGCGCCTCGCCATGATCGGGGTTCAACCGCACCACGTGCGACAGCGCCGTGGCAGCGGCATCGAAGCGGCCGAGTTGCAGGTTGGCGCCGCCCAGCAGGTCGTGCAGCACCGCCACGTCGGGGTACTGCGCGATCAGCGCTTCGGCCCGCGCGGCGACGGCGGCCGCGTCGTTGGCGCGCATCAGCGCGGCAAGCTGGTCCAGCTCGGCCTGGAGCGCGGGCGGGTTGGCGGGTGGGTTCGCCGGCTGGCTGGCGGGCTGGCCGATCGTGCCGGCCGATCCGTTGGCCAGTTCCGCCAGCCCCTTGCGCGCGCGGGCATGGTTGGGAATCTGCGCCAGAATGTGGCGATAGATCTGCGCGGCCTCTTCCCGGTTGCCGCGCTTCTGTGCGGTGCTGGCTTTGAGGAGAAGTATCTCAAGGGCTTTGGTCAACGCGATCGATCCTGCATCAGCTTGGCGGGGCTGATACTGCATTGTTGCGCCGGGCACCATCGCCGCATGGCCCGCCACTTGTGGAAACCCCGGGCGGCAAAAATGCGAAGGTTCGGCGGGTTTGCCGGAACTTTCTGCTTGCCTGCCGCGTTGAGGGGCGCAGGGGTATACCGGTGATCAAGTCCGAAATGCACGAAAACGACCTTTCCCGCCACCACGGCTGGGCCGATCTGCTTGTCCAGAGCGTGACCGATTACGCGATCTACATGCTTGATCCCACCGGCGTGGTGATTTCGTGGAATCCGGGCGCGGAACGCTTCAAGGGCTATCGCGCCGAAGAAATCATCGGCCAGCATTTCTCGCGCTTCTATGAAGAGGCGGACCGGCTGGCGCTGGTGCCGCAGCGCGCGCTGCGCACCGCCGAAACCGAAGGCCGCTTCGAAGCCGAAGGCTGGCGGCTGCGCAAGGACGGCAGCCGGTTCTGGGCCAGCGTGGTGATCGATCCGGTGCGCGGGCCGGACGGCACGATGATCGGCTTCGCCAAGATCACGCGCGACCTGACCGAACGGCGCGAGGCGCAGATCGCGCTGGAACAGGCGCGCGAGGCGCTGTTCCAGTCGCAGAAGATGGAAGCCATCGGCCAGTTGACCGGCGGGGTCGCGCACGATTTCAACAACCTGCTCTGCGCGATCATCGGCAGCATCGACCTGGCCGAACGGCGCGGCGCGGCGGGCGGCGATATCGCCGGCTATCTGCACAACGCGCGCCAGGCCGCCGAACGCGGCGCCACGCTGACCCAGCGCATGCTGGCCTTCGCGCGCAAGCAGGACCTGGATCTGCGCGCGGTGGACCTGGCCGCGATGATCCCCGGCAGCGTGGAACTGCTGCGCAGCACGATCGGGGCCAGCGTCGATATCGACATGCGGATCGCCCCGGCGCTGCCGCCCGTGCGCGCCGATGCCGCGCAGCTTGAACTGGCGCTGCTTAACCTTGCGGTCAACGCGCGCGATGCGATGGGCGATGGCGGGCGCATCGCGATTTCGGCCCATGTGGCGGCGGGCTGCGGCGATCTGGCGGCGCGCGACTATGTGGTGCTCACGGTCCGCGACGAGGGCGAGGGCATGGACGGCGATACCCTGCGCCGCGCCGCCGAACCGTTCTTCACCACCAAGGGCGTCGGCAAGGGCACCGGGCTGGGCCTGTCGATGGTGCAGGGCATGGCCGAACAGTGCGGCGGGCGGCTCGTGCTGCGCAGCGCGCCGGGCACGGGTACCACCGCCGAACTGTGGCTGCCCGTCGCCGTCGATCCCGCCCCGGCCGAAACCGCGCCGCAGGCGGGGCCGCAAGGCTGCGCGCGCGCGCTCGATATCCTGGCGGTCGATGACGATTGCATCGTCTTGATGAACACCGTCGCCATGCTGGAAGACATGGGCCACCGCGTGCGCGAGGCCACGTCCGGGCCGGCCGCGTTAGACCTGCTGCGCCACCACGATTTCGATCTGATCGTCACCGATTATGCGATGCCCGGCATGACCGGCGCGGAACTGATCGCCGCCGCGCGCGCCATCCGCCCGGAACTGCGCGTGGCGCTGGTGTCCGGCTATGTCGATCTGCCCGAAGGCGGGCTGGGCGACGTGCCCCGGCTGGGCAAGCCCTTCGACGACCGCGACCTTGCCGCGCTGCTGGCCGCCAGCGGGGTGTAGGGCGGAGCGGCAATGCGCGCGCACCGCGCCGCCCTGGCGCGTTACGGCGTGTTCAGCGCGCCGGTGATCCACACCGCCGACATCGCGCCGATGGCCAGCAACAGGCTG
>JADLHU010000052.1 GCA_020848655.1 Novosphingobium sp.
ACAGGCCCTCCCCCGGCCCCTCCCGCAAGCGGGAGGGGGGACTTAGTCGTGCCTCCCTTCACTCTCCCCTTCACCGCCGGGCCGGACCACATCGATGTGATGGGCCACGTCAACAACGCGGTATGGGTGCAGTGGATGGAAACGATGGCCACCGCGCATTGGGAAGCGGTGGCCGCGCCCGCGCATCAGGCGGCCTATGCCTGGGTCGTGACGCGGCACGAGATCGACTATCGCGGCAACATCGGCCTGGGCGAAAGCGTGACGGCGGAAACCTTCATCCCCGACGGCCCCACGGGCGCGCGCTTCGATCGCCGGGTCGATTTCCGCAATGCAGCGGGCAAGGTCATCGTTTCGGCGCGGACGACCTGGGCGATGGTCGATCGGGCAAGCGGGCGGCTGATGCGCGTTCCCGCCGAAGTGGCCGCGCCCTTCCTCGATCAGGCCGGCGCGGTGCGGGCCAGCACGTCGGCCACCGATACCACGGGATAGCGCAGCTCGCGTGCGACGGCTTCGTACGTCACCTGCCCGGCATGGACGTTCAGCCCGGCGGCAAGGTGCGGATTGGCGGCCAGCGCGGCGCGCCAGCCCAGGTCGGCGATCTTCAGCGTGTGCGGCAGCGTCACGTTGTTCAGCGCATACGTGCTGGTGCGCGCCACCGCGCCAGGCATGTTGGCCACGCAATAATGCACCACGCCATCGACCACGAACGTAGGATCGCTGTGCGTGGTCGGGTGGCTGGTTTCGAAGCAGCCGCCCTGATCGATGGCGACATCGACCAGCACCGCGCCCGCATTCATCGTCTTGAGCATGTCGCGCGTCACCAGCCTGGGCGCGGCGGCGCCCGGCACCAGCACCGCGCCGATCACCAGGTCGGCCTCGGCCACGCATTCGGCCAGGTTGGCGCGGTTGGAAAAGCGCGTCTTGGCGCGGCTTTCAAAATGCACGCCCAGCCGTTCGAGCACTTCGGGATCGCGATCGAGGATGGTCACGTCCGCACCCATGCCCACGGCGACTTGCGCGGCGTTGAACCCCACCACGCCGCCGCCGATCACCGCCACCTTGCCCGGCGCCACACCCGGAACCCCGCCCAGCAACACGCCGCGCCCGCCGTGTTCCTTTTGCAGCGCGGTAGCGCCCGCCTGCACCGCCATGCGCCCGGCGACCTGGCTCATCGGCTTGAGCAGCGGCAGCGCGTTGCCCGGCCCGGTCACGGTTTCATAGGCGATGGCGGTGACCCCCGACCGCACCAGGTCGGCTGTCTGCTCGGGATCGGGGGCAAGGTGGAGATAGGTGAACAGCACCTGGTCCGCGCGCAGCAGTGCCCGCTCGGCGGGCTGCGGTTCCTTGACCTTCACGATCAGTTCGCATGCCGCGAAAATCTCCGCCGCGCTTTCGCGGATCGTGCCGCCCGCCGCGCGGTAGTTCGCGTCGGTCGCGCCGATGCCCGCGCCCGCGCCGCTTTCCACCCACACCTCGTGCCCGTGCGATGCCAGCTCGCGCACGCTCTCGGGGGTCAGCCCGACGCGATATTCGTGGTTCTTGATCTCGCGGACGGTGCCGATACGCATACGCAGGTTCTCCGGCGGGTGCTGCCAATGCCCTTCATGTAGGGACGGCCGGCGGCCGATGCTTCACCCGATCGCGATTTTTCTCTATCGGATCGGGGTTTCCAGCAAGAGGAGTTCGCCGATGTCGTCCAGTCCCTGGTCCCACCACCGCAACGCCGCCGTGGCCGATGACATCGATTTCGAGATCAAGGGGCAGGAACTGCAATTCCTTGAGATCGAACTGGACCCCGGCGAAAGCGCCGTGGCCGAAGCCGGCGCGATGGTGTGGAAGGACGCATCGGTGGGCCTGACCACCGTGTTCGGCGACGGGCGCGGGGCGGAAGGCGGCTTCATGGGCAAGCTGCTCGGCGCGGGCAAGCGGCTGGTGACGGGCGAAAGCCTGTTCACCACCGTCTTCACGCACAATGGACAGGGCAAGGCGCGCGTCGCCTTCGCGGCGCCGGTGCCGGGCACGATCCTGCCGATCCGGCTGGCCGATCACGGCGGCGCGCTGATCTGCCAGAAGGACAGCTTCCTGGCGGCGGCGCGGGGCGTTTCGATCGGTATCCACTTCCAGCGCAAGATCCTGACCGGCCTGTTCGGCGGAGAGGGCTTCATCATGCAGAAGCTGGAAGGCGATGGCTGGGTCTTCGTGCAGATGGGCGGCACGCTGGTCGAACGCACCCTGGCACCGGGCGAGGAACTCCACGTCGATACCGGCTGCCTTGCCGCCTATACGCCGGGCATCGATTTCGACGTGGTGACGGCGGGCGGCGTGCGCAGCGTGCTGTTCGGCGGCGAAGGCCTGTTCTTTGCGCGGCTTAGGGGACCGGGGAAGGTGTGGATCCAGTCGCTGCCCTTCTCGCGCCTGGCTGGCCGGATGCTGGCGGCGGCCGGCAGCCGCGGCGGCCAGAACCGCGGCGAAGGCTCGATCCTGGGCGGGCTGGGCGATCTGCTCGACGGGGATTGAGGAGGGGGCAGGCGCAGGTCGGCCGTTTCGTCGCCATCGAAAGGCTACAGCACGTTCCCATCCTTATCGCGATAGATCTCGCGCCGGCCGACGTGGTTCGCTGGCCCCACCAGGCCGTCCTTTTCCATGCGTTCGATCCACTTCGACGCGGTGTTGTAGCCCACGCCCATCTGGCGTTGCAGCCAACTGGCCGAGGCTTTCTGGCTTTCGAACACCAACTGGCAGACCTGCCGATATTTGCGATCGTCGGGATTGTCGGATTCGCCGTCGATATCGTCGAAGCCGAAGCCGCCGTCTTCCGGTTCCTCGGTGACCGAATCGATATATTCGGGCTTGCCCTGGGTGCGCCAGTGATCGGCGATGCGCTCCACTTCCTCGTCCGAGACGAACGGGCCGTGGACGCGGCGGATCGGGTCTGACGACGGCTTGTAGAGCATGTCGCCCTTGCCCAGCAGTTGCTCCGCGCCCTGTTCGCCCAGGATGGTGCGGCTGTCGATGCGGCTGGTCACGGCAAAGCTGACGCGGGTGGGCAGGTTGGCCTTGATGACACCGGTGATGACATCGACCGAGGGGCGCTGCGTGGCCATGATCAGGTGAATGCCGGCGGCGCGGCTCTTTTGCGAAAGTCGTTGAATTAAAACTTCAATTTCCTTGCCGCAGGTGACCATGAGGTCGGCCAGTTCGTCGACGATCAGCACGATCTGCGGGATCACCTGGTAATCGAGCTGGCGGTCCTCATAAAGCTCCTCGCCGCTATCGGGATCGAAGCCGATCTGGATGCGGCGGCCCAGCGGCTTGCCCTTGGCAGCGGCGGCGCGAACTTTTTCGTTGAAACCCGCGAGGTTACGCACGCTGATCTCGCTCATCATGCGATAGCGGCGCTCCATTTCCTCCACCGCCCACTTCAGCGCGCGCACGGCCTTGGCCGGCTCGGTGACGACGGGCGAGAGCAAGTGCGGGATGTCGTCGTAGGTTTTCAGCTCCAGAACCTTGGGGTCGACCAGGATCAAGCGGCACTGAGCGGGGGTCAAGCGATACAGAAGCGACAGCAGGATGCAGTTGAGCCCGACCGACTTGCCCGAGCCGGTGGTCCCCGCGACAAGCAGGTGGGGCATCGTCGCCAGATCTGCCACGACCGGTTCGCCGGCGATGTCCTTGCCCAGGATGATCGGGAGCATCGCCTTACTCGCGGCGAAGGCCTCGCAGGCGGCGAGCTCCTTCAGCGCGACCATCTGGCGGTCGGCGTTGGGCAGCTCGATGCCCATCACGGTCCGTCCGGGGATCGACGAGACGCGCGCCGAAATCGCGCTCATGTTGCGGGCGATGTCGTCGGCCAGGCCGATGACCCGGCTGGCCTTGATGCCCGGCGCGGGTTCCAGTTCGTACATGGTGACGACCGGGCCGGTGCGCACTGCCGTGATCTCGCCCTTGACGTTGAAGTCGTCGAGCACCGTCTCGAGAAGCCGGGCGTTGCGCTCCAGGCTGAGTTTGTCGATCTTGCGCTGCGCGTGGGCCGGCGGATCGGCCAGCAGATCCAGGCCCGGCAGTTCGTATTCGTCAAACAGATCGCCCTGGCGGCTCTGCGCGGTAAGTTGCGCCGGCTTGGCCGGCTTGGTCGGATCGCTGATCTCGGTCGGGCGGCGTGGCACCTCGGCGGCTGGTTGCGGGCGCGGTTCCCTGACCCGCTTTTCCGCAGGCTCAGGCGTGAAGCTCAGCGTGTCGCCGTCGTCAATGCGGCCAGCGCCGCGCAGTC
>JADLHU010000053.1 GCA_020848655.1 Novosphingobium sp.
CGTGCCGCATGGCGTGGCCGGTGCGATCGGCCGCCGCGCAGGTGCGCTGCACCGGCGGGCCTTCGCCCATGTGCGGCCTGTGGCCGCCGACCGGGCGCTGGGCGATCGTGCCATCGGCGTTGCGGCTGAACGGCACGCCGGCGTGTTCCAGCTCGTAAACGGCGGCGGGCGCTTCGCGCACCATGTATTCGATGGCGTCCTGATCGCCCAGCCAGTCAGACCCCGTGACGGTGTCGAACATGTGCCAGGTCCAGTGATAGGGCGTGTTGTTGTTGAGCGAGGCGGCAATGCCGCCCTGCGCCGCCACGGTGTGGCTGCGCGTGGGGAACACTTTGGTGATGCAGGCCGTGCGCAGGCCGGCTTCGGCGCTGCCCATCGTGGCGCGCAGGCCAGAGCCGCCCGCGCCGACGACGACGGTGTCATACATGTGGTCGATGATCTTGTAGGCGGGGGCAGCAGTCATCTCACGCGCCTCCCAGCGCCAGCCGGATGATGGAGAAAAGCCCGAACGCGGCGCCACCGAAGGCGGCGAGGTTCAGCGCGGCAAAGGCGGCGAACTTGTTGGCATGGTCATGCACATAGTCTTCGATCACCACCTGGATGCCCAGGCGCGCGTGCCAGAACGTGCTGATGATCAGCAGCGCGATGGCCGTGGCCGGCACCGGCCGGGCAACCCATTCGCGCACCGTTTCATACTGGAAGTTCGGCAGCAGCAGCAGCGAGACGATGAACCAGACCAGCAGCAGCAGGTTGCCGATGGCGGTGAAGCGCTGGACGAGCCAGTGATGCGATCCGCTGTGCGCCGAGCCAAGCCCGCGCACCCGGCCGATGGAAGTTCCGTTGCCCATAGTTTCCAATCCTCAGCGCAGCAGCAGCAGCGCGGCCCAGAAGGCCGCCGTAAGCACGATACCGATCACCGGCGTCAAGACCGACCACAGGGCATTGCGCTGGAGTTCGAAGCCGGCGCCGATATCCAGGAAGAAGTGCCGGATGCCCGAAGCCGCGTGGTTGAAGAAGGTCCAGCTTATGCCGACCAGAACGACGAGGCCATACCACGACGAGGCATGCTTGCCGAACGTGGCATAGGCTTCCGGCCCGCTGGCCAGGGCGCCCAGCCACCACAGGAACACGCCAAGGCCGGCAAACGCCAGGCCATTGCCCGAAACGCGGTGGAGAATGGACACCAGCATCGCCGGCCCCCAGCGCCAGATCTGCAGATGCGGCGAAAGCGGACGGTTCCGTGCGGACGGGCTGGCTTGGGCCATGCGTTCGAATCCCCTAATGCGCGGCAGCGAAACACGGCTGCCCTTGGCCTTCCCCTTAGCCAAATCGCCGGGGCGTGCAAGTCGCTGATGACCTTGGCGGCTGTTCGCCTTGGCGGACCGGGGCGCACCCCCTATGAAGCGCGGATGACCGATAGCTGGAAGATTACCGCCCTTGCCCCTCGCCCGATCGTCGAGGCCGCGCTGGTCGCCCACGAGGACGCCTTCGACTGGGACGCCGACATCGTCCTGTCGGGCAGCGAGATCGCCGAGGACCGGCCCGACGACTGGCGGCTGGAAGCCTGGCTGCCGCGCAAGCCCCGCACCGCCGACAAGGCCGCCATCGCCGCGCTCTTCGCCGCCGGGCCGCCGCCCTTCGCGATCGAGAAACTGCCCGAGACCGATTGGGTCACGCACAGCCAGCAGGGGCTTGAACCGATCCGCGCCGGGCGTTTCCACGTCCACACGCCCGAACATGCCGCGCTGGACGAAGCCGGCATCACCGATTTCGCGATTCCGGCCAGCCAGGCCTTCGGCACCGGCCAGCACGCCACGACCGCCGGTTGCCTGGCCATGCTGACCCACATGAAGCGCCAGGGCGTGATCGTGCGCAATCTGGCCGACATCGGCACCGGCACCGGCCTGCTCGCCTTCGCCGGGCTGGACCTGTGGCCGCGCGCGCGCGCCACGGCGAGCGACATCGACGCGGTCTGCATCGACGTGGTGGTGGAGAACGCGCGCGCCAACGGCGTGCCGCTGGGCGCGCGCGGCGGCGAAGTGACGATGCTGGTGGCCGATGGCATGGACCACCCGCTGCTGGAGGCGCGCGGGCCCTATGACCTCGTCATCGCCAATATCCTGGCCGGACCGCTGATCGCGCTGGCCCCCGATTTCGGCCGGGCGCTGGTGCCGGGCGGGCATCTGCTGCTGGCCGGGCTGCTGGAAACGCAGGAACCCCAGGTCCGCGCCGCCTGCCGCCGCGCCGGCCTGCGCCTTGCCGCGCGGCTGGTGCAGGGCGACTGGTCGATCCTGTGGCTGCGCAAGCGGGTGGGCTGGCGGGGATAGCAATACCCGCCCCAAAGCGCCGTTGGGGAAGGATCAGCCCGCCGCCTTCACGATGTCCGCCCAGGCCGCCTCGTCGATCACTTCGATGCCCAGTTCGGCGGCCTTCTTGAGCTTCGATCCCGCGCCCGGCCCGGCCACCACCAGGTCGGTCTTGGGCGAGACGGTGCCCGCAGCGCGTGCGCCCAGCGCCTCGGCCTGGGCCTTGGCCTCGTCGCGGCTCATCGTTTCGAGCTTGCCGGTGAACACCACGGTCTTGCCGGCAACGGCGCTGGCCTTCGTTTCGACCACGTAATCGGGCGGCGAGACTTCGCTCAGCAGGTCTTCCCACACCGCGATGTTGTGCGGTTCGTGGAAGAAATCGCCCAGCGCCTCGACCACCACCGGCCCCACCCCCTCGATCGAGAGCAGTTCGGCCCGGGCGTCCTCATCGCCGCCATGCGCCAACTGCGCTGCCGCGCGCAGCGCCGGCAGGGTGACGAAGCGCTTGAGCAGGTCCCGCGCGGTCACCGCGCCAACGTGGCGGATGCCCAGCCCGAACAGCAGCCGCGCGGCATCGGGCGCGCGCTTCGCCTCGATCGCTGCCAACAGGTTGTCCACAGACTTGTCCTTCCACCCCTCGCGTCCGACGATGTCGGAACGGCGGCGGCGCAGGCGGTAGATGTCGGCCGGGCTTTCCAGCCAGCCTTCGCCGAAGAACTCGGCGATGGTCTTTTCCCCCAGCCCCTCGATATCGAGCGCGCCGCGGCTGACGAAGTGTTTCAGGCGTTCGGTGCGCTGCGCCGGGCAGATCAGCCCGCCGGTGCAGCGCACGTCCACCTCGCCCTCTTCGGCGACGGCTTCCGAACGGCATTCGGGGCACTGGTCGGGAAAGGCATAGGCGGGGCGCGGTTCATCGCGCGTGGCGTTTTCCACCACTTGCGGGATCACGTCGCCGGCGCGCTGGACGATCACCCGGTCCCCCACGCGCAGGCCCAGCCGGGCGATCTCGTCGCGGTTGTGCAAGGTCACGGTGGTGACGGTGACGCCGCCGACCAGCACCGGGCGCAAGCGGCCCACCGGGGTCAGCTTGCCGGTGCGGCCGACCTGGATGTCGATCGCTTCCAGCACCGTTTCGGCCTTTTCCGCCGGGAACTTGTGCGCCATGCCCCAGCGCGGCGCCTTGGCGACGAAGCCCAGCCGCTCCTGCCAGTCCAGCCGGTCCACCTTGTAGACCACGCCGTCGATGTCATAGCCCAGCCCCGGCCGCCGCGCCTGGATATCGCGATAGTGGCGCAGCAGGTCGTCCACCGACGTGCAGCGCACCAGGAGCGGCGAGACCGGCACGCCCCATTCGGCGATGCGGCGCATCATCGCGAACTGCGTCGCCTCGGGCACCTCGCTCGCCGCGCCCCAGCCATGCGCGAGAAAGCGCAGCGGGCGGCTGGCGGTGACGTTCGCATCCTTCTGGCGCAGCGATCCGGCCGCCGCGTTGCGCGGATTGGCGAAGATCTTGCCATCCGCTTCCTGCTGCGCGGCGTTGAGCGCGAGGAAATCGGCCTTGGCCATATAGACCTCGCCGCGCACCTCGAACACCGCCGGCGCGGGGCCGGCAAGCGTTTGCGGGATGTCCTTGATGAAGGCGACGTTGGGCGTCACGTCCTCGCCCACCTGCCCGTCGCCGCGCGTGGCGGCGCGCACCAGCCGGCCGTCCTCGTAGCGCAACGAGCACGACAGGCCATCGATCTTGTCTTCGGCCGTCATCGCCACTTCGACATCTTCGGGCAGGTTCAGAAAGCGCCGCACACGGCCGACGAATTCGGCCACTTCGCCATCGGAAAAGGCGTTGTCGAGGCTCATCATGCGCACTTCGTGGCGCACTTTCGACAGCGGCGAGGCGGCGATCTCGTGGCCGACCTTGCGGCTCGGGCTGTCGGGGCGGATCAGGTGCGGGAACCAGCCCTCAAGCTCGGCATTGCGGCGCACCAGCGCATCGTAGGCCGCATCGCTGATCTCGGGCGCGTCTTCGGCGTGGTAGAGCCGGTCATGCCGGGCGATCTGGCGCGCCAGGCGCATCAGTTCGTTGGCGGCATCGGCTTCGGACGGCCGGCTTTCGAAAGGGGGGGTCGCGCTCACGTCATCTCCGGGGGCAGGCATCGCCGCTTCATAGGGGCGTATCGGGCGCATCGCCAGTTGCGGCGCCGTGCGCCCGGCGGCGCATCGCCCAGCCGATCAGCGCGCCCACCAGACTGGCCCCGAACCACGGGATCGCGATAAGGATCGAAACCAGCACGAAGCCGAAGGCGAAGTTGTAGCTGGCCCGGTCCGCCGACAGCGTCGGATCGGCCTGCCCGGCCAGAACGAAGGTCAGAATGATGAACGGCACCGGCAACCACAGCGCCCATGCCGCCAGCGCCCGCAGCCCGCGCGTGTTGCGCGCCAGCACCACGCCGCCGCCCAGGCCGAAGGCCACGAGCAAGCCCAGCAGCCCCAGTTCGCCGGTCATGCCCCCTCCAGCAGCCGGTCCGCCTGCGCGCGCGCTTCGGCGGTGATCTCCGCGCCCGAGAGCATGCGGGCGATTTCCTCCTGCCGGCCGGACGCATCGAGCAGCCCCACCGAAGTGCGCGTGACGGTGCCCTCGCTCGACTTGGCGATCACATAGTGCCGGTTGCCGCGCGCCGCCACTTGCGGGCTGTGCGTGACGGCGAGCAATTGCCCGCTGCCCGCCGTCCCTTGCGCCAGCCGCGCCAGACGTTCGCCGATGGCGCTGGCCACCGCGCCGCCGACGCCCCGGTCGATCTCGTCGAAGATCACCGTCGCCGCGCCGCCTTCTTCGGCCAGCGCCACCTTGAGCGCGAGGATGAATCGCGACAGTTCGCCGCCCGAGGCGATCTTGGCGAGCGGCGCGAAATCGGCGCCGGGATTGGTGGCGATAAGGAATTCGACCGCATCCATGCCCTGCGGCCCCCACCGCCCCTCGCCCAGCACGGTGACGGCGGTGCGAAAGCGCGCGGCATCGAGCTTGAGCGGGGCGAGTTCCGCCGCGACCGCCGCATCGAGCCGGCCCGCCGCCGCGCCGCGCAATGCGGACAAGGCCCCCGCCTGCTCGCGATAGATCGCGCCGGCGGCCTGCGCCGTGCGTTCCAGCCCGGCAATTTCCGCTTCCCCGCCCTCGATCGCATCGAGCGCGGCGCGCATCGCCAGCATCCGATCGGGCAGGTCATCCACCGTGCAGCCATGCTTGCGCGCGGCGGCGCGCAGTTCGAACAGGCGCGTCTCGATCCGGTCGAGCGCCTGGGGATCGTGCGACAGCGCCTCGGCCGCGCGGGCGATGCGGTCTTCCGCCTCGCTCGCCTCGATCACCGCGCGGTCAAGCGCCTGCAGCGCCTCGGTCAGCAGCGGGTGTTCGGCGGCGATGCGGTCGAGCCGCCGCGCCGCGCCGCGCAATGAAGCCAGCGCCGAATCGGAACCGCTCCACAAATGTTGCAGTTCGGCCAGGTCTCCCGAAAGCCGCTCGCCCTTCTGCATGTCGGCGCGGGCGGCGGCCAGCTCTGCTTCCTCGCCCGCTTCGGGCGCCAGCGTGGCCAGTTCGGCCAGGTGGGCCAGCAGCAGGTCCTGATCGGCGGACGCCTGCGCCACCCGCGCCCGCGCGCCGGCCAGCGCGTCTTCGGCGGCGCGCCAGGCGCGCCAGGCCGCTTCCACGCCCGAAACGTCGCCACGCGCATAGCGATCGAGCAAGGCCCGGTGGCCGCGCGGATTGACGAGGCCGCGATCGTCGTGCTGGCCGTGCAGTTCCACCAGATGCCCGCCCAGTTCGCGCAGCAGCGCCACGCCAACGCTCTGGTCGTTGATGAACGCCTTGCTGCCGCCATCGGCGCGCAACTGGCGCTTGAGGATCAGCGGCTCGCCCGGTTCGATCTCCACTTCGGCATCGCCCAGCAGCGCCGCGACCGGCGCGGGCAGCACGGCGAATTCGAAGCTGGCGGTCACGCTGGCGCGGTCCTCTCCGGCGCGGACCAGCGCGCTGTCGGCGCGATTGCCCAGCACCAGGCCCAGCGCATCGAGCAGGATCGACTTGCCGGCCCCGGTCTCTCCGGTCAGCACGCCAAGGCCGCCGCCGAAATCGAGATCGAGCGCCTCGATCAGCACGATGTTGCGAATGGAAAGTCGGGTCAGCATGTTCGCGTCACGTTCTAGCGAACGCGAAGCCCGCCGTCACCCGCTTGCTGCCGATGCCGCGCATCGGCGGATCAGGCCGCGCTTTGCTGCACCACATCGGGGAAGGACGGCACCAGCGCGATCGAATCGGCCAGCGTGATGCGATCGAGCATCGACGCCATTTCATCGCGCAGCGTCAGCATCAACCCGCGCAGCCGGCATTCGGCCTCGGGCAGGCAATTGCTGCAATGTTCGTGCGCGTTGCGGCTGGCGCACGGCACCAGCGCCAGGCTGCCGCGCGTCAGGCGGATGATATCGCCATAGCAGATGTCCACCGGCGCCAGCGCCAGTTCATAGCCGCCCTCGCGGCCGCGATGCGATATGACCAGCCCTTCGCGCACCATCTCGGACAGGATCACGGTCAGGAACTTGCGCGGGATATTCTGGGTTTCCGCGATCGCATCAAGCCGCACCGGCCCCTGCCGCCAGTTGTCGGCGAGGTGCTGCAGCGCGCGGATCGTATAACGAGTCTTCTGGGAAAGCATGTCGGATCAGTCAGCGCCTCTTGGCGCCTAATGTCAACCTGCCGAGTAGAAACTTCGCAAGGGGGTGCCGGGCTTCGCGCCCGGCGTCAGCTTGCCTGCGTGCCCGGGGCGTAGCGGTTCATCAGCTTGTAGGCCTTGGCGTACCATTCGGTATCGGGATAGCTGGCGCCCAGCACGGCAGCGGCCTTCTGCGCTTCTTCGGGAACGCCCAGCGAAAGATAGCTTTCGACCAGGCGGAACAGCGCCTCGGGCGTGTGGCTGGTGGTCTGGTAGTCATCGATCACGTTGCGAAAGCGCAGCGCGGCCGCCAGCCACTTGCCGCTGCGCTGGTAGGAGCGGCCGATGGTCATTTCCTTGCCGGCCAGGTGATCGTTGACCAGATCGAGCTTTAGCCGCGCATCGGCGGCATAGCGCGTATCGGGATAGCGGCGGATCACGTCGTTCAGCGCGGTCTTGGCCTGCTGGGTGATCTTCTGGTCGCGGCTGACGTCGCTGATCTGCTCGTAATAGGACACGGCGATCAGGTAATAGGCATAGGCCGCGTCCTTGTTGCCCGGATGGATCGACAGGAAGCGCTGCGCCGATTGCACGGCCTTGGTATAATCGCGCGCCGCGTAATAGCTGAACGCGCTCATCAACTGGGCGCGGCGCGCCCAGGGCGAATAGGGATGCTGGCGCTCCACCTCGTCGAACAGCGCGGCGGCCTGGCGCGTATCGCCCCGGTCAAGCCGGTTCTTGGCGGCGCTGTACAGCGTATCGACATCGCGCGCGACATAGGCGGTATCGCGGTTCTTGCCGCCGCGCCCCGCGCATCCCGAAGTCAGCACGAGCGCCCCGGTGGTGGCGGCGAGAAGGACGAGCTTGAAGCGCGAGGTGTGTGACATGGCGCGGGTCTATAACCAGCGGCGGGATGAACGCCAAGTGAAAGGGTGCCCGGCGCCGCGCATCGTTTCATCGCGATCGGGCGAAACCACGCCGAATCCAGCCGAAACGCCGTTGAATCCGGGCGCGGGCGCCCTAGATTCATCCCCGGAATCAATTGTCTTGTCCAAAGGATGCAAAACCGTGAACGGAATGAAGACGGCCATGCTGCTGGCGGCGCTGACGGCGCTGTTCATGGGTATCGGCTATATGTTCGGCGGCACCGGGGGCGCGCTGATCGCGCTGGTGGTGGCGGCAGGCATGAACCTGTTCACCTATTGGAACGCCGACAAGCTGGTGCTGCGCATGCACCATGCCCGCGAGGTGGACGCGCGGACCGAGCCGGAGTTTTACGGCCTCGTCGCCGATCTGGCGCGCCGCGCGAACCTGCCGATGCCCAAGGTCTATGTGGTCGACGATCCCAGCCCCAATGCCTTCGCCACGGGCCGCAACCCGCAGAACGCCGCCGTCGCGGCGACCACGGGCCTGCTCGAACGGCTGACGCGCGATGAAGTGGCCGGGGTGATGGCGCACGAACTGGGCCATGTGCGCAACCGTGACACGCTGATCATGACCATGGTGGCGACGATCGCCGGCGCGGTTTCGATGATCGCCAACTTCGGCATGTTCTTCGGCCATGGCGGCGGCGAAGACCGGCCCAATCCGATGGTGGCGATCCTGGCCATGGTCATGGCGCCCTTTGCCGCGATGATCGTGCAGATGGCGATCAGCCGCACGCGCGAATATGGCGCGGACCGGGCGGGCGCGGAAATCAGCGGCAATCCGCGCGCGCTGGCATCGGCGCTGGCCAAGATCGCCGGCCCGGCGCAGGCGATCCCCAGCGAGGCCGCGATGCGCAATCCCGCCGCCGCGCAGCTTTATATCGTGCCCACGCTCGGCTCGGACCTGTTCTCGACCCACCCGGCAACCGAAAAGCGCATCGCCGCGCTGCACGCGATGGCGCCCGTGGCCACGCCTTCCGCCGCATCCCCCGCGCCCCGCGCGCGCTCCGCGCTGGACCCGCTGCGCGGCCGATAAGGCGGACGGATTACGTCAAACGGCATCGTCCTTGCGAGCCGCGAAGCGGAGACGCAATCCAGAGTCCCGCATGCCGCCCCGGATTGCGTCTCCCGGCTGGCGCCGGGATCGCAATGACGGGCTGCCCAAGACCGCAAACAGCAGGCGCTATTCCTCGCCCATGCGCAGCGCGGCGATGAAGGCTTCCTGCGGGATCTGCACGTTGCCGTATTCGCGCATCCGCTTCTTGCCTTCCTTCTGCTTTTCCAGAAGTTTCTTCTTGCGTGTGATGTCGCCGCCGTAACACTTGGCGGTCACGTCCTTGCGCATCGCGCTGATCGTTTCGCGCGCGATCACCTTGGCGCCGATCGCCGCCTGGATCGGGATCTTGAACATGTGGCGCGGGATCAGGTCCTTCAGCCGCTCGACCAGCCCGCGCCCGCGCGCTTCGGCCTGGCTGCGGTGGACGATAATCGACAGCGCATCGTCCGGTTCGTTGTTGACGAGGATGTTCATCATCACGAGATCGCCCTTGCGCAGGCCGATCTGCTCGTAATCGAAGCTGGCATAACCGCGGCTGATGCTCTTCAAGCGGTCATAGAAGTCGAACACAACCTCGTTGAGCGGTAGTTCGTAGGACACCTGCGCGCGGCCGCCGACATACGTCAG
>JADLHU010000054.1 GCA_020848655.1 Novosphingobium sp.
CGGCACGCGGATCAGTCGCATGAGGGCAGGCAGGCTGGCGCCGGCCAAGGCCAGCAGGCCGCTGGCAATGGCAACGCCAACCGGCGCGCTGCCGAGCTTGGGTAAATGGGCCAGGGCATCGGGCAGTACCAGGTAAGCCAAAGCCTGCTGCATCAGGGCGCCAATCGCCACGCCGGCAACGCTGCCGATGAGTCCCAGCACCAGCAGCTGGACCGCATACAGCACACGCAATTGCGCCGTCGTCGCGCCGAAGCAGCGCAGCAACGCCGCCTGGTCGTAGTGGCGCAAGGCATGCCTGCGGGCGGCGATCGCAATCGCGACCACGGACAGCAGCAGGCTGACCAGCGCGGTGAGCTGGACGTAGCGGTCGGCATTGGCGAACGCGCCACGCAGCGTCTCGACGCCGGCGCGTGACCCGATCAGGCGCTGGCTGCTTTCGAGCCTCGGCTTGAGCGATGCGCCGAAGGCCGTGAGCGGATCGGCTTCGCCCGCGAACTGGTAAAGATAGGTCACGCGGCTGCCGGGTTGCAGAACATGCGTGCGTCCGACGTCATCATCGCGCAGGAAAACTCGCGGGGCGAAGCCGAATACGCCGCCGAGTTGGCCCGGCTCCTCCGCCACCACGCCGGCGATGCGAAAACCGGCCTCGCCGATCCGCACCTCGTCGCCGACCCGGGCGTCGAGCAGCGGCAGCAACTGCTGATCGACATAAACCGCACCCGGCGGCGGCTGGGCCGGACGCGGCACGCCTGCCGCAAACGGGGCAGGGGCGATGCGGACGCTGCCGCGCAGCGGGTAGGCCGGGTCGACGGCGCGCACGGTCGCCAGCTGGAAGGCTTCGCCGCGGCTCACCATGCTGCTGAATTCGATCGCACTGCTGGTCTGCAAGCCGTGGCGCGGCCAAGTGTCGATCGGGCGCGGACTGGTCACCAGCAGGTCGGCGCCCAGAAAACTGGCGCCCTTTTCGCTCATCGCCCGCTGCAGGCGATCGCCGAGAAATCCGGTCGTGCTGACGCTGCCGACACCGATGACGAGCGCCAGCAGCAACACGCGCCACTCGCCGCTGGCGCGTTCGCGCTGCAGCAGCCACAGGCCGAATCTCGGCAGCCGCAGCCGGTTCATGCCCATGCCGGTTCCGCGATGCGTCCGGCAACCAGGCGCAGGCGGCGCCGGCAGCGCGAAGCGAGCGCATCGTCGTGGGTGACGAGGACCAAGGTCGTCGCCGCCTCGGCGTTGAGTTCGAACAACATGTCGATGATGCGGGCGCCGGTCTCGGCATCGAGGTTGCCGGTGGGTTCGTCGGCAAACACGATCTGCGCATCGGTGGCGAAAGCGCGCGCGATCGCGACGCGCTGCTGTTCGCCGCCGGACAGCTGGCGCGGCGTATGCGTGCCGCGCGCGCCGAGTCCGACGCGCTCCAGCCAGTGGACGGCACGTTCACGCGCGTCGCCGCGCCCGGCCAGTTCCAGCGGCAGCAGAATGTTTTCCAGCGCGGTAAGCGCGGGCAGCAGCTGGAACGACTGGAAAACGAAACCGACGCGGCCGGCGCGCAGGCGGGCGCGGGCATCCTCGTCGAGATCGCCAAGCCGCTGGCCGAACAAGAAGATATCTCCCGCGGAAGGCTGATCGAGCCCGGCCAGCAAGGCCAGCAGCGTCGATTTTCCCGAACCGGAAGCGCCGGTGATGGCAAGCGTTTCACCAGTCTTGACGGCAAGCCCTATGTCGCTGAGGATATCGAGCGCGCCATCGACGGTCGCCACCCGCTGCGACACGGCCCGCGCCATGACAACGGTCGCGGGGTTTTGGTTGTTGTCTGCGGAAGTCATGGATAGATGGAGTAAAGGAAAATCGAAAAAGGAGTCATCGCTTCTGGTTTCGGCCATGCACCCGCCGACCACGGCGATCCGACAGCGCCAGACAAGACTGGTTCATCGCACAGGCGACAAGGCAACGATCCCTGCGATCCGTTTATTGGGCTAAGATAAACACGCTTGCCGCGCCCGCAACGGTGCATGTTCTGCGAATATCGACATCGACTCTCATCGAACGCGGACTGCGGCAATCTATCGGGGGATTTCGGATGCTTGAATTCGCGGCGCTATGGATGTTAAGGCATTTCCGCCTTTTTATCATTCCGACCTATGCACTGCTTGGCATCGTGCTGGTCGTGGTTTCAGGATTGCCCGAAGCCCAGCTCCTGATCCTCAAGGCGCCGCAGCCCTATCCGATCCAGGGCGTCATGTATTCCATCCAGACCATCATCTTCGAATCCATCTTCACCTTCATGATCCTGCGGCCAAGGTCGTATTCCAGATCATGGGGGCGTGCGCTGATTGCATTCCTGGGCGCCCTGGGCCTGCTGTTTTTCTGGCGAATGGGCATGATGCATGCGCCTACGTTCTTTCTCACCCACTTGTGGTGGGTATCGGTCGGCGTGGCGTCGCTGCTCGTGCTTTTCATCGTGTCCTCCGTTTCCAGTTTCAAAGCGGCCGCGACATCGAACGCATAATTGATTC
>JADLHU010000055.1 GCA_020848655.1 Novosphingobium sp.
GCTTCGCCGGGCTGTCAGGCGACTTCAACCCGATGCACACCGACGCCGCCTACGCCGCCGGGACGCAGTTCGGCCAGCGCGTCGCGCATGGGCTGCTGGGGTTGTCGGTCGCCAGCGGGCTGTCGTACCAGCTCGGCTTTCTCGACGGGACAGTGCTGGCCTTCACCGGGCTGGAATGGAAATTCCGCGCGCCGATCGTTATCGGCGACACGATTCGCGTGCAGGTTAAGGTCACTAAGAAGCGCGAGATGAAAGCGGCCGGCGGCGGCTTCGTCTCGTTCGACGTGCAGGTGGTCAACCAGGAGGGCAAAGTCACGCAGAAGGGCGAGTGGACGATTCTGGTCGCCAGCCGCCCGGTGGCGTGATCGCGCATCCCTGTTCCGCCATCACGAACGTATAATGAAAAGCAGCGATTAGCGGCACGGAGTATGCTCTCAGGTCGCGGCGAACAGCCAACCGCTCATCGCTCACAAGAGGTGCGCTATGGCAGAGGGACCTGATCCGAAGACCACGCGGCCCGACGGCGCGGCCAATCCCCCGCAAGGGGGATGGCACGAGCCGCCCGTGGATGCGGAGGCGTCACGCCCGGTGACGCCCGGCGGGTGGTACACCCCGGAAAACGCGCCGTCCCCTGAGCCTGCCGCAAGCGCGCCTCCGTCCGGGCCTGCGGCGAGCAGCCAGCCCCCGTCGCCGGAGCCAACGGCGCCCGGCGCGGCCCCGGCGCAGACCGGCGGGTGGTACCGCCCGCTTGATTCACGGATCGACGACTTGCTCGGCGGCGCGGCGGATACCATCGTTGAGGGGACCGGCGCATCGCAGGGCGGCAAGCCACCTGACGCGACCCAAGCGCAGGCCGCGCACGACACGCAGTCGCAGCCGCCGCCCGATGACGAGAGCGGGACGCCAATTCTCGACGCGCGCACGGCGCAGCCGGTCTCGCGCGCGACCGGCCCGGTGATCGAGGAGCCGCCGCGCTCGACCGAGAGCACGCCCGTCCCGGCTGACACGCCGCCCGAGCCGGCGGCGGCGGTCACGCCGGAAGCCGCGACCGAGCCGGAGCCGTCCCCATTCGAGCAGGCCGAGCGCAAGATCGCGGTGCTGCGCCAGCGTTACCAGGCCGGGCAGCTCACGCGCGAGGAGCTGCAAAAAGAGCTGCGCAACCTGATGATCCTCGACGACGAGGGGCATTGGTGGATGCTCGGCCTGGAGAGCAATCGCTGGTACTACTACGATGGGCGCGATTGGGTCCCCGGGACGCCGCCCGGCCACGAGAAGTTGGTGCGCGGCAGCAGCGTGCGCACCGAAACCGGCTTGCAGGAAGTGATCGACGCGGAAGGCACGGTGGGACGGCAAGCTCCGGCAATCGAGCTGGACGAAGACAACATGCCGCTGCCGCAGCACGTCCCGCAGGAAGACATGGGCGCGACGCTGGTCTCGCCCGCGTCGCCGCTGCTGGAGCCGGTGCGCCGCTCCGACGCGCCGACGCGGCCCAAAGGCCAGCAGGTCGAGATTGACCGGGGCGGCTTTGTCGCCAGCCCGCTCAGCCCCCAGGTCACGCAGCCCGCGCGCCCGATCCAGGCCGGCAGCGAGGACCTGACGATCCAGACCGTGCCGGTGCCCGGCGAGCAGACCATGCCCTCGGCGGCGCAGGCCGGTGGCGTAACCGTCCCGCACGTGATCGGCGGGGCGGCAGCCGAGGCGATCAGCAAGCCCAAGCCGCGCCTCGGCGAGTTCCCCCAGCCGGATTACAGCGCCGCGCTCAATATCGAGCACAACCGCGCCTGGTACACCAAGTGGGGGATCCGGCTGGCGGTGATCGGCGTGATCGGCGGCATGGCGCTGACCCTGATCGTGCTGCTCGGCATGGTCGCGTACTACTTCTATATCATCGGCGCATACGACGAGCGCGTCGCCCAGTTGGGCGATCTGGTGGCCGACTTCGAGACGACGCGCATCTTCGACGCCAACGGCACGCAGCTCGCCGAGTTCAACAGCCCCGAAACCGGCGCGCGCACCGAGGTCCCACTGGCGCAGATTTCGCCCTGGCTGATTCACGCGACCATCGCCACCGAAAACGAGACGTTCTACACCGACCCCGGCTTCAGCGTGCTGGCGATCGTCCGCGCCGCGATCCAGAACATCCAGGCCGGGCAGACGGTCTCCGGCGCGAGCACGATCACGCAGCAGCTGGCGCGCGCGCTGGTGCTGGACACCGAGTTCGCGCGGCAGATCAGCAACGAGCGCAAGCTGACCGAAGTAATCGTCGCGTCCGAGATCGTGCGCCAGTACGACAAAAACCAGATACTTGAGATTTACCTCAACGAGTTCTTCTACGGAAACCTCGCCTACGGCGTCGAGGCGGCCTCGCAGACGTACTTCGGCAAACCGGCCCGCGATCTCAACCCTGCCGAGGCGGCCTTTATCGCCGGGCTGCCGCAGTCTCCCGCGACCTACGACCCGGTGATCAACCGCGAGGCGGCGATGGGGCGCATGGAGCAGGTGCTGCGCCTGATGTCCGAGGCGAACGGCACCGGCTGCATCACGATCCAGCACCAGGACGAGTCCGAATGGCAGGTGCCAAGCGGCGGCACGCTATGCGTCACGGCGGTCA
>JADLHU010000056.1 GCA_020848655.1 Novosphingobium sp.
ATGCCGCCCAGCACTTCGGTGCTGCCGCCCGACTGGCCGGTGTAGGTCTTGCGCAAGTTCTGGAGCGAAAGGATCGTGGCCATGGCGCGGGTTCCCTTCAGAAGGTGCGGTTGCGGCTGACGAAGGCCTGGAGCGCCATCATCACGCGATCGAGCAGGAAGCCGATCAGGCCGATCACGACGACCGCGACCATGATCCGCGACAGCGACTTTTCATTGCCGTTCTGGAATTCGTCCCAGACGAACTTGCCGAGGCCGGGGTTCTGCGCGAGCATTTCCGCCGCGATCAGCACCATCCAGCCCGTGCCCAGCGACAGCCGCATGCCGGTGAAGATATACGGCAGCGCCGAAGGCAGGACGAGCCGCGTCAACCGCGCGAACCAGCCCAACCGCAGCACGCGGCCAACATTGATCAGATCCTTGTCGATCGACGCGGTGCCGATGGCGGTGTTGATCAGCGTCGGCCAGAGCGAACACAGCATGACCACGATGGCCGAGATCACGAAGCTCTTGGCCAGCGTCGGATCGTCGCTGGTGATCGACGCGGAAACGACCATGGTCACGATCGGCAGCCAGGCCAGCGGGCTGACCGGGCGCATGATCTGCACCAGGGGGTTGATCGCGGCGTTGAACCGCTTCGACATGCCCGCGACCAGCCCCAGCGGCACCGCGATCAGGCTGGCCAGGACAAAGCCCATCGCCACCGTCTTCAGCGACGTGAATATCTGGTCCACGAACGTCGGCGGGCCGGTATAGACCTGGCCCAGGGCCTCGGCGGCACCAGCTTCGGCACGGGCGACGGCATATTCATCCATCAGCCCGCCAAAGGCGTTCCACACATCGCCCGGCCCCGGCAGCGCACCCAGCGAGGTCTTCACCATCGGGGCGAGCAGCGCCCACAGCAGCAGGAAGCCGACCACGCCCACCACCGGCGGCCAGGCCGCATCGAAGGCAACGCGCCCGGTCGGCAGGCGCAGCGCCTCGGGCCAGGCAAAGGCCCTGCGCGGCGCAGCGGGCGCGGCAGCGGGAAGTATGGGATCGGCTTGCGGGTCCATGGCGAACTCGTCTTTCCTGAGCGGGGCGACGTTCATGGCATGCACTCCTTACTTGACGCCAGCGGGGGTGACGGTCTGGCCGTCCTTCAACCCGATGGAAAAGCTCGCGGCATAGGCGGCAGGCTTGTGCGCATCGAAGGCTACGCCATCGATCGCCTTGCGGGCATAAACGCGGAACCCGTCCGATGCGGGGAACAGCGCGGCATCGGCCTTGCCGTCGGCGACCAGCGACTTGGCGGCCGCATCGTAGAGGTCGGGCCGGTAGACCGCCTTCGCCGTATCGAGATACCACTGATCGGGCTTGGCTTCGGCGATCTGGCCCCAGCGACGCATCTGCGTGAGGAACCAGATGGCGTCCGAATAGAACGGATAGCTGGCCTGCTGATCGAAGAAGAGGTTGAATTCGGGCGTATCGCGCGTGTCGCCTTCGCCGAAGGTGAACTTGCCCGTCATCGAGGCCATCAGCACTTTTTCATCGGCGCCGACGTATTTGGGCGATGCCAGCAGCTTCACCGCCTCGGGCCGGTTCTTGCCGCCGTCCGCGTCCAGCCAGATCGAGGCGCGAATCAGCGCGCGGATCAGGGCCTGCACCGTCTTCGGGTTCTTCTGGGCGAAAGCGTCGGTCAGGCCGAACACCTTGTCGCCCGTGGTGCCGGCGATATCGGGATCGACGATGATCGGCACGCCGATCTTCTTGGCGACGGCGGCCTGGTTCCACGGTTCGCCCACCGAATAGCCGTTGATCGTGCCCGCTTCCAGCGTGGCGGGCATCTGTGGCGGCGGGGTGACGGAAAGCTGCACGTCGGCGCCGGTCACGCCGGCGGTATCGCCCGGCAGGTAGTATCCGGGGTTCAGCCCGCCCGCCGCCAGCCAGTAGCGCAGCACGTAGTTGTGCGTGGAGACCGGGAACACCATGCCCATCTTGAAGGGCTTGCCCTGGGCCTTGAAGCTGGCGACCACCGGCTTGAGCGCGGCGGCGGACACCGGGTGCGCCACTTTGCCGTCCGGTCCCTTGGGCAGGGTGGGGGCGATCAGGTCATAGACCTGGTTCGAGATCGTCACCCCCTTGCCGTTGATGTCGAGCGAGAACGGCGCGATCAGCTTGGTCTTGGCGCCGATGCCGGCGCCTGCCGCCAGCACCTGCCCGGCCAGCATGTGTGCGCCATCCAACTGGCCGCTGCCCACGCCATCGAGCAGCACCTTCCAGTTGGCCTGCGGTTCCAGCGTGACGTTCAGCCCCTCATCGGCGAAGAAGCCCTTCTCCTTGGCGACGACGAGCGGCGCGATGTCGGTCAGCTTGATGAAGCCGAGCTTGAGGTTCGATTTCTCGATGCCCTTTTCGGCGGCGATCTTCGCCACCTCGCCGCCGCCCGGCGCGGGCGCGCTGCCCTTGCCGCAGCCCGCCAGCGCCACGCTGGCGAGCAGCGCGACGACCATTCCCCGCCGATGCATTTTCAGAGTGCCGAACCCAAAGCTGCGAACCGTGTTCATCATGTGTCGTCCCCACATGCGGCAAACGCGAAAAAGCCGCCTCGACTTGGCCCCGGAAGGGAGCCAGATCGGGCGGCGACGTTGCCACGCAATGTTCAAAAATCAGCAGTGAGGCCCACGGATCGCCCGTCCTTGGGCGGAGGCCGTCTCTGCTTGCCGCGACAATAAGCGATTCGCACGATCGAGGTAAAGCGATTTTTTGCGGTGCAGCAATAATTGCCGCGACCTATCCCCGGTCCAGCGCCGCGAGGTAGCCGGCAAGGTCCGCCGGATCGAACACCCGCTCATCGAAAAAGCGATTGCTTTCCAGCGTCATCGTGCCCTGCTGCGTGCCCACCGAGGTCTTCTGGCTGAGGCTGCCTTCGACTTTCGAACTGGCGCCGGGCAGCGGCTCGCCCGTGCCGACCAGCGCGCTGCGATAGACATCGGGGCGGAATACCCGCGCCGCGCGCGCCGCATCGGCGGGGTCGAAGCCCGGCCCGTCCCAACGCACCATCTGGGTATAAAGCCACTCCGCCTGACTGACCCACGGGAAATTCGCCGCCTCCCGATACTGGAACATGAAATCGGGATAGGGCACCACCTCGCCGCCGCGCGCCAGCAGCAGCCGATCGGAAATGGCGCGGCGGATCAGCACCGCATCGCCATCCAGATATTCGGGGCGGGCGAGGATCGCGGCGTTGACTTCCCAGTTGGCGGGATCGACGAAATGCCGCCCGGCCCGGCACATGGCGCGGATCAGCCGCTGCACCGATTCGCGTTTCTTGACCATGACCGGCTCGCGCAGCGCCAGCACCTTTTCCACCCCGCGCCGCCAGATCTGCGCCGTCGCCAGCACGATCCGGCCCGCACCGCGTTCCACCGCGACACTGTTCCACGGCTCGCCCACGCAAATCGCATCGACCTCGCCCGCTTCCAGCGCATCGGCGCAGAACGGCGGCGGCACGGTGGTGATCTCCACGTCGCGATCGGGGCGGATGCCGCAGGCGGCCAGCCAATAGCGCAGCATGTAGTTGTGGCTGGAATAGCGATGCACCACGCCGAAGCGCAGGGGGCGGCCGCGCGCCAGCGCCTCGTCCACCGCCCCGCGCAGCGCAGCGCCCACCGCCGCCGGATCGCCCAGCCGCCCCTCAAGCGGCCCATGCGGGCAGACGCGATCGGCCAGATCGGGCCGCATCGTGATCGCGTTGCCGTTCAGCCCCAGCACGAACGGCACCGACAGCGGCTGCGCCGGCCGGCCGCGCCCCAGCGTCGTGGCGATGGCCAGCGGCGCGACCAGATGCGCGGCATCGCTGTGGCCATAGAGCAAGCGGTCCAGCACCGTCGCCCAACTGACATCGCGCACCAGGCGGATCGAAATGCCCTCGTCCTCGGCAAAGCCATGTTCGCGCGCCAGGATCGGCAGGCAGGCATCGACCAGCGGCAGGAAGCCGACGACCAGTTCCGTGTCCATCACTTCTCTCCCGTCGGTCTGGCCATCAGCTTGTGCGCGGTGACGATGGCTTCGGCGATATCGGCGATGCGCCGGCCCTGGCTCATCGCGGCGCTGCGCATTTCGGCATAGGCTTTCGGCTCGGGCAGGCCCCGGCTGTCCATGAGGATGCGCTTGGCCTTGTCGATCGTCTCGCGCTCGGCCAGTTGGCCGCGCGCTTCGGCCAGATCGGACTGCAACCGCGCGAAGGCGTTGAAGCGGCGCACCGCCAGATCGAGCAGGCCCCGGATGCGGCTGGCGGCGAGGCCATCCACGACATAGGCCGAAACCCCCGCATCGATCGACGCGGCGATCGATTCGTCGTCGCTTTCATCCACGAACATCGCGATCGGGCGGGCCAGCGCGCGGCTGACCGCGAAATATTCCTCCAGCACGTCGCGCGATGGATTGCCAAGGTCCATCAGCACCACGTCGGGCGCGATCTCGCCGATCCGCGCCACCAGCCCGCGCCGTTCGGTGACCACGAATATCTCGCAGTCTTCCAGCGTCGCCAGGCCTTCCTGGATCACCGATGCGCGCGCGGCGCTTTCGTCGACGATGGCTATGCGCATGGGGCCTATTGTGCGGTGCGGAAGAAGCCGGGGGCAAGCGATATTCGCGGCCCGCCCCCTTGCGCCCCCATGCAATGCCCGGCGCCGACAGTCCAGACTTCCGCGAGCGGGCGTTTTGCGGCAGGCTGCGCGCCAGGGTGAACGGGGGACCGGCAGGATGCAGCGCTATCGCGCCGGAAGGGGGTGCTGGACAACAACGGTGCTGCCGGGCGCCCTGGCGCTGCTCCTGGTCTTGGCGCTGCAACTGGCCGGGTTCGCGCCGCTGCTGCGCGCCGGGCAACTGGTGTTCGATGCCTGGCTGCGCGCCGAACCGCGCGCCTACGAGGAAGCCCCCGTCCGCGTCGTCGATATCGATGAAGAATCGATTCGCCGGCTTGGCCAGTGGCCCTGGCCGCGCACCCAGATCGCGCAACTGGAACGCCGGCTGGGCGAAGCCGGCGCGTCGGCGATCGCGCTCGACATCGTGTTTTCAGAGCCCGACCGCACATCGCCGCCGCGCCTGGCCGAGGCGCTGGCGCGTGGCGGCGGCGGCGATCCGCGCGTCATCGCAACGCTGGCCGCGCTGCCCGACAACGATGCCGAGCTGGCCACCGCGATGCAGGCGCTGCCCGTGGTCAACGGCTTTTTCCTGACCAACGATCCGCCCCGCGTGCAGGCCATGCCCAAGGCCGGCTTCGCCATTTCCGGCAACCCGCCCGACGATGCGCTGCCGCGCTACCGCAATGCCATCCTGCCCATCCCCGTGCTTGACGCGGCGGCGCAGGGCAGCGGCTCGCTGACGCTGGGCGGCGACGCCGACGGGATCATCCGCAAGGCGCCGCTGCTGGCGCGGCAGGGCAGCCAGATCCTGCCATCGCTATCGCTGGAGGCGCTGCGCGTGGCGCAAGGCGCGGGATCGATCGTGATCAAGACCAGCGACGGCAGCGGCAACCTGGCCGGCGGCGGTGCGCGCCAGGTCACCGCGATCAAGGTCGGCCAGTTCGAAGCGCCCACCACCGGCGCCGGCGAACTGTGGATGTATTACACCGCCCCGCGTGCCGAGCGCGTGGTGCCGGCGTGGAAAATCCTGTCGGGCGCGCTGACGCCCGACGAGATGGCCCGGATGTTCTCGGGGCACATCGTGTTCGTCGGCACCGGGGCGATGGGCCTGCGCGATCTGGTGTCCACCCCGGTGCGCGATCGCGAGCCGGGCGTGATGATCCACGCGCAGGCGGCGGAGCAGATCATCCTGGGCAAGTTCATGGTCCGGCCGGACTGGTCGCCGGGGCTGGAGCGCGCGCTGGTGCTGGCGCTGGGCGGGCTGCTGCTGGCGCTGCTACCGCGGCTGGGCGCGGCGCGCGGCGCGGCGCTGGGGCTGGGGCTGGCCGGAGCAAGCCTGGCCGGCAGTTGGTGGGCGTTCCACCACTGGCACTTCCTGATCGACCCGGTCGTGCCGGTGCTGGCGGTGCTGGCCGTCTACCTGGCCGAAACTGTGCTGACCTACTGGCGCGAGGAGCGTGCGCGCAGCTATATCCACCAGGCCTTCGACCGCTATCTCTCGCCCGAACTGGTCCGCCGCATCGCCGCCGATCCGCGCCAGTTGGAACTGGGCGGCGAGGAACGGCAGATGACCGTGCTGTTCTGCGACATCCGCAGCTTCTCGCGCATTTCGGAAAGCCTGCCGCCGCGCGACATCATCCGCTTCCTGATCGGCTTCCTGACGCCGATGTGCGATATCCTGCTGGCGCGTCGGGCCACCATCGACAAGTTCATCGGCGATGCCATCCTGGCCTTCTGGAACGCGCCGGTGGACGATCCTGACCAGTACGAGCATGCCGCCCGCGCCGCGCTCGACATGGTGGCGCGGCTGGCCACGCTCAACACCGAAATGCCGGCACAGGCCGACCAGCCGTGGCCGGGAGACGTCCACATCGGCATCGGGCTGAACGCCGGGCCGTGCTGCGTCGGCAACATGGGGTCGGCGCAGCGCCTGTCCTATTCGCTGATCGGCGACACGGTGAACCTCGCCTCGCGAATCGAGGGGCTGACCAAGCTTTACGGCGTGACCATCGCGCTGGGGGCCACGCTGCGGCGCGAACTGACCACCTTCGCCTGCCTCGAGCTTGACCGGGCGCGCGTGGTCGGCCGCGATGCCCCCGAAGAAATCTTCGCGCTGCTGGGCGACGAAAACCTGGCCAGCGATCCCGCATTCCGCCACTTTGCCGCAGGCCACGCCGCGATGCTGGCCGCCTATCGCACAAAGCACTGGGAAACCGCAGAACGATGGCTTGACGAAAGCGAGCCGGACGCCAAGAAACTGGGTCTGGGCAAGCTCTATGGACTCTATCGCGATCGCGTGGCGGCGTTAAGGCAGTCGCCGCCGCCGGCCGATTGGGATGGGGTCTTTACCGCGCTGGAAAAATAGCGCGGTAAACGGGGGCGAAGCACCGACCGGGGGGTACATCGATGGGGTTTGGGGCAGCGTTACAGGGCGGACGAAGCACGTGGGCAACCGCGCTCCGCACGGTCGTGCTGCTTGGCCTGCTGGCGCTCGCCAACGGCTTGCCCGCATCTTCCGCCGTGGCCGGCGGCCTGTACGAAGGCGTCGCCAGTTGCGCCGGCTCGACCTGCCACGGCCGCAACGAAGGCGATGGCAAGG
Source organism: Novosphingobium sp. (assembly GCA_020848655.1). GTDB lineage: Bacteria > Pseudomonadota > Alphaproteobacteria > Sphingomonadales > Sphingomonadaceae > Novosphingobium. The sequence continues at coordinate 7,227 of JADLHU010000056.1, forward strand.
TGGTACGCCAGGATGAACTGCTCCACTGGCAGGAACCATCCAGTCGCGGCGGCGCGCACAGCCGCGCCTTCGCCGCGCTGGGATCGGCGCGCGGACAGCGCATCGCCGCCGCGCTCGGCCTCGGCAGCGCCACCGGCGCGCCCGCGTGCCTGGGCTGCCACGCGACGTTCGCCCCTGCCGGCCAGCGCGGGGAACGCTTCCAGCTTGCCGATGGCGTCGGCTGCGAATCATGCCACGGCGCGTCGTCCGGCTGGCTGGCCAACCACTATGCGGTGCCCGCCACGCATGCCTCGAACATCGCGCAAGGCATGATCCCGCTGGAAAACGCGCAGGCCCGCGCCTCGGTCTGCCTCGATTGCCATTTCGGCAGCAGCGGCGCGGGCCAGTTCGTCACGCACAAGATGATGGCTGCGGGCCACCCGCGCATCGCCTTCGAACTGGACCTGTTCTCCTCGCTCCAGCAGCATCATGATGAAGACGCGGACTATCTGCGCCGCAAGGGACGGACCGACAGCGTCCGGCTCTGGGCGGTCGGCCAGGCCGAAGCGGTGCGCCGCTCGCTGACGCTGTTCGCGCAGCCCGCGTTCGGATCGCAAGGGCTGTTCCCCGAATTCTACTTCTTCGATTGCCACAGTTGCCACCGCCCGATCGACGACAAGCCCGATCGCCAGCGCGCGTTCGAACCGAACCCGGCGCGGCCGATCCCCTTCGGCACCCCGCCCTACAACGACGAGAACATCATCATGCTCTCGGCCGTGGCAAAGGTGCTCGCCCCCACGCAGGCGGCGCGGTTCGATGCGGCGGCCCGCGAATTCCATGCCGCGATGGGCGCCGGGCGGCCGCAAGCGGTGGCGGCGGCGAACCGCTTGCGCGCGGCGGCCGAAGCGCTGGCCGGCGCCATGGCCGGACAAAGCTATGGCGGCGACACCGCTTTCGCCGTGGTGTCCAGCATCGCCGGGCGCACCATCACGCCGCGCTTTACCGACTATGCCGGATCGGCGCAGGCGGTCATGGCGGTGGACACGCTGCTCAACGCGCTGGTCCGGCAGGGCCGCATCACGGTGGGCGCGGCGGCGGGCATCCGCGCCAACGTCAACCGCGCCTATTCCGCCGTCTCCAGCCCGCTGACCTATGATCCGCCGGCCTTCCGCGCCGCGCTGGGCCAGGCCGCGCGTAGCATCGAGGCGCTGCGCTGATGCGGATCGGCCACGCGCATCACGCCATCGCTGCGCTGGCGCTGGCGCTGTCCGCCTGTGGCGGCGGGGACGGAGGCAGTTCGGGTTCGGGCGGCGGCGCGCCAACGCCAACGCCCACCCCCACCGCCGCACCCACGGCTGTCTACACCGCGCCCGCGCAGGAAGCGCTGACCACCGCCGATGTGCAGCGCATTCTCGCGCAGTCCGTGGGCGAAGCGCAGGCGCGCGGCCTGCCTTCGGTGATCGCCGTGACCGACCGCGTCGGCAACGTGCTGGCCGTGTTCCGCATGACCGGCGCGCGCGCGACCATGATCACCAGCCGCCTGACCGCGACCGGCGTGATCAACGATCCCGCGGTCGACGCGCAGGGGCTGGAGGTGCCCGCCGCCATGGGTGCCATCGCCAAGGCGATCACGGGGGCCTATCTGTCCAGCGCCGGCAACGCTTTTTCCACGCGCACGGCCAGCATGATCGTGCAGCAGAAGTTCCCGCCCGCCCCGTCCACCACCGGGCTGGAAAGCGGTCCGCTGTTCGGCGTGCAGTTCAGCCAGTTGCCCTGTTCGGACCTCAACACCCGTTTCGGCGCCGGCGGGCTGGCCGATGCGCTGATCGGGCCGAAGCGATCGCCGCTGGGCCTTGCCGCCGATGCGGGCGGCTTTCCGCTTTACAAGAACGGGGTCGTCGTTGGCGGCATCGGGGTGATGGGCGATGGCGATTATGGCTTCGATCCCGACGTGCTCGACCGTGACGACGACGCCGAGGAAGCGATCGCGCTGGCCGGCACGCAAGGCTTCGCCGCGCCCGATGCGATCACGGCCGACAAGATTCCCGTGGACGGCACCAGCCTGCGCTATACCGACGCGCGCGCCGAAACGCTGCACCCGCTGCAAACCAGCTTCGCGGTGATCGATGGCGCGGCCGGGCAACTTGTCCCGGTCAAGGGCTACAGCGACGGCGCGATCCTCGCCGGCGCGGCCTATGGCGCCACCGCCAGCGGCTATCGTGCCGCGACGGGGGCGGAGTTCGCCTTTCCCGATGCTTTCGTGCTGACCGACGGCGCGGGCAACAACCGCTTTCCGGTCAGGGCCGCGACGGACGCCGCCGCCGTCACCCAGCCGCTGACCGCTGCCGAAGCGCGCTCGATCCTGGAAGAAGCCTACCGCGTGATGCGCCACGCCCGCGCCCAGATCCGCCGCCCGCTCGACAGCCGCGCGCAAGTGACGATCAGCGTGGTCGATACTTATGGCGCGGCGCTCGGCCTCGTCCGCTCGCCCGATGCGCCGGTGTTCGGCACCGACGTTTCGCTGCAGAAGGCGCGCACCGTGGCGTTTTTCTCGAACGCCGTGGCCGCGCAGCAATTGCTCGACGATCCCGATACCGATGTGCCGCCCTTCGTGGCGCGCACGCGCGCCTTCTTCAACGATCCCGCCGCGCTGACCGGCAAGCTGGCCTTCGGCGCGCGGGGCATCGGCAATCTTTCCCGCCCGCATTTCCCCGATGGCGAAGTGGCGCGCGCGGCAGGGCCGTTCTCGCGCGAGGCGGAGGACTTCAACCCCTTCGCCACGGGACTGCAAGTGGCGCTGATCAAGGCCAATCTGGTGCAGCACGCGCAGTTCGTGGCCGGGCTGCCGGGCAGTGACACCGCGCAGCAGTGCACCGCCGTGCCCGCCGCGCCGGGCGGGCAGCGCCGGCTTGCCAACGGCATCCAGATCTTCTCGGGCGGTGTGCCGATATATCGCGGCAATACGCTCGTCGGCGCGATCGGCGTTTCGGGCGATGGCATCGACCAGGATGACATGATCTCGTTCCTCGGCCTTGGCGCGGCGGGCACGAAAAGCGGCGCTTTCGGCAACGCGCCGGCCGCGATCCGCGCCGATACGCTGGTCTTCGCGATCGGCAGCGGCGTGCGCCTGCGCTATGTGAGTTGCCCCTTCGCGCCGTTCATCGATAGCAGCGACCAGAACGTCTGCCAGGGGCTGTGACGGTGCGGGTGCGGGACGATCTTCCGATTCACGTGGGTCTGCCCGGATGACGGCCTGGCCGCTCCTCCTGCCGCTGTTGCTGGCCCAGCCCGTGGCCGAAAGCGCCCCGCCCGCAGAGGCGGAACGCCCCGTCATGCTGCCACCGGGAGAGGAACCCGCGCCTGAGGATGTCGATCCCGGCCTGCTCGACGGACGCCGCCGCCCCGGCTATGAAGGCGATCTGCCCGAGCGCGCGGTGCAGGACAATCCTGGCGCCTTGCGCGCGCCCCCGCCCGAAGCCTTCCCGGTGGACCAGATCCCCATCCCCGACCGCTGGCGGCTGATCGAAAGCCTGGGCGTGGTCAAGGAACGCTGGTTCGATCCCTATCACCAGAACACCTACAAGGGCGACCGCCCGATCGATCGCGCCAAAGTGCCGTGGCTGCCGATCAAGGGCGACGACTGGTTCTTTTCGGCGAACGTCGTCAGCGACAGCGTGATCGAACCGCGCACCTTCCCGATCCCCGTGGGCGTGCAGACCACCCGGCGCCCGCAGAGCCTGGACGTGTTCGGCAAGGACGCCAGCTACATCCTGTCGCAAACCTTCATCGCCGGCGCGGCGCTGATCAAGGGCAACACCGCGTTCAAGCCGCCGCACATCGAATACCGCGTGACGCTGGCGCTGAACGTCAATCACGTGCGCGTACCCGAAAAGCGGGTGCTCTATGTCGAACCTTCCAAGGGTATTTCGCGCACCGATCATTTCCTGGGCGTGCAGGAACTGTTCGTCGATTATCACCTGCGCAACACGTCCGATCGCTATGATTTTGATTCGATCCGCGTCGGCATCCAGCCGTTCCAAGCCGATTTCCGGGGCTTCCTGTTCAACGACCAGCAGCTTGGCATTCGCCTGTTCGGCAATCGCGACAACAACCGCTTCCAGTACAACCTGGCCGCGTTCTGGCGGCTGGAGAAAGACACCAACAGCGGGTTGAACTCGGTTGTACAGCGCCCACGCGACGATTTCCTGTTCATCGCCAACCTCTATCGCCAGGATTTCCTGATCCCGGCGCTGACCAGCCAGATCACCGTGGTCTACAATCGCAATCGCGAGGGCAACGAGATCGAGGTGGACGACAACGGCTTCCCGGTGCGCCCGGCGCTGCTGGGCGAATTGCGCGGGCGCGATTACGACGTGGTGTACCTGGGCTACAACGCCGATGGCCGCGTGGGGCGGATCAATCTTACGGCATCGGCCTATGGCGCGCTGGGCAAGGATCGCAACAGCCTGTTCACCTGCAAGCCCGCCGATGTGCGCGCCTTCTTCGGCGCGGCGGAACTGAGCTACGACAAGGACTGGATGCGCTTTCGCCTGTCGGGGCTTTACGCCAGCGGCGATAGCAAGCCTTATGACAACACCGAAACCGGGTTCGACGCGGTGTTCGAGAACCCGATCTTCGCCGGGGCCGATACCAGCTACTGGATACGCCAGACGATCCCCTTTGCCGGCGGCGGCCGGGCGATTTCGGTCAACGGGCGCAACGGCATCCTCAATTCGCTGCGATCGTCCAAGGAACAGGGCCAGTCGAACTTCAACAACCCGGGCACGATGCTGGCCGGCGCCGGCGCGGACTTTGACCTGACGCCGCAGTTGCGCGTTTCGGGCAACGCCAACCATTTGTGGTTCCAGAACACCACCACGCTGCAAGTGCTGCGCAACGAAGGTTCGATCCCGAAACAGATCGGCTGGGATCTGTCCGCCGCCGCGATCTGGCGGCCCAAGGCGACGCAGAACATCGTGGCACGGCTTTCCGCCGCGACGCTGGTGCCCGGCAAGGGCTTCCGCGACCTTTTCGACAACGAACAGAGGCACCGCAATTACTATTCGGTCCTCGCCAACCTGATCGTGAGCTATTGATGCGGCCGATGCGCCTTTTCCTCGTGCTGATCGCCCTGACGGTGGCCGCGCTGGTGCTGCGCGCCGCGCCGACCATGGCCAGCGAGGAAGAAAAGCCGGTGACGCGCGATTACACGCTGGTTCGCGCGCCCGCCGCCCCGGCGCGGCAAAGCAACGCCCAGGTCGATGCCAAGTCCGCCGGCTGCCTGTCGTGCCACGTGAAGACCGATGCGCCGACGATGCACGTCTCCACCGCCGTCAAGCTGGGCTGCACCGATTGCCACGGCGGCGATGCTCTTTCGGCCGATGCGCGCGGCAAGCCGGAACTGGGCTATGACGATCCGTTCAACAAGGCGGCGCAGGCCCGCGCGCATGTGCTGCCGCGCTATCCGCATGGCTGGCACTATCCGTCCACCGCCAATCCCGAACGCAGCTATACCCTGCTCAACAAGGAAGCGCCCGAATACATCCGCTTCGTCAATCCCGGCGATTACCGCGTGGCGCGCGAATCGTGCGGCGCCTGCCACATGCCGACGATCGAGGCGGCGGAACGCTCGCTCATGGCGTCGGGCGCGATGCTGTGGGGCGGCGCGGCCTATAACAACGGCATCGTCCCCTTCAAGAACTACATCTTCGGCGAAGCCTATACGCGCGATGGCCAGCCGGCGAAGATCGTTTCGCCCGGCGATCCGCCCGGCACGCTGACCGACCGGCAGAAGGCGCGCGGCGCGCTGGCCGAGCTTTATCCGATGCCGCGCTGGAACGTGATCCCGCCGGGCGACGTGTTCCGCGTGTTCGAACGCGGCGGGCGCAACATCCAGACGCAGTTCGCCGAAATCGGCCTGCCCAATCCCAGCGGATCGATCCAGCGCCTGGAAGAACCGGGCCGCCCCGATCTCAAGCAATCGAGCCGCGGCCCCGGCACGGGCCTGCGCGTCGCCATTCCGGTGCTGAACATCCACAAGACCCGGCTCAACGATCCGTTCACCTGGTTCATGGGCACCAACGACCAGCCGGGCGACTATCGCAGTTCCGGCTGCACCAGTTGCCACGTGATCTACGCCAACGACCGCGAACCGCGCCACAGCCTGATCTATGCCACGCTGGGCCGCGATGGGCAGACGATCACGCAAGACCCGACGATCGCGCGGCTGACGGCGCCCGGCGCGCACGGCCAGTTGAAGGACGGCCACGGGGACGGCCACGGCGAAAAGGGCGAAGGCGCGCACGATGAAGGCGCGGTCAAGGAAAGCGGCCATCCGCTGCAGCACGTGTTCACGCGCGCCATTCCCACCGCGCAGTGCATGAACTGCCACATGCACCAGCCCAACATCTTCCTGAATTCCTACCTCGGCTACACGATGTGGGATTACGAATCCGATGCGCCGAAGATGTGGCCGGAACGCCAGAAATATCCCACCGCCGCCGAAGTGCGCCGCATCGCCGAACGCAATCCCGAAGGCGCGGCGGCGCGCGGCAAGTGGGGCGATCTCGATTTCCTGCGCAACGTCTACGATCTCAATCCCGAGCTGAAGGATACCCAGTTCGCCGATTATCACGGCCACGGCTGGAACTTCCGCGCGATCTTCAAGCGCGATCGCGAAGGCAACCTGCTGGACGCGCAAGGCAAGATCGTTTCGCCCGACGACCCCGAAAAGTGGCGCAAGCAGAGCGAAGGCAAGTTCGTCGAACCGGGCACCAATCCGGGCAAGGCCGTGCACCTGATGGATATCCATGCCGAAAAGGGCATGCAGTGCGCCGATTGCCACTTCGGGCAGGACAGCCATGGCAACGGCATGATCTATGGCGAAGTGGCCAATGCGGTGGAGATCGGCTGCAAGGATTGCCACGGCACGGCCGATGCCTTTCCCACGCTGCTCACCTCCGGCCCGGCCGCGCCGCCCAAGGGCAACAACCTGTCGCTGCTGCGCAACCCCGATGGCCGCCGCCGTTTCGAATGGAGCACCGACAGCTTCGGCCGCCGCTCGCTGATCCAGCGCTCGATCGTCGATCCCCGGCTGGAATGGCGCGTCAGCCTGGTCAAGGACAGCGTCGATCCCGCATCGCCGCGCTTCAACGGCAAGGCCGCGCGCGCCAAGCTGATGAGCGCGTCTGGCGCCGAAGACGGCAAGTTCGCCTTCGGGCCCGGCGTGGCGAAGGAAGATCGCGCGCACAAGGAAGGCGATCTGGCCTGCTTCACCTGCCACCTTTCGTGGACGACCAGTTGCGGCGGCTGCCACCTGCCGATCGAGGCCAACTGGAAAACCTCGATGCACCACTACGAGGGCGAGGAGACGCGCAACTTCGCGACCTACAACCCGCAAGTGGCGCGCGACGAGATGTTCCAGCTTGGCAAGCACATGACCACCAAGGGCAACCAGACCGCGCCGGTGCGCTCCACTTCGGCGCTGGTGCTGTCGTCCACCAACCTCAACCGCGAGCGGATCTATATCCAGCAGCCGCCGATCAGCGGCATCGGCTTTTCCAGCCAGGCCTTCGCCCCGCATTTCCCGCACACCGTGCGGCTGACCGAGACCAAGACCTGCACCGACTGCCACCTGAGCGCGGCGGACGACAACAACGCGATCATGGCCCAGCTCATGCTGATGGGCACCAATTTCGTGAACTTCGTGGGCCTGAACGCCTGGACCGGGCTGGAAGGCGGCTTCGAGGCGGTGCGCGTGACCGAATGGGACGAACCGCAGGCGGTAATCGGCTCCTACCTTCAGAAATACGCGTACCCCGATTACTATCGCATGCACGTGGAACAGAACGGCCGCGAGCTGAAGAACTGGGTGCGGGGCAAGACCTTCGACAGCAAGGCTTCGGGCGAAACCCAGCCGATGGAGGAATTCCGCAACGTCGTGCAGGGCACGCGCGACCGGGTGGGCTGCCTGCAACTGCGCGGCGAATATATGTTCGCGGCCGAAGGCAAGGGCGGTTTCCGCGTCTATGACGTGGCCTCGGTCGCCAACAAGGGCTTCTCCGACGCGATCGTATCCGCGCCGTTCTCTGCGCTTGGCCAGAAGAACCACGTGGCCAGCGCCAACGCCACCTGCATGGCGCTGCCCACCAACCAGCCGATCGCGCCGACGCGCAGCACGCCGGAACTGCGCAAGATCAACCAGGAACAGCCGTTCCTGCCGATCTATTCCTATGCCGCCGTCACCGACAGCGTCGAAGGGCTGATCCTCGTCAACATCGATACGTTCGCCGATGGCGAATTCCGCAACAACGACCTGAAGCGTGCGGTCACCTGGAACCCGGACAACGTGCTGAAAGGCGCGCGGCACATCGTGCTGGCGGGCGAAGTCGCCTATATCGCCGCCGATGCCGGGCTGGTCGTGGTCGACCTGAAAGACCCGCTCCACCCGCAGCTTGCCGCCGTGCGCCCGCTCAGCGATGCGCGGGCCAGCGCGGTGCAGTTCCGCTATCTGTGGGTCACCGATGCCGAAGGCCTGAAGCTGTTCGACGTGACCGACTTGCGCAACCCGGTGGCGGTGCCGGGTGGCACGGTGCCGCTGGCCAACGCGCGGCGCATTTACCTTGCGCGCACATATGCCTATGTCGCCGCCAAGCAGGACGGCCTGGTGATCGTGGACATCACGCGGCCAGCCGCGCCGCGCCTTTACCAGAAGGTCACGTTCGACGGCCGGCTCAACGATGCCGAGGACGTGATCGTGGGCACCACCAACGCCTCGCTGTTCGCCTATGTCGCGGACGGGCGCAACGGGCTGACAGTGCTGCAACTGACCTCGCCCGACAGCCAGCCCAACTTCTACGGCTTCTCGCCCGCGCCGAAGCCCGAACTGATCGCCTGGGCGAAAACCCCCTCGCCGGCGCTGGCGCTGTCCAAGGGCCTCGATCGCGACCGCGCGGTCGATGAAACCGGCGGCCAGATCGCCGTGTTCGGCCGCCTTGGCTCGCGCCCGTTCACCCGGCCCGAGATGGAACGCCTGTTCCTCAACCGGCGCGGCGTGCCCTTCAAGGTGACGGACGAGGTGGACATGTCGGTCTGGGTGGCGGAGACGCCCAGCGCCTATCGGCGGTAGGCCCGCGCCGATGCCCGCGCTCGATCGGCTGGCAATCGCCCTGCCCCTGATCCAGGCGCCGATGGCCGGCACCTCCACCCCGGCGCTGGCCGCCGCCGTGGCCGAGGCGGGCGGGCTGGGCTCCATCGCCGTGGGCGCGACAGACGCGGCCGGCGCGCGCGCGATGATCGCCGATCTGCGGGCGCGCACCGCCCGGCCGTTCAACGTCAATGTCTTCGTCCACGAACCGCCCCGGCGCGATGCCGGGCGCGAGGCGGCGTGGCTGGATGCGCTGGCGCCGCGGTTCCGCGCCTTCGGGGCCGAACCGCCGCCCGCGCTGGACGAGATCTACCGCGGCTTCGCGCACGATCCCGCCATGCTGGCCGCGCTGGTCGAAACCGCACCCGCCGTGGTCAGCTTCCACTTCGGATTGCCGCCCGCCCCGGCGATCGCCGCGCTGAAGGCAGCGGGCTGCCTGTTGCTCTCCACCGCAACGTCGCTTGACGAAGCCGAGGCCGCGCGACGCGCCGGGATCGACGCGCTGGTGGCGCAAGGCTGGGAAGCGGGCGGGCATCGCGGCTGCTTCGATCCCGATGCCGCCGATGACCGGCTGGGCACACTGGCGCTGACCCGGCTCCTCACCCTGCGCACGGGCTTGCCGGTGATCGCGGCGGGCGGGATCATGGACGGCGCCGGCATCCGCGCCGCGCTGGCCCTGGGCGCGGTGGCCGCGCAGCTTGGCACCGCGTTCATCGCCTGCCCCGAAAGCAGCGCCGATACCGCCTAGCGCGCCGCGCTGGCCGGGCCGGCCGCCGCGCACACGGTGATGACGCGGGCCATTTCCGGCCGCCCGGCGCGGTGCCTGGCCAACCGCTTCACCGGGTTCGGGCAAGCCACCGCGCTCATCCCGCCCGACTATCCAGTGGCCTACGACGCCGGCAAGGCGCTCAACACCGCGGCCAGGGCGCGAGGCGAAGGCGGCTATGGCGCGCAATGGGCGGGGCAAGGCGCGCCGCTGTCGCGCGCGATGCCGGCAGGCGAACTCGTGGCCGCGCTGGCGCGGGAAATCTGAACCTCAGCGCCCCGGCGGCTCGTCCAGCATGTCGCGGATCATCGGCTGGAGCTTGGCATCATAGCGCGCCACGGCCGCGAAGCCGCCGATGCTTTCGAAATGGGTGACAAGGCTTTGCCCGTCCCAAAAGTGCAGCGCAAAGGCCGGCGGCTCGTCGCGGATCAGCGCGCGGTCATCGGGCGCATCGGCATCGATCGCGCAGAGGTTGAGCGCCAGCGCCGGGGCCGATGACGGCGCGACCACCAGCGGCGCCCCCTGCCAGTTCGCCACGATCGGACGGTGGAGATGCCCGCAGACCACGCCGACGATCCGCCCCGCCCCCTGAGTCGCCGCCCTGAACCGCGCGATCCACGGCTCGTCCGGGTCCGGGTCCATCCAGGCGATGCCGGCCGCGATCGGCGGATGATGCAGCACGATCAGCGTCGGCCGGTCCGGTTCGGCCGCCAGCGCATCGGCCAGCCACGCCGCGCGGGCATCGCAAAAGGCGCCGCCGTGGCGCCCTTCCTCCAGCGTATCGAGCATGAGCAGCCGCAGACTGCCAGCATCCAGCGCATATTGCACAAAGCCCTCGCGCGCCGGCACGTGCGGAAACGCGGCGCGAAAGGCCGCGCGCGTATCGTGGTTGCCGGGGATCGGCCAGACCGGCAGCGGGCAATCCGCCAGCGCGCCGGCCAGCCGGGCATAGCTTGGCGCATCGCCATGTTCGGTCAGATCGCCGGTCAGCAGCACCATGTCCGGGCGGTTCGGCCCTTGCGCCAGCCGCGCCAGCAGCGCGCGAAACCGCGAAAGGTTGGCTTCCTCGGGATTGTCCCGGTCAAAGCCGATGTGAACGTCGGTGATCTGCGCGATCAGCAATCCATGCCCTCCTGGCCCGGCGGTCAGGTTGTCTTGCGCAAGTCGCGCCGCGTCACTGCCTGCTCCGGGTGATAGGTGTGGCACATCGTGCAGCCCGAAGGAACCGGCGCCGAATGCGCGCTTTCGCCCAGATGGCAGGTTTGGCACTGGGCAATGCCCGGCAGCAGCACGTCCGACGACGACGACGACTTGCCGGCCTGATGGCACGAGGTGCACTTTTCCTGCGCGTGCGGCTTATGATCGAACCAGCCCTGCGGCATGTAGCGCGAAACCAGCGTGACCGGCATCACGCCCGGCCGGCCGCCGCGCGTGACCGGGGTGTGACACTCGCCGCAGACCCCTTGCGGGGTCAGCGCGCGCTGGATCAGCAGCGCGTTGACGCTGGTCGGGCCGAAGTTCGAGAAATAGGGCCGCCCTTGCGCATAGTTCCCCGGCCGCTGCCGACCGCCCGACGCCGTGCGGAAATCGGCCACCGACAGATCGGCCACCATCTGATCGACATCGCCATGCTTGAGCCGGCGCACGGTGCCGCCCACTTTGTCATAGGCGAGGCTGTGGCAACCTTCGCAATCGCGATCCATCGAGATCGGCTGAAAGCGCACGCCGTCCTCGGTCGGATGGTGGCAATCCTTGCATTCCATCCCGGCCGAACCATAGCCGCGCTCCCCGCCGAAACTGGCCGCCATGCGCGCCACGCCGCCGCGCGGATCGAGGTGCAGCTTGTGCGGGAAGCTCAGCCCGCTGTGTTCGCGCGGGGCGGCGTCAAGCGAGGTGGCGACGCGCCTGCGGCTGGCCGGATCGACGACGATGGCGGGCGTGAACTGCGGATGCTGGCGGCCGAAATCGCTGGCATCGCCCAGCTTGGTATCGCCCAGCCTGTCGTGCAGCACGCCATGGCAATCGGCGCAGAACTGCTGTGCCGGCAGCGCCATGCGCTGCGGCCCTTCATGCTCCACATGGCAATCAACGCAGGCGCCCGGTCCCGGCCGACCAAAAGCCTTGCCCACCGCCCACAGCAACCGCGTGCCCAGCGGCCCGCCTTCGCGCGCGGTGGCCAGCCGCAGCGGATCGGCATGATCGTGGACTTTCTCGTGGCAGGTGGTGCAGGCGGTATCGCGCACCGATTCGAACGGCTTGACGTGGCAGGCCTCGCACTTGCCCTCGAGCGCGTGGTGGGCCAGGCTGAGCTTGCCCGCGCTCCAGCTTGAATCGCCCGAAACGGGCCGCTGCGGATCGGCCTGATGCCACAGGCTGCTGGCGATCGGGAATGCCAGGAACACCAGCAGGATCAGCCCCGCCAGAACCCAGGACAGCCGCCGCTTGCCCGGCATCGCGGCGGCGAGCGAGAAGCCGCGCTTGGCATCGTCCGCCGCGCCCTGATCGAGCGCGGCGACTTGCGCGACGGTGACCAGCAGCGCTCCGTCATCGTCCTGCGAGACGGTGAGCGCATATGTGCCGAAACGCAGTTCGGTACCGCGCGCGGCGCTGAACTGCGTTTCGCGCGTGGTCGCGCCATCGCGCGCGAAGCCCAGCGTGCCGACCGCGCGGACCCCGACGCGGCCATCGCCCAGCGCCTCGATCACCGCATGCGCGGGATCGACGGCAAGGTCGGGCAGGTGAATATCGTTTTCCGCCGAGCGGCCGACGGTCAACGCCGGCTTGTCGACCATGCGGTCGCGAACGATCTGCCGCCCGTCGGCGGTGTACTCTATGGTCCTGAGCCTGAAAGACATGCCCCCCACAGGCCCCCTACCAGTAATAAAACACGCTGATGATATGCGCCGACAGCGCGCCAAGCAGCGCGAACGTGGCCGGCACATGCACGAAAAGCCACACTTCCAGCAGCCCCCGGATGCGCATGTGCCGCCGCATCCGCCCCAGTTGCGACAGCCGCCGCTGGAGCAGCGATTCGACGCGCTGCGCCGCCAGTCGCTCACTCTCGCCCACGTCCGCCCCGCCCCCTGCGGCGGCGAAGCCATCGAGCGCGGCCTGCGTGGCACAGCGCGGATACTTGCCCGAAAGCCGCGCGCGGATACCACCGGCGAAAGGATCTTCGGCCAGCGCCATGCCGACAAGATCGGCATACCCGCGCGGCAGCGGCTGCGCCGCATCGTGCAACTGCCGGTCGATCGCGCGCAGGCCGTCGAGCATCTGGCCGGTGGTCATCTCGTCACGGTTGTTGCTCAAGGCCTGCGGCAGCGTGGCATAGGCGCTGATGCCGAACACGCCCGATGCGATCACCAGCATCATCAGCGCATAGGCCAGCGTGTGCACGTTCCAGCCGAACTGGAACCCGGTGTGCAAGGTGGCGATCACGATCAGCGCAAGCCCCAGATAGACATGCGCCGAAGTCCACGCCTTGAGCGACCAGCCCCCCGGCGTCATCGCCCGCTTACGCATGCCCAGCAGCGAAAGCCACACGATCAGGAGCGCGCCCAGCGTGCCCAGCGTATAGCCGTACCAACTGCCGCCATTGGGGCGCGGCTGCACATCGGCCGCGAAATAGCCGACGATCGCCGCCACGCACAGCACCAGCGCGATCTTCAGCCAGCGGAACCGGGCATGGCGCAGGAAGCCTTCGTGATCGCTGACCGCCTCGCGGCCAGACTGGCGGCCGCCCGAAGCGGGGTTGGTCGAAGCGCGCGGGACAGAAGCCATCAGCCTTCCTCCTCAAGCCGGGAAACAGACAGGAAGGTTTCGGGCGCGACGCGGATCGCCGCCCCGGTCGGGCAAGCGCGCACGCAGGCGGGGCCGCCGTCGATGCCCGAACACATATCGCACTTGATCGCCTTCTTGGGCTGCTCCACGCCGGCCACGGCGTTCTTCTTGCGCCACGTCTTCGATGGTTCGCCCGGCCCAGGCCCCTTGCCGAAGAACAGCCACGACAGCAGCGGCGGCTTGGGCGGCGGCACGCTGTCCATGCGGATCACGCCATAAGGGCAATTGCGCTGGCAGTTGCCGCAGCCGATGCAGGTATCGTCGATGAAGACTTCGCCGTCCGGCCCGCGCTTGATCGCGTTGGGCGGGCAATCGGCCATGCAGTGCGGATGCTCGCAGTGGCGACAGCTCGTCGGCACGTGGAGGTGGGCATATGTCTTGCCCGCCTCGCGATCGAGGCGCGAAAGGCCCTCGTGGCTGTCGGCGCAGGCCTTTTCGCAGTTGTCGCAGCCGACGCAGAGCGTCTCGTCGATCAGGAGCACGTCGGTGGCTTCGCCGATGCCATTGTCGACCAGGAATTGCGCGGTCTGCGAATACATGTCGACGACGCTGGAGAAGTTGTCCTTGTGGCCGGCGATGAACTGGTTGACCTCGCGCCGCGAAGCCATGTCGGCCTGCGCCTTCTTCAGCAATTCGGGCTTGCGCGCCAGCAGCGCGGCAAAGGCCTCGCCCGGCAGGCGGATCACTTCGGACTTGATCGCCGCCTTTACCGTGGCCGAGCGCGGCAGCCCGTCGATCAGCGCCATTTCGCCGACATAGGACCCAGCCGGCAGGTACGAAAGGAACACCGGCTTGCCGCCGATGGTCTTTTCGACGATCATCGATCCGCGCCGGATCACATAGACGTCGGTGCCCTCGTCGCCTTCGGCCAGCACCACTTCGCCGGCGCGCTTGCTCTGCACTTCGGCGCCTTCGACCAGTTCGGCCACGTCGGCGCTGGTCAGCCCCGAACCGAAGATCTGGAGCAATTGCCGCTCGATAGAGATGCGCGTGATGGCGCGTCCGGCAGCGGGCACCGTGGCGATGAGCTTGAGAGCGGCGTTGCGCGACAGTTCCACCACCACGGTCGGTTCGGCGGCGCGGATGGTCGATCCCCGGCGACGGCCGGAAATCAGGCCGACTTCCCCGAAGATCGCGCCCTGGCCGATCGGCACGGTGCGGGCTGGATCGTCCTTGTCGATTTCCACGTTCACGCCGCCCAGCGCGATGGCGAACAGCGAGGAACCGGGTTCGTTGCGCGCGAACACCGCCTCGCCCGCCGCGAAGCTGCGCACGTCGCTGTCGAGCATGAGTTCGCGGAGCTGGAGCGGCGACACGTCGCGGAAAATATCGATGTTGCCGCCGAAGACATCGAGCCATTGCTCCACGTTGCGGCTGCCCGGCAGCTTGCCGAACTTGGCGGCCAGGATCGGCTCGTCGGCGGGCTTCAGGCTGGTGTTGCCGTTCAGGAACTCGACCACGTCGTAGCCCTGGTTCATGCAATGCTTGATCAGCGGATAGCCGGCCAGCGCGCCGATCACGTGAATGCCGGGCTTGGTCGTTTCGAACACCGGCGACAGCACGGGAAACGCTTCGCGCTCGGCGCTGGTGAACGCGATGCCGCAGCTTTCGATAAAGGCGCGCGGCGCGGCGGACCCCATGCGGGCGATGATCCGGTCGCAGCGGATCGTCTCGCGCCCATCGCGCGTGTCGAGCAGCATTTCGCCGGGGCGCACTTCGGCCGGCGTCGTCTCGGTGCGGATGATGACCCGGCCCGAAGCCGCCGCTTCCTGCAGCAGCTTGACGTTGGCCGCCTTGGCGCGGGCGAAATCGGCGCCGCGATTGAGGATCGTCACCGTGTTGCGCTGCACCGGATCGGCGGCAAGGCCCAGCGCGTTCTCGATCCCGGCGTCGCCCGTGCCGACCACGGTGATATGCTCGTCGAAATACTCGCCCGGATCGTCAAGCTGGTATTGCACGTGGGGCAGGTCGGCCCCGGCGCAGCGCATGGTGTTGGGGTTGCCTTGCGTGCCGATCGCCAGGATCACCGCATCCGCGCCGATCTGGTCGCCGCCTTTCAGCGAAAGGACGAAGGCGCCCTTCTCCCCCTCGATCTTGATGACTTCGCTGTTGAGACGGACGTTGACTTGCTGTTCGGCGATCTCGCGGTCCCAGGTGGACAGCACCACTTCGCGCTTGCCCGCATCGAAGCCCAGGTCCGAACGCAGCACCAGCGACGAAGGCGTCGCCATGACGTGCTTGCCCTTCTGGTACTTGAAGATGGTATCGGAAAGGTGATCGGTCTTTTCCAGCAGGACATGGGCAATGCCCAGTTGCGCGGCGCGCGCGGCCGCGCTGAGACCGGCCGGCCCCGACCCGATAATCGCGATGCTGACGCGAGACGTCACCCCTTACCCCCCGATGCGGTGAACCCCTGTGATTGCAGTATCACGGGAACTTGCGCAAATCGCATTTAATATCGCGCGAACATTTAAATCGCCTGAGGGGGCAAAAAGCAGCGGCAATGGCACAAGAAACGAAAAAGGCGCTGCCGATCGGCCGCATCGCGCTGATCCTGGGGGCCTTCGCCGCCGCCTTTGCCGTGGTCTATGCCGTGTCGCGCAATCGCGATGGCGCGCCACCGGTGGCCGTGGCCAGCGCCGATGCCGATCCGCAGTCGCTCGCCGCGCTCGAACAGCGCGCGCAAGGCAGCCCCACCGATGCCAAGGCGTGGCAGGAACTGGGTTTCGCCTATTTCCAGCAAGGCCGGTTCGACGATGCGGCGCGCGCTTATGACAAGGCCACCGGCATCGATCCGAAACAGGCGCTGCTGTGGTCGGCGCTGGGCGAGGCGCGCGTCATGGCCAGCGAGAAAGATCCGATGCCGCCCGCCGCGCTGAGCGCCTTCGAGCGCGCGCTGGCGCTGGACGCAAAAGATCCGCGCGCGCGCTATTTCCTGGCGGTGAAAAGGGATCTGGGCGGCGACCATGCCGGGGCGCTGGCCGATTGGCTGGCGCTGCTTGCCGATACGCCCGCCGATGCACCCTGGCGCACCGATCTGGTGCGCACGATCGAACAAGTGGGCAAGATCAACCAGGTCGATGTCGCCCCGAAGATCGCCGCCGCGCAGAAAGCCGCGCCGCCGCCCACCGCGCCGATGGCGGCGCGGGCCATCCCCGGGCCCAGCGCGCAGGATCTCGCGGCCGCCGGCGCGATCCCGCCCAGCCAGCAGCGCGACATGGCCGAAGGCATGGTTGCCCGACTGGAAGCGCGGCTGAAAAGCCAGCCGCAGAACGTCGAAGGCTGGGTCATGCTGATGCGCAGCCGCGCGACGCTGGGCCAGCCCGACAAGGCCGCCGCCGCGCTGCGCGATGCCGTGGCCGCCAATCCTGCCCGCGCCGCCGAACTGCGCGAGCAGGCGCAAGTGCTGGGCGTGCGGTAGGTTGGCCTAGCCGGCCAGAACCCCCGCCAGCAGCCCGCGGCTTTCGTACAGCACCATCAGGAATGTCAGGCTGAGGCCGAACTGGAAGATGCGGAACGCATAGCCCAGATAGCGGTATTTCTTGCGCTGGAGCACTTGCCCGTTCTGGTGAATGTCGCGCAGCATGGTGCGGAACACCTGCTCGTCGCTGCCCAGTTCGGCCAGGATCGCATCGGCGAACGCATCCTCGTCCATCCGCGCGAAGACGCCGAAGAACAGCAGGTTCTGCCGTGCATCGCCCGCTGGATCGCCCGAGGGATCACGCCGCGCGGGCGCGCCGCCCACCTTGGGCACCACCGCCGCCACCGCCAGCATCGCCGAAACGAAGGCGAAAGCGGCCAGCACCAGCAGCGAGAGCGGAAATTGCCCCCGGCTCGCCTGGCTGACCGAGATGGTGAAGACCACGAACGTTGCACCCATCAGCAGGCTGGCCTTCTGATCGGCCATCTGGCTGAGCGTCAGATTGGCCTGCGTCGCGGTGCGCACCAGATGGATCGCATGCGACGAGAACACCCGCGGCCCTGTTGCGACGGGTGCCGCAACAGGGGCGGCGGGGGACGCCGCGCCGGTTCCCGCTTGGGCATCCCCCGCCATCGCGTCAGACGACCCCGAAGGCGAGCATGGCGTCGGCCACTTTCTTGAAGCCGGCGATGTTCGCGCCCTTCACGTAATCGATATAGCCGCCGCCCTGGTCGCCATAGCGGCGGCAGCGTTCGTGGATGCCCATCATGATGTCCTTGAGCATCTGCTGCAGTTCTTCCTCGCTCCACGAACGGCGCGCCGAATTCTGGCTCATCTCCAGCCCCGACACCGCGACGCCGCCGGCATTGGCCGCCTTGCCCGGCGCATAGAGCAGCTTCGCATCGCGGAACACGTGCACGCCGGTGAGATCGGTGGGCATGTTCGCACCTTCGGACACGGCGGCGCAGCCATTGGCCACCAGCACCCGCGCGTCATCGCCCGAAAGCTCGTTCTGCGTGGCGCAGGGCAGCGCCACGTCGCACGGCACGCCCCACGGCGTCTTGCCAGCGTGGAACGTGGCCGCCGGGAACGCCTCGCAATAGTCCTCGATACGGCCGCGCCTGTGGGTCTTGTGGGTCTTCACCCACTCGATCTTGTCCTGCGTGATGCCATCGGGATCGTGGATGAAGCCGCCCGAATCGGACAGCGTCAGCACTTTGCCGCCCAGTTGCACGATCTTTTCCGCCGCATGCGTGGCGACATTGCCCGAACCCGAGATCACCGCCGTCTTGCCGACCAGATCCTGGCCGCGCGTCGCCAGCATGTTGGCCAGGAAATAGACCGCGCCATAGCCCGTCGCCTCGGTGCGGATCAGCGAGCCGCCATATTCCAGCCCCTTGCCGGTCAGCACCCCGGTGAAGTGGTTGGTGATGCGCTTGTACTGGCCGAACATGAAGCCGATCTCGCGCCCGCCCACGCCGATATCGCCGGCCGGAACGTCCACGTCGGCGCCGATGTGCCGGTACAGTTCGGTCATGAAGCTCTGGCAGAAGCGCATGATCTCGCGCACGCTCTTGCCCTTGGGGTTGAAGTTCGATCCGCCCTTGCCGCCGCCCATCGGCAACCCGGTCAGCGCGTTCTTGAAGGTCTGCTCGAACGCCAGGAACTTGAGCACGCTTTCGTTGACGCTGGGGTGAAAGCGGATGCCGCCCTTGTAGGGACCGATGGCGTTGTTATTCTGCACCCGCCAGCCGCGCTGGACCCGGATGTTGCCCTGGTCATCCTCCCAACAGACGCGGAACGAGACGACGCGATCCGGCTCGGCGATGCGGCGCAGGATCTGCTGTTCGTGATATTGTTCCTTGTCGGCGATGAAGTCGAAGATGTCCTCGGCCACTTCCTGCACCGCCTGGACGAACTCCGGCTGATGCTCGTTGCGGCGCTTCACGCCGGCCATGAAACCGTTGAAATCGACGTGATCGGTAACTGCCATGACTGCTTCCCCCGTTAGTGCGGTTTCGTGCTCCCCGGACCGCCGCACGCAGCCTATATCGGGGCGGTGTTGCTGTATAGCGATTGCGCCGGATTGAACGCGCGATCAGTGCTGCATCCGGTTCCAGGCATCGAGCGCGGCGATCTTGTAGGCTTCGGCCAGCGTCGGATAATTGAAGGTGTTTTCGATGAAATAGTCGATCGTGCCCTTGAGGTTCAGCACCGCCTGGCCGATGTGGATCAGTTCGGTCGCGCCTTCGCCGATGATGTGGACCCCCAGCAGGCGACGTGTCTTGTGCGAGAAGATCATCTTCAGCATGCCCTGCTCGATGCCCATGATGTGCCCGCGCGATGTTTCGCGCATGCGCGCGATGCCGCATTCGTAGTTGATCCCGCGATCGCGCACTTCCTGCTCGCTCATCCCTACGGTGGAGATTTCGGGCACGGCATAGACGCCATAGGGAAAATACTGCGGCGCGGGCGGCGGGGTCAGGTCGAAGGCATGGCAGGCGGCAATCCGGCCCTGCTCCATCGACGTGGAGGCAAGGCTGGGAAAGCCGATCACGTCGCCGGCGGCATAGATATGCGGCACTTGCGTCTGGAAGGTTTCCGCGTTGATCGCGATGCGCCCGCGCGCATCGGTGGCCAGACCGCAGTTTTCCAGCCCGAGCGCCTGTGTCGCGCCCATGCGACCGGCGCAGTAGAGCAGCATTTCGGTGCGCACCTGGCGGCCACCTTCCATCACCGTCAGCACGCGGCCTTCGCCTTCGCGCGTGACCGAGACGACCGGCGAACCGAGCCGGAAGGTGACGCCGCGATCGCGCAATTGCTGGATGAATTCCTCGATGATCTCGCGGTCGATGAAATCGAGGAAGGTGGCGCGCGGCTCGATGATCGTCACCGCCACGTCCAGCGCGCTGAAGATCGTGGCATATTCGATGCCGATCACGCCCGCGCCCACCACCGTCAGGCTGCGCGGCAGGCGGGGGATATCGACCACCTCGTCACTGTCCATGATTTCGACCTGCGTGAAATCGACATTGTCGGGATGGAACGGCACGGTGCCCACCGCGATCAGGATGCGATCCCCTTCGACCACCAGTTCGCTGCCATCAGGCGATGTGACCGCCAGCTTGTGCGGATCGAGGAAGCGGCCGAACCCGGCCATGGTGTGCACGCCGTTGCGCAGGAACTGGTGTTCGAGCACATCGACTTCGTGTTCCAGCGTCTTGGCCAGGCGCATGCCCAGGTCGGCACTGCCGATCTCTTTCTTGACTCGGTAGGACCGGCCATAGAAGCCGCGTTCGCGCCAGCCCGACAGGTTGAGCGCGGTTTCGCGCAGTGTCTTGGAAGGAATCGTGCCGGTGTGGACGGATACCCCGCCAACGCGCTTGCGCCCTTCGACGACAAGAACCGATTTGCCCAGCTTCGCCGCCTGGATCGCGGCCCGCTTTCCCGATGGCCCGCTGCCGAGCACGATGAAATCGTAGTTCGCCGCCAATCCCGCCTCCAGAGACATGGGCAGAACCGGCACGGGCCGTGTCCCCCTGGGTTTGCTCCTCTCTCCAAAAGCCGGGCGATCTTGCTGGCTGCCCGGCCCGATGGCAAGCGCGAAACGCGCCGCCCCCCGGACCAGGCCCCCAATCCCCCGACTTTACCGGATATTCAGGATAACGGCAGGTTAGGGATATTTTTCAGTGTGAGGGGCGCAACGGGCACGGCCCTACGCCAGCCGTTGCAGCCATTCGGTGATCATCGCCTGCCCGGCGGCAACGGCCACGGGGCCATGCGCGTCATGGGCGGCACGCAGCGACGGTTCATCGACGCCGGCCTGGGCGATGGCGTCCCGTCCGCTTTCGATCCACGCGTCGAAGCGCGGGTCTAGGCCCATTTCGGCGTGGAACTGCAAGGCCAGGATGTTGCTGCCGCGGCGAAAGGCCTGATGCGCATAGTGCTGGCTGGAGGCGAGCAATTCGACATTGCCCGGCAGCGTGAAAGTATCCCCGTGCCAGTGCAGCACCGGCACATCGACGATATGGCGCAGCGGCCCGGCCCGCGGATCGTGCACCGTCACCGGGTGGAAGCCCACTTCCATCACCGGCCCGGCATAGACCTGCCCGCCCAGTGCGGCCGCTAGCATCTGCGATCCCAGGCACACGCCCAGCGTCGGACGGTCCGCTTCCAGGCGCAGTGCCAGCCGGCGCAACTGGCAGGCGATCCACGGATGGGTATCGTGCTGGTAGACCCCCATCGGCCCGCCCATCATGATCAGCAGGTCCGGTGTGCGCAGGTCAACCTCGGAAAAGCCGGGATCGGATACGTCTATGCGATCGACATGATACCCCGCCGCCTCGATCGGCGCGCGGTAGCCGGCAACCCCTTCGTAGGGGACATGCCGGATGATCAGGGCCTTTTTCTGTCCCATCGTGCTCCTCGTGCGGCAGGCCGGCGCGAGTGAACCCGCCGCCGGCCTGCCGTGATCATCAGAACGAGAACTTGATCGTGCCGCCCCAGGTGCGCGGATCACCCGGCTGTCCGGCGATCAGGCCGATGTTGCTGGGGGCCACTTGCAGCAGTTCGAAGTAGTTCACGTCAAAAGCGTTGCGCACCCAGCCATAGATGTCGAGACCTTCCGTACGGAAGCCCAAACGGAAGTTGGTGAGCGCATAACCCTTGACGTTGGTATAGATCGACGGTGCCGGGTTGGACGAGAAGCTTGACCGGTAGTTGCCATCAGCGCCGAAATAGACCTGTCCCTCCTTGTCGAGCAGTTCGACCGGCGCGTTGACTTCCGCACCATAGGAAATCGCCCACTTCGATACGCCCGGCAGGCGCTGGCCCGAAATGTCGCAGTTGGGGATCGACCCGCCGGCCAGTTCGGGCGGGCACGGCGAATCGACGAACTTCACGTACTTCGCGTCGGTATAGGCACCGTTCACATAGGCGGTGAAGCGATCGCTCGGGCGAATCTTGAAGTCCGCCTCGATGCCTTGCGAACGCACCTTGCCGGCGTTGGCCAGATAGCCGCGCAGCACGCCGAACTGCCCGTTGGTCACCGTCACCTGGTAGTCCTTGATGTCGGTGCGGAACGCGGTGAGGTTCAACGTGGCCCGGCGATCCCAGAACTGGGTCTTGATGCCCACCTCATAGTGATTGACCGATTCCGGCTTCACCGTTCCGGCCGCCGCGATCGGCACGCCGGCGCTGTCGGTCGGCAGGCCGTTCTGGTTGATGCCGATCGTCTTGAAGCTCTTGGCATAAGTGGCATAGGCCAGGATGTCCGGCGCGAGCTTGTAGTTGACGTTCAGGTCGTAGCTGAAATTCCAGTCGCTGGCCGAAGGCGCGCTAAGCTGCGGCGTGTAGATGCCGCACTGCGCCGCCAGCACCGAGCCGGCGGCCGGCGTCGGGTTGAAGCAACTGATCTCGGCGCCCGCGCCATTGAACACGCGGCGCTGATAGAAGCCGGATTTCTTGTCATAGTTGATACGCAAACCAGGCTGGATGGTGAGGGCATCGGTCAACTTGTAGCTAAGCTGGCCATAGGCCGCCGCGCTGGTCGATTTCAGGTACTGGGTGTTGCGCGCGGTAAGACCGTTGAGCACCGAGGGATCGTTGGCCAGCGCGCCGGTGAGGTTCCACTTGCTGGCATTGATGCCCTGCTGTTCGGTGCCCTGTGTATCGATGCGCTGCTTGAAGCCGAACAGGCCCACCACGAAATCGATTTTGTCGCTTTCGTAGTTGTAGCGGAACTCCTGGCTGTACTGGTCCTGCTGCGACGGATTCTGCGACTTGGAGACGATCGAAAGCCCGGTGAAATCGCGATCGTTCTCGGGCTTCCAGTCCCAGAAGCGCCAGGCGGTGATCGATGTGAACGTGCCTGCCCCCAGATCCCACTTCACGCGCGCCGAAGCGCCGCCGATCTTGTTGCCCGCGTTCAGGCTGGCATCGATGTCCGTCAGGCGGTCGAAGGGATTGCGACTGACGACCTGGTAGTTCTGCGCGGCAGCCAAGGCTTCATACTGGCGCGCCAGCGCGCGCTGCGTCTGGCCGACGCGCACGAACACCGTACCGAAGCCTTCGGGGTTCTGGCGGCTGTAATCGCCCGACAGCGTGATCGAAAGAGTGTCGCTCGGCTTGAACAGGATCTGGCCCCGCAGGCCAAGGTTGTCCTGTTCGTTGATCCAGCGATCCGAGGTGACGTTGAAAATGGTGCCCCGACGGCTGGTGAAAGCGCCGGCAAGGCGCACCGCGACCTGGTCCGACAGCGGCCCGGAAACGGCGGCCTTGGCTTGCTTGAAATCCAGGTTGCCAAAGGTCAGTTCGGCGCGGCCTTCGAAATCGAAGGTCGGCTGGTTGGTGGTGATGTTGATCGCGCCCGCCGTGGTGTTCTTGCCATAGAGCGAACCTTGTGGACCGCGCAGCACCTCGACCTGCTCGACATCGAGAAAGTCGAACGTCGCGGCGGCGACGCGCGAATTGTAGACATCGTCCACGTAAATGCCGACGCCCTGCTCGAAGCCGTCGCTGGTCAGGCCGAAGGGCACGCCCAGGCCGCGGATGTTGACCGAAGTGTTGCGCGGGTTCGACGTATAGACCTGCAGCGTCGGCGCGAGCTGCTGGAGCTTGACGACGTTGAAGTTGCCGGTCGATTCGATGCTGTCGGCCTTGATGACCGAAATCGCCAGCGGCACGGCTTGCGCGGTTTCCTGGCGGCGGCGCGCGGTGACGATGATCACGTCGCCACGGCTGGCGCTCTCCTGCTCGACGGCGGCGGCGCTATCGGCGGAGGTGCTGGCGGCGGAGGTGCTGGCGGCATCGGTGGCAAGCGCGGGGACCGCATACAGCGCGGCGCCGGCGGCACCCGCCAGCAGGGTGGCTCTGGTGATCATCGTTATGTCCTTCCTGTGTTGGTATCACGACGCCGCCGGTCGTCCGGGGGGCCGCCTGATGACTCTGATTTTATGGAATTATAGTCTTGCGACGGCGCGCCGCCTCAGTTCGCCTTCAGCCGCTTCTTCTCGGTCACGTCGATCTGGACGACGCGGCCTTCGTGCACGGTGAGCGAGACGTTCCCGTATTTCAGGCCCGAAAGCGCTTCGCGCACGCTGACGAGGCTTTCCTCAAGAAGCCGCAGGGCATCGGGCGAAGGCTGGAACAGTTCGGGCTTGCTGGTCATCGGTCGGCTCCCTCGTGGTGTGGACCTTCGCATAATGTCAATTAAATCAGTAGACATTCAAGAAAGTCTACGCCCCTTCGAAGTGAAACTATCTTGGTTCTACTTTTTTGGTTGAGATTAAGCGGAAACGCCGGAAAACGGGCATTCAAACAGGTCCATCTGCCCGGAATACCGCCGCCGCACCGCGCCAATTCGCTGGCGAGGCTTCCCGCCCATGCGCGAAACAGGAAGCCTCGCCCGCTACTCCAGCAACCTCGCAGGGTGGCCGCTGTCCCCAAACCACCGAACTCACCGCGACCGGCCGCTGTGGCCCCCGGGGCTGAAGCGGGCACCGGATACCGACCGTTCCACGGAGAGGTTGATGCGATCCGGCGAGCGATTCGCATCCCCGCCAGACTTGGTTAATTGATGACTCAACCTGGATGATAGACAATAACCCGGCGGCAGGGCGCGCGGGAAAGTCGACGAAACGAAAAGCCGCCGCCGGCTCAGCCCGGCTGTGCCATCAGTGGATCACTGACACCGTCCAGCCCCCGCTCCAGCCGGCCGGCGGCACGAATTTCCATGCCAGCCAGGGTGATGGTGAAATCGTACCAGTCGTGGCTTGCGTCGGTCGGCCAGACGGTCTGCGCCGTGCCGCCGGCGGGCAGCGCCATCTGCCTCGCCGCGACCTTGCCATAGGCGTCCTTGTTCAGCGTGGCGTGCCGCTCGACCGCGCCGGGATTGCGCACCGCCACGGCCAGCGCGGGCCGGCCGGGTTGCGGACGGATGCTGGCGGTGGGCAGGGGCTGGGCGGCGGCCTGCGCCGCATCGATCGTGCCGCGCATGTGCCGCAGGAAGCCATTGGGGCCAAGCACCCACAGATCGAAGCCGCCATCGGCGGCCAGATCCCAGGCATCGTCGATGCGCTTGCCCGCTTCAACCGTATAGCGGCGGGGAATGCGGTCCAGGTGCTTTCGGTCATAGACATGGAACACCGCGCCCGCGCCGTTTTGCTTGCTGCCCTCGTTATGGAAGGCCAGCCGCACCAGCCGCTTCGCCCCATCAACATCGAGATCGACTGCCAGCCGGTAGGGCAGCGCGCGCGAACGACGCAGCCCCGGTTCCTGGAACAGGTCTTCCGGGCGGCGCGGCGGCAGGATGCGATCGCGCCGCAAATGCTCGGCCACCGTCGCCACCGATCCCGAAACGTCAGGAAGATCCGGGAACCGCGAATCGCCTTGCGCGGAAAAGTCGAAGCAAGAAGTCAGATCGCCGCACACTGCGCGATGCCACGGGCTGATCGCCGGGATGGTTACGCCGAAGCGTCGTTCCAGGAACCGGCCGACCGAGGTGTGATCGAAGACCTCGCTATTGACCCAGCCACCCTTACTCCACGGCGAAACCACATAAAGCGGCACGCGCGGACCAAGCCCCCAGGGGCGCAGGCTGCCGCTCGTGGTGTCATCGCGCGAAGTGTAGGCATCCTGGTGATCGTCGAAATAATGGCCCGCAAGGTCGAGCGTCGCCTTGCCCGCCAGCGTGCCATCGGGATTGTAAGACGGCGGCGCCGCGGGCGGCAGGTGATCGAACAGGCCATCATTCTCGTCGAAGGTCTGGAAGAACACGGTGCCGGCCCAGACATCTGGATTGGCGGTCAGCGCGTCGAGCACGCGGGCGGTGAACTCCGCGCCCTCGATCGGCGATGAGGCCGACGGGTGTTCCGACCATTCCTTGGGCGGCAGCACCCACGAAACCGCAGGCAGCGTGTTGTTGCGCACATCCTCGGCCAGTCGGTCGAGCGACCAGTGCGCCATCCCCTTGCGATAGAGGCCGCTGTCAGGCCTTGCCTCGCGGAAGCCGCGAAACGCCAGCCCGCCGTGCATCGCACCGGTCCAGTTGTCGTTCGGGTCCTGATAGATGCGCCAATCGACGCCCGCGTCTTCCAGAACTTCGGGAATAGTTCGCCATTCGAGCGCGTTGCCGGCGTAAGTATAACCTGGCTCGGGCAGCGCGCCCTTGATCCAGCAGCGCAGGTTGTTCGGCTCCGAATGCGTATCGCGGCAGTTGACGCCCCGCGCGCGCTGCGCCGGATCGAAGCTGGACCCCGACCAGAAGACGATGCGGTTGGGATCAGTGCCGCTGGTGACCGAGCAGTGATAGGCGTCGCAGAGGGTAAAGGCCTCGGCCAGAGCGAACTGGAAGGGAATATCCTCACGCCGGTAATAGCCCATCGAATAGTCGGTCTTGAACTTGGGCCAGAGGCCGAACTTGCCCTGGTTCCACGCGGCCTGCGCATCCGCGAAACTGTGCGGCGTTCCGGGCACCTTCAGCGCATTGGTGCGCGCGGTGTCGAGGTGGAACGGCGGCAGTTCACGCGCACCGTTGTGCTGCCACCACACGCCGCGGCCAGAAGCCAGCGGCACGGGATGACGATCGCCAAAGCCGCGCACGCCGCGCATGGTGCCGAAGTAGTGATCGAACGAGCGGTTTTCCTGCATCAGGATCACCACGTGGCGCACGTCCTTGATCGTCCCCGTGGCGCGCCGTGCCGGGATCGCCAGCGCGCGGGCGATACTGGCGGGAATGGAGCCGGCGGCCCCGGCGACGGCAGCGGCCTTCAGGAAATCGCGGCGCGTATTGGACATGGGTTTCTCCTGTTCTTCGATGAAGCAAAGGGTGTCAGAAGGTCTTGCGCCACGGTCGCGCCGCGATCTTGCCGGGCAATGCCGCGATCCGGCCCCGATGATTTCGGCATGCCGTCAAATTGCGCCCGCCGGACGCATATCGGGCGAACGTGACACGCCTGTGATGGCCAAAAGGCACCCGGCCCCGCCGGCACGCGGCGGAACCGGGTCAGGCGGGGGTGGTCAGAAGGTCGTGGTATAGGAAACGAAGACGCTGCGCGGCTTGCCCTCGAACGGATAGCCGAAGAAGTATTCGGGGCTGTTCAGCTTGATGTCGCCACGGATATAGGCCGAACTGAAGCGCATGTTGCCGTAGGCATAACGCTCGGCATAGACCTTGTCGAAGACGTTGACGACGCGCAACTGGAAGCGGTGCTGCCGCTCCTCGCCCAGCCACAGGCCCAGCGAAGCATTCAGCAGGAAGTAGTTTCCGAAGTTATGGCGCAGCGAACCGCCGACGCCGCCGGTCGCGTATTCGGGCCCCTGATAGCGCGGGAACAGCGTTACGTGGAAGCGCTGGTCCGGGCTGTTCCAGGCCAGTTGGCCGCCGATCATGTATTCAGGCGTTTCGTTGATCTGCAGCTTCGACCCAGCCAGATGCGCCTTCTGCCGGGTGGCGTTCACATTGACCGATAGCGTTTCGCCGATGCGCAAGTTGACGTCCGCAGCCAGGCCCCGGATCTGGGTGACGGCGGTGTCGTTGTAATACGTGTTGGGCGTAAGGCCCGACGTGGTCTGGATGCGATTGGTGATGTCGGTCTTGAACCAGCCGAGTTCGGCATCGAAGTAGACCCCGCCGAAGTCCTTGGCAAAGCCCGCCGCGAAATTGTAGGTCTTGGTTTCCTCGGTCTTGAGATCGGGATTGCCGACGATCGTTGCTTCCTGCCGGTAAAGCTCGTTGGTCTTGGGCAGGCTATAAGACGTGCCGCCGTTGCCGCGCAGGTAGAAATCGCCGATCGGCTGGCGAAAGCCGAACTTCCAGATCGTCTTGTGGCCGAAGCTGTCGGCAAAGTCGGTGCGGATGGCGAGCGACAGCTTGGTGTCCGGGCTGAACGGCAGGACCGGGCGAAAATCGGCGTAGAGGCCCGTCACCGTGTTGCGTTCGGTGCCGATCGGGAAGACCGGATCGGAATCATTCTGATAGGACACCACTTGCACGCCGGCGACGACTTCCAGCGTGTTCGGAATGTTCAGCGTGTTGCGCAAGTTCAGCCCCATTTCCTTGAAGCCGCTGACCTTGGACGCCGCGCCGAACCCCTTGTTGGGATAAGGCACCGAGCGGCCGGTGGAATAGCCATAGGCCACCACGCGCGCGGCGTTGGTCGGGTCCGGGCACCCCGTCTTGATCATGCAGATTTCGGCGAAGGTTTCGGTGTTGTTGAGCAACGGGTTCGACCAGTAACCCGACAGTTCGGTGTAGAGCTTGTCGGACCAGCGGCGATCGAGCGCGAAATCGACGATCGGATAGCGCACGCGGTTGGGCGAGTACGTCTCGTTGTCGGGGAAGGCATCCTGGAATTCGATCTGGGTATACTGGCCGCCGATGCGGAACTGGGTCTTGTCATCGGCCTGGAACAGGTACTTGATGCCCACGTTGCTGCGGTTCAGCGGATATTTCTGGATACCGCCCGAAGCCGCCACGTTATCGACGAAATCCTGCGGCCGGAAGATGCGCGGGCCATCGGTCTGAATGGTGCCGCCATAGATCATGAAGCTGTGGCGCTTGTCGGCATCGGCGGCGAAACGCGCATTGCCCCACACCTCGCGCGTGTTGAACGATCCGTACTGCGCGCCGAATTCGATACGATCGGTGCCGTCCGGGCGCTTGGTAACGAGGCTGATCACGCCGATGCCGCCGTTCGAGCCGAAGAACAGGCTGTTGCCGCCCCGGAACACTTCGGCGCGTTCGATCATGTGCGGGTCGATGGTGGTGGTACCCCAGATTTCCTCGAGCGCCGGGCCGCGATCGTAGAGCGGCACGCCATCGAGCACGACCAGCGTATCCCGATCGCCGCCGCCATCGAGGCGGATGGTATATTCGCCTTCATCGGGCGAGTAGCCGACATTCGCGCCCTTGATGAGGAACTGGGCGATCTCGGCGAAATTGGTGGCGCCGGTCGCTTCGATCTGCGCGCGATCGACGATCTGCACGTTGTTGCCGAACGTGATCGCCTCGGCGGCCTGCTGGGTTGTCTTTTCGCGCTGCCCCGTGACGACGATGCTATCGCGCGCCTGTTCCTCGGCGTCGGAGGCTTCGGAGCCGGCCGCGTCGGCAGCCACAGCATGGGCCAGCGCGGGCAGAAGGCTGGCGGTAAGCGAAAGCAGCGCAAGCGCCGTCCGGCGCGCAGTGAGCGATTTCATCATCTCTGGTCCCCGTTCCTTGGATCGTCGGCGCGCCGCCGCCCAGGGCCCGGAAGGAAGGGTCTGGGGCGGTGCGGCTGCCGTCGAGCGGGGGCCTAGGTGGGGGATATGACAGGAAAATGAACGAATCTCAACTTCTGCTCTTCTGTCACTGATATTACCGCAGTGTTATTTTCATAATCCTGAAACACTGCTATGCAGAATGGATTGCCCCGAAGAGGCGGCAAGGCATTGGGAAAGGCCATCGATAATCGTGACGGGAGGAGAACAGGGCAGCCCGCCCGACATCGGCGGGAGCCATCGCCCGATAGAGAACGCGCTGGCGAGAATCCGTGCATCTCTGCCACAAATGTCCAGAATCGCGACACAAATCGCGGACTATGTGGTGGCCCATCCGCGCGATGTGGTGGGCATGTCGATCACCGAACTGGCCGAAGCGGCCGAGGCCAGCGAAGGCAGCGTCATCAATTTCTGCCGCAGCATCGGCCTGAGCGGTTTCCAGCAATTGAAATTGAGCCTGGCTCAGGAAACCGTCCAGCCGGTCCAATTCATTCACGAAGATCTTGATCGCAGCGACACCACCGCCACAGTCTGCCGCAAGGTGTTTCATTCGGGCATTCAGGCGCTCAGCGATACGCTTTCGGTGCTTGATCCCACGGCGCTGGCAGTGGCGGTGGAAACGATTCGCGCCGCGCGGCGGGTGGAAATCTACGGCATCGGCTCTTCCGCCCCGATCGCGGAAGACACCCATTACCGCATGCTTCGCATCGGGCTGGACGCGCGCGTGGTGATCGACAGCCATGTCCAGGCGATCTCGGCATCGCGCTGCACGCCCGATGTCGCGGTGCTGACGATATCGCATAGCGGCGCGACCAACGAGACGATCGCCGCCACTCGCCTGGCGCGCGAGGCCGGCGCGAAAACCGTTGTCATCACCAATTTCGGCCGATCCCCGATCCAGGCCTATGCCGATACGGTGCTGTTCACCATGGCCCGCGAAACGCGCTTTCGCACCGAAGCCATGGCCAGCCGCATCGCCCAGCTTTGCGTGATCGATGCGCTGATCGCCGCGCTGGCGCTGGCCGACTACGACCGATCGACCGAAGCGCTGCGCCAGACATTCGACGTGCTGTCGATCAAGCGATTCTGAGGATTGGCACGCGCAGCCTGACCGCCGTCAACGCCTTTCGGCCGTGCCGGTCCAGCCGCCGCCCAGCGCCTTGACCAGCGCCGCGTGTGCTTCCAGCGCCTGCCGGCGCGCGATCGCCGCCGCGCGGTCGATGGCGTTGAAGCGCAGTTGCGCCTGGAGCAGGTCGGGCAGCGAATCCTCGCCCGCGCGCTGTCGCTGACGCGCCAGGTCCAGCGCGGCGGCGCCGCGATCGCGCGCCGCCGAAAGCTCCGCCGCGGCGGCCAGCGCGGCGTTGTAGCGGTTAAGCGCCGTCTCGCTGTCCGCCAGCGCGCCCAGCACGGCTTGCTCATAAGCCGCAGCGGCGGCATCGGCGCGGGCGTCGGCGGCGCGAATCTGCGCGCGGATGCGGCCGCCCGCGAAGATCGGCCAGTTCAGCGACGGGCCGATCTGGAAGCGCGTGCTGCCGCCCGATGCGATATCGCCCAGCCCGCGCGCCTGCTGCCCCACGCCGCCGAGCAGCGACACACGGGGGAACAGGTTGGCGGTTTCCACGCCGACATCGGCCGTCGCCGCCGCCAGTTGCGCTTCGGCGGCGATCACATCGGGCCGGCGGCGCAGCACGTCGGAACGCAACCCCGCCGCGATTTGCGCGGGCGGCAGCGGGATCGGGGCGGGCGCCAGCAGTGGTTCAAGCAGCGCTTCGGGCGGCTGCGCGGTCAGCAGCGCCAGTGCATGGATCGCGGCGCGGATGCGCGCCTGCGCGCCGGGCAGCGCGGCCTCCGCCGTACGCGCCCTCGCCTCCGCCTCGGCGTCATCACCGCGCGACACTTCGCCAGCGGCAAAGCTCTGGCGCAGCAAGGTGGCGAGCCGGCGCTGCGCATCGGCGTCCGAACGCAGGATCGCCGCTTCGGCCTGCGCGCCGCGCAGTTCCGCATAGGCCCGCCCGGTTTCGGCGACGACGCGCAGCCGCACGTCCTGCCGCTGCGCCTCGGCCGCTTCCACGCGGCGTCCGGCGGCTTCGACCGCGCGGCGCGTCCCGCCCCACAGGTCCGGTTCCCACGACGCATCGAAGCCCGCATCGAACAACGAGAACCGCCGGTCGAAACCGGGCAGGCTGCCCAGCGGCAATTGCCCGTTCTTCGAAAGCTGCTGCTGCGACGCCGATGTGGCGACGCCGACTTGCGGCAGGCGCCCGCCGTTGGCCGCATCCAGCCCGGCGCGCGCTTCGCGCAGCCGCGCCTCGGCCTGCTTCAGATCGAGGTTGGCCGCGCCGGCACGCTCGACCAGTTCGACCAGCACCGGATCGCCGAGTTCGCGCCACGGTTCGGCATCGGGCGGCGCGGTGGACGCAGCCGGCGTGGCCCAGCCCGCCGCCACGCCGGCCACTGCCGGGCGTTGATAGTCCGGCCCGACGGTGCAGGCGCCGAGCAGCGGCAGGAGGATCAAGGCAGGGATGGGAAGGCGCATCGTCTACTCCATGCGCGAACGGAACAGGGCCGAAGCGGCGGCGGTGGTGGCGATCGCGATCAGCACGATCGGCCAGGTGTTCGCCAGCACCTGATCGGCCGGCATCGCCTTGAGGAAAGTCCCCTCGGACACGACAAGAAACCAGGCCGGCGGATTGAACCAGGTCACGACCTGCAACCAGCCGGGCATGTTATCGATCGGGCCGGCATAGCCCGACAGGATGATCATCGGCACGATGATCGCGAACATACCCAGGAACGCCTGCTGCTGGGTGGCCGAGATCGTCGAGATCAGCATGCCGATGCCCGTCAGCGACAGGAGGTAGAACAGCAGCGCCAGATAGAACAAGGGCACCGAGCCGGTCAGCGGCACGGCGAACACCAGCGGGGTCAGCACCAGGAACAGCGTTGCATTGAGCAGGCCGACCAGCACCGGCGGCACCATCTTGCCCAGCAGGATCTCGTGCGTGCGCAGCGGCGAGACCATGAGCTGATCGAAGGTGCCCAGTTCGCGTTCGCGCGCCACCGATTGCGCCACCACCGCCAGCGCCGATACCGCGCCGATCACCGCGATCAGCGCCGGCATGACGAACCAGATGTGATTGAGATTGGGATTGAACCAGTGGTTCACGACAGCGCCGGGCAAGGCCGGTGGCGCGCGGGCGAGCGCGGTGGCGCCGGTCTCTCCGACGATGCGTTCGACATAGCCCGAAACGATCTGCGCCGCGTTCGACCGCCGGCCATCATAGACCGCGCCGATCACCGCCGCGCGCCGCGCCGAGACATTGGCCGAAAAGCCAGGATCGAAACGCAGCGCGACGATAACCTTCTGCCGGTCGATCGCCTGGCGCAGTTCGGTATCCGAACGCAGCGGCACGATTTCGCGCACGCTGGGGCTGCCGGCCAGCCGCTCCACCACTTCGCGGCTCCACCGCCCGCCATCGAGATCGAGCACGCCGACGCGGATGTTGTTCACTTCCATCGTGGAGGCGAAGCTGAACAGGAAGAACTGGATCAGCGGCGGCGCGACCAGGATCAGCCGGGCGCGCGGATCGCGCAGCACCGCCAGCAATTCCTTGACGATGATCGCCCGCAGGCGCGGCCCGATCATGCGATCCGCCGTTTCGTGGCGTGCACACACAAGGCGAACAGAACGACACCGAAAGCCAGCAGAACCCCCATATTGGGCAGGAAGAGGCGCCAGTCATCGCCGGCGATGAACACGGTCTGCAACTGCGGGATCAGATAGCGCGCCGGCACGATGTAGGTCAGCGCCTGGATCACGCGCGGCATCGAGGAAATTTCGAAGACGAAACCCGACAGCAGCATCGTGGGCAGGAACGCGGTCAGCAGTGCGACCTGGCTGGCGACGAACTGGTTCTTGAGCGCGGCCGAGATCAGCAGCCCCTGCCCCAGCGCCGGCACGAGGTAGACCGACGAGATCGCGAAGAGCGCGAAGACCGAACCGCGAAACGGCACGGCGAACACCGTCACCGCCAGCAGCGCGCACAGCGTCATCGAAACGAGGCCGAGCAGGAAGTAGGGGATCACCTTGCTGAGCAGGAATTCGCCCATGCCGATCGGCGTGGCCATCAGCGCTTCCATCGTGCCGCGTTCCCATTCGCGCGCGACGACCAGCGCGGTGAGCAGCGAACCGATCATCGTCATCACCACCGCGATCGCGCCGGGCACCAGGAAATTGCGGCTGGCGAGTTCGGGATTGAACCAGAAGCGCGCGGACACCTGGATCGGCGGGCGCAGGGCGCGGCCGCTATCGCGGGCTTGCGATGCGGCCCAGGTGGCGCGTTCGCCTTCGGCATAGGCGGCGGCGAAGCTGGCGGTGTTGGGCAGCGCGCCATCGGTAACGATCTGGATCGTGCCGCCGCCGCGCGCCACCTGACGGCCGAAATCCTGTGGAATGACCACGATCGCGCGGATATCGCCGCCGACAAGACGGTGCTCCAGTTCGGCCAGCGAACCCGTCGCGCGGACATCGAAATAGCGCGAACGCTGATAGGCCCCCGCCAGCGATCGCGCGGCGGCGCTATCATCCTGCAAGGACAGGCCGATCCGCGTGTGCGCGGCATCGAGGTTGACCCCGTATCCCATCAGGAACAGCAGGATCACCGGCAGCAGGAAGGCGATCAGGAACGTGGACGGATCGCGCACGATCTGCCGCGCTTCCTTGGCCAGCATGCTGGCGAAGCGGCGGCCGCGCATGGCCGCGCTGATGCCTTCGTTCATGCCGCCTCCCGCCTGGCATCGGACGCCTCGATCAGCGCGATGAAGGCGTCTTCCATCGTCGCGTCGGGGCGGCCGACCAGCGCTTTCAAATCATCGGGCGTGCCGGTGGCGATCTGTTCGGCGCGGTAGATCAGCGCGATGGCATCGCAATATTCGGCTTCATCCATGAAGTGCGTGGTGACCAGCACGGCGACGCCCTTTTCCACCAGCCCATTGATGTGCGTCCAGAATTCGCGCCGCACGATCGGGTCCACGCCCGATGTCGGCTCGTCCAGGAACAGCACCGGCGGGCGGTGCAGCACCGCGCAGGCCAGCGCGAGCCGCTGCTTGTAGCCGAGCGGCAGCGTGCCGCTGTTGACGGCGGCGTAGCGTTCCAGATGGAACGTCTCGATCGCCTGCGCCACCGCTTCCTGCGCGTCACCGCCCGACAGGCCATAGGCGCCGGCGAAGAAATCGAGGTTCTGCCGCACCGAAAGATCGCCATAGAGCGAGAATTTCTGCGCCATGTAGCCCAGCGACTGGCGCGCTTCGGCGCGCGCGCGGCGCAAGTCGTGCCCATCGACCGTGCCCGTGCCCGCCGTGGGGGAAAGCAGCCCGCACAGCATCTTGAACGTGGTCGATTTGCCCGCGCCATTGGGGCCCAGCAGCCCGAAGACCTGCCCGCGCTGCACCGAGAAATTGATATCGCGCGCGGCGGTGAAATCGCCGAAGCGCTTGGTCAGGCCTTGCGCCTCGATCGCGGCATGGCCGCTTTCGGGGATCACCGGATAGCGCTGCGCCAGATCCGAAACGCCGCCCGGCCCGCCGCCCAGCAGATCGATGAAGGCGTCCTCGAAGCGCGGCTGGGCGGGCACCAGCGGCTGGGTTCCGCCCAGATCCGCAACCGGCGGCACGGGCGCGCCCGCGCGCAGCATCAGGCGGATGGCATCGCCCTGCACCGCGCCATCGGCGATGTCCGGGTGGGCCAGCGCCTCGCGCAGCGCGGCGCGCCGCCGCGCCGCCGGGATCGGCAGGCGGACGATGCGATCGTCCAGCCGCGCGGTCAGTTCGCCCGGCGGACCGGAATGGAGCATGCGGCCTTCGCTCAGCAGGAACACCGTGTCGCACTTTTCGGCTTCATCGAGGTAGGCGGTGGACCACAGCACGCCGATGCCACCGCCCGCCAGTTCGCGGACCATGGCCCACAGTTCGCGCCGCGATACCGGATCGACGCCGACGCCCGGCTCGTCGAGCAGCAGCAGCAGCGGTTCGCGCACCAGCGCGCAGGCCAGCCCCAGCTTCTGCTTCATGCCGCCCGAAAGCTTGCCCGCCAGCCGGCCCTGGAAGCGCGCCAGATCGGTGAATTCGAGCAGCAAGGCAAAGCGCGCCGCGCGCTCGTCCAGCGGCAGCGCGCGCAGATCGGCATAGAGCCGCAGGTTTTCCGCCACGGTCAGGTCTTCGTAAAGGCCGAAGCGCTGCGGCAGGTAGCCGATCCTGCTGCGATCGGCCTGGGTGGCCGGGCGTCCGCCCACGGTGGCGGTGCCGGCATCGGGATCGATCAGGCCCGCCAGGATGCGGATCATCGTGGTCTTGCCCGCGCCATCCGGGCCGACCAGCCCGGTCATGCGGCCCGGTTCGATGGCGATGTCCACGCCGTCCAGCGCGGGCAGGCCCGTTGCCGCGAACCGCTTGACGATGCCGTGCGCGCGGGCGACCGGTTCGGCCATGTCAGGTGTCGGCGCGCGGGCGTGCCTGCGGCACGCTGATCGTCACCGGCTGGCCCTGGCGCAGGCCCTGGTCGGGATCGTCGATCAGCACGCGCACACGGTAGACCAGATCGGCGCGCAGATCCTCGGTCTGCACCGTCTTCGGGGTGAATTCGGCGGTGGGGGAAATCTGGCTGATCCGGCCGCGATAAGTGCGCGGATTGCCATCGGTGCGCACGTCCACTTTCATGCCGGGCGAAATCCGCGACAGATCGCGCGCGCCGACATAGCCGCGCAGCCGCATCGGCCGGTCGATCGTCAGCGTCAGCACGGTTTCGCCGGGCTGGACGATGGCGCCCGGTTCGCGCACGCGGGTGAGCACGGTGCCGTCGTTGGGCGCGCGCAGCGTGGCGTCGGCCAGGCTGGTGCGGGCATTGTCGCGCTGGGCGGCGGCGGCGGCGGCCTGCGCGGCGGCGGCATCGCGATCCTCGCGGCGCGCGCCGGCACGGGCGAGCGACACGGCTTCTTCGGCGGCGCGCACCTGGGCCTGCGCGGCGCGATATTGCGCGGCCGTGGCGTCAAAGGCCTGGCGGCTGACCGCGCCGGTCTTCACCAGTTCGCTGCGCCGGGCGAAATCCTCGCTCGCCCGCGCCAGGCCGGCGCGCGCTTCGGCCGCGCGGGCCTCTGCCTGGGCGATTTCCTGCGGCCGGCTGCCGGCGCGCACTTTGGCCAGTTCGGCCTGCACCACGCCAAGCTGCGCATCGGCGGCGGCCAGCGCATCGCCCAGCGGCCCGGTATCGAGCGTGGCGATGGCCTGCCCGGCGCGGACGGCCATGCCTTCCTCGGGCACGATGGAGGCGATCCGCCCGCCGACGCGGAACGCCAGATCGACCTGGCGGACATCGACATTGCCGTAAAGGACAAGGCCGCCGTCCTCGCGATCGACCAGCCCGAAGCCCCGCGTGAACACGACGACAACCGCCAGCAGCGCCAGGGCGACGGCGGGAATTGCGATTCGGCGGTTCATGCCAGCACCTGTGCGTTGAGATCGGCAAAGATGGCCCGCAGGT
Source organism: Novosphingobium sp. (assembly GCA_020848655.1). Lineage (GTDB taxonomy): Bacteria > Pseudomonadota > Alphaproteobacteria > Sphingomonadales > Sphingomonadaceae > Novosphingobium. Next base: position 44,167 of record JADLHU010000056.1, read on the forward strand.
TGATCCGTGCGGTTTCGCGGATCTGCGCGCGTTCGGCCTCGCCCAGATCGCGCCAGTCCATCAGACGCAGAACGGTTGCCCGGCAGAAGCGGACCATCAGGATCTGGCCGACCACCATCGTCGCGCGCAGGCGCAACCGCTCTTCCGGCACGCCCGGCGGGGCCACCGCGCGCAGCAGCGCGGTCAGCCGCAGCAGCAGCGGCTCCATCACGCCTTCATAGATGATCGCGAAAGCCTCGGTCGGTTCGGCCTGCTCGCGGATGATGAAGCGCGCGGCGGCATCGAGGCGGTAATCGGTGGCGATGGCGACACCGGCGTCCAGCAAGGCTTCGAGCACGGCGGGCAGGCGATCCGGGGCGGGCGGCGGCCCGCCCGTTTCCGGGATCGCGTGGGCCAGGTCCAGCGCCGGCGTCAGCCGCGCGCGCAATTCTTCGGTGATATGGCGCGCCGCAGCCAGGTAGAGGCCGCGCTTGCCGCCGAAATGATAGGTGATGGCCGACATCGGCTTGCCGGCGGCGGCGGCGATGGCGCGCGTGCTGGCGCCTTCGAAGCCATCACGCCCGAAGCATTCGACGGCGGCGGCAACAAGCTGATTGTCCATCTTCGATTCGCCCGATGAGATCGCCGCCCGTCGATTAGTTCGATCGAACGAATTATGCAAGGGCCCGGCTGTGCCAGCCCGCGATTATCGGCACGCGGCGGGCATGGCGCTGCGTGCCGCGGCTGAAAGTGCCGCTAGAAAAGGCTGAAGGGATGGAGGCGAATGCGTGCGTCTGGCGCCGCCGCCGGCCGATGTACCGGATTTGTACGGGGATCGTCCGGAACCAGCCGCATTTTGCTGCAATGTTCTGCATCTGCAAAATCTGGACAAGCATCAGCCGGGGAAGAAATCCCCATAAATCATAAAGATTTGCTGATGTCGAATGGTGCTGCTGGGGAGGATTGAACTCCCGACCTCAGCCTTACCAAGGATGCGCTCTACCACTGAGCTACAGCAGCGCTACCATTCGATCGCAGCCGGGAGGCGCATGGCCGCCGGGCAGGGGCGCGCTATTGGCTGTGGGGCCGGGGGTTGTCAAGCACTCGATCGGCGCACGCGCCACATCGGCGGCCACGCGGCGGCTTGAGCTTTGCGCGCGGCGGCGGCAAGGCAGGCGGCGATGAGCACGAAAACGCCCGATCCCGCCCGCGCGGAACGTCTTGCCGCCAAGCTGCGCGAGAACTTGCGCCGCCGCAAGGCGCAGGCGCGCGCGCTGACACCGGATGAGGCTGCGCCGGACGGGGGCATGCCGGACGGGGCCACGCCGGACGGGGCCACGCCGGACGGGGCCACGCCGGATGGGGGCATGCCGGACGGGGCGGGCGAATCCCCGGCCATCCAGCGGCCCCAAGGGAACGGGCTTTCCAAATCCGTGCCGAAAAGCTAGGGCCAGCGCCTTCGCAACAGGGAGCGCGATGCCTTGCCACGTCTGATCCTCGTCCGTCACGGCCAGAGCCAATGGAATCTGGAAAACCGTTTCACCGGCTGGTGGGACGTGGACCTTACCGCCAAGGGCGAGGAAGAAGCCCTGGCCGCCGGCCGCCTGCTCGCCGAAAAGGGCCTGCTGCCGACCGTGGCGTTCACGTCGCTCCAGACCCGCGCGATCAAGACGCTGCACCTCGCGCTCGAAGCGGCGGGCCGGCTGTGGATTCCCGAAACCAAGGACTGGCGCCTGAACGAGCGCCACTATGGCGGCCTCACCGGGCTGGACAAGGCGGAAACCGCGGCCAAGCACGGCGACGATCAGGTCAAGGTCTGGCGCCGCAGCTTCGACATTCCGCCGCCCGTGCTGGATGCCGGTTCGGAGTTCGATCTGGGCCGCGACGTGCGCTATGCCGGCATCGCCATCCCATCGACCGAAAGCCTGAAGGACACCATCGCGCGCGTCCTGCCTTATTACGAAAGCGCCATCGCGCCGCTGCTGAAGGGCGGCGATACGGTGCTGGTCGCCGCGCACGGCAATTCGCTGCGCGCGCTGGTCAAGCACCTGTCGGGCATTTCGGACGACGAGATCACCGGGCTGGAAATCCCCACCGGCCAGCCGATCGTCTACGAACTGGATGACGCGCTGCACGCCATCGAGCGCTATTACCTGTCGGAACGCTGAGATGAGCGCGCCTGCCGCCTCTCCTGGTGCGCCCCCGGTGGCGATCGTCATGGGCAGCCAGTCCGACTGGACGACGATGATCCGCGCCGCCGAGGCGCTGGACAAGCTGGGCGTGGCCTATGACGCGCGCATCGTTTCCGCGCACCGCACCCCCGATCGGCTGGTCAGCTTCGCCAAAAGCGCGGCGGACGAAGGCTTCCGGGTGATCATCGCCGGGGCCGGCGGCGCGGCGCACCTGCCGGGCATGGTCGCCTCGATGACCCACCTGCCGGTGCTGGGCGTGCCGGTGCAATCGAAAGCGCTGTCCGGGCAGGACAGCCTGATGTCGATCGTGCAGATGCCCGGCGGCATCCCCGTGGGCACGCTGGCCATCGGCGAGGCCGGGGCGACCAACGCCGGGCTGCTGGCGGCGGCGATCCTGGCGCTGGGCGATCCCGCGCTGAGCGAGCGCCTCCAGGCCTTCCGCGCCGCCCAGACGGCAAGCATCGCCGAACGGCCGGAGTAGGGCTGGCGGTGGCGCGTGTCCTTCGACAAGCTCAGGATGAGCGGGCGATGTGCCCGATCCATCACCAGCACCCGCTCGGGCTGAGCCTGTCGAAGCCCACGCGCGACATTGACGCATGATCCCTCCCGGCGAAACCATTGGAATCCTTGGCGGCGGCCAGCTTGGCCGGATGATCGCCATGGCGGCGGCGCAACTGGGCTATCGCTGCCACATCTATGCGCCCGAGGCGGACAGCATCGCCGCCGAAGTGAGCGCGGCCTTCACCCGGGCCGCGTGGGACGATGCCGCGGCCATGACGCGCTTCGCCGCCGATTGCGCGGTGGTGACCTACGAGTTCGAGAACGTGCCCGTGGCGCCGCTCGCCGCGCTGGGCACGGTACCGCTGCTCGCCCACCCGCGCGCGCTGGAAACCGCGCAGGATCGCCTGGCCGAGAAGCGTTTCGTGGAAAAGCTGGGCGGACGGCCCGCGCCTTATGCCCCGGTCGATTGCGCCGCCGACCTCGCCGCCGCCATCGCCGCGATCGGCGCGCCCGGCATCCTCAAGACGCGGCGCGACGGCTATGACGGCAAGGGCCAGTGGCGCATCATGACGCCCGCCGACGCGCAAGGGCTGGACTTGCCCGATGTGCCGCTGGTCTACGAAGGCTTCGTGCGCTTCGACGCCGAATTCTCGGTGCTGCTGTGCCGGGGCGCGGATGGCGACATCCGCTTCTGGGACACGCCGCGCAACGTCCACGAGAACGGCATCCTCGCGCGCTCCACCGTGCCCGCGTCCGATCCGGTCGCCGCGCAAGTGCCCGCCGCGCGCGACCTTGCCAGCAAGGTTGCCGAAGCGCTGGGCTATGTCGGCGTGCTGACGCTGGAATTCTTCGCGACCGGGCACGGCCCGGTGTTCAACGAAATGGCGCCGCGCGTGCACAATTCGGGGCACTGGACGATCGAGGGCGCGGTCACCAGCCAGTTCGAGAACCACGTGCGCGCCATCTGCGGCCTGCCGCTCGGCTCCACCGCGCTGGCGGCGAAAGGCGTGGAAATGCGCAACATCATCGGCGACGCGGCCGAGGACTGGGCGAAACTGCTGTCCGACCCCGCCAACCACCTCCACCTCTATGGCAAGGCCGCCGCCCGCCCCGGCCGCAAGATGGGCCACGTCACCCGGCTGACGCTGGCGTGACGGGCGTGACCGGAAGCGGCGTGCAGGCGGGGCTGTTCCTGGTCGTCGCCGTGGCCGAAAACGGCGTGATCGGCGCGGGCGGCACGCTGCCCTGGCACATCCCCGAAGACCTGAAACACTTCAAACGGCTGACCATGGGCAAGGCCATGGTCATGGGCCGCAAGACCTTCGAATCGCTGCCCGGCCTGCTGCCCGGCCGCCGCCACATCGTGCTGACGCGCGATGCCGCGTGGACGGCCAGCGGCGCGCAAACCGCGCGCGATCTGGATACCGCGCTGGCGCTGGCCGGCCCGGACGACGTGGCGGTGATCGGCGGGGCGGAGATCTTCGCGCTGGCCCTGCCCCGCGCCGCGCGCATCGAATTGACCGAGATCAAGGCCCCCATCCCCGGCGATACCTATATGCCCGCACTGGGCGAAGGCTGGCGCGAAACCTTCCGCGATGAGCGTGCCGCGGCGGGTGCGTGTCCGGCCTTCGCTTTCGTCACGCTGCGGCGGGACTTATAGGCGACCGCATGATTCGCCTCGATGCCCGTCAACCGATACCCGAATCGCTGCGCGGCGCCGTGGTGGCGCTGGGCAATTTCGATGGCTTCCACCAGGGCCACCAGGCCGTTGTCGGCCAGGCGATCGACTGGGCGCGCGAGCAGGGCCGCCCGGCCATCATCGCCACGTTCGATCCGCACCCGGTGCGCTATTTCCACCCCGATGCCGAACCCTTCCGCCTGACCACGCTGGACCAGCGGCAGGAACTGTTCGCCGCCGCCGGGGCCGACGCCATGCTGGTGTTCCACTTCGACGCCGCGCTGGCCGCGATGCCGGCGGCGGACTGGATCGCGCAAGCGCTGGGCGATCACCTGGGCGCGGCGGCGGTCGTCACCGGCGAGGATTATACCTTCGGCAAGGGGCGCGGCGGCAGTCCGGCGCTGCTGCGCGATGTGGGCGCGGGGCTGGGCATCGCCACGCGCACCGTCGGCCCGGTCCACGACGACCAGGGACCGATTTCCTCCAGCCGCATCCGCAACGCGCTCAAAGCCGGGGACTGCGCCACCGCCACGCGGCTGCTGACGCGGCCTTTCGCGATTCGCGGGATCGTGCAGCATGGCGACAAGCTGGGCCGCACGATCGGCTTTCCCACCGCCAACCTGCCGCTCGATAGCTATCTGCGCCCCCGCTATGGCATCTACGCCGTCACCGGCGCGCTGCCCGGCGGACGCATGGTGCATGGCGCGGCGAACCTGGGCATCCGGCCGACCTTCGATCCGCCCAAGGAACTGCTGGAACCGTACTTCTTCGATTTTTCGGGCGATCTTTACGGGCAGGAAATCGAAGTGGCCTTTCACCACTTCCTGCGCCCCGAAGCGAAGTTCGCCAGCCTCGACGCGCTGACCGCGCAGATGCAGCGCGATTGCGACGAAGCGCGGCGCTTGCTGGGGCCGCTGCCGCTTTAACCGGTGCCGCTCTAACCGGTGGCATCAACAAAAATTGCAGTAGCCCCGCCTTCGGGCTAAGGCGCGCGGCATCATGACCGAGCAGCGCGATTACAGAAGCACCGTCTTCCTTCCGAAGACCGATTTCCCCATGAAGGCCGGGCTTCCCCAGAAGGAGCCGGGCATTCTGGCGCGCTGGCAGGCGACGGGCATGTACACGCAGACCCGCGCCGCGCGCGCGGGCCGCGAAAAGTTCATCCTCCACGATGGCCCGCCTTACGCCAACGGCGACATGCACATCGGCCACGCGCTGAACCATATCCTGAAGGACATGGTCGTGCGCACGCAGACCTTGCTGGGCAAGGACGCGCCCTATGTGCCCGGCTGGGACTGCCACGGGCTGCCGATCGAATGGAAGGTCGAGGAACAGTACCGCAAGAAGAAGCTCGACAAGGATCAGGTCGATCCGGTGGAGTTCCGCGCCGAATGCCGCGCCTATGCGCAGAACTGGGTGAACATCCAGCGCGAACAGTTGAAGCGGCTGGGCATCAATGGGGATTGGGACAACCCGTACCTGACGATGGACTTCCAGGCCGAGGCGACGATCGTTTCGGAACTGCTGAAATTCGCCGAAAGCGGCCAGCTCTATCGCGGCGCCAAGCCGGTGATGTGGTCGCCCGTGGAAAAGACCGCGCTGGCCGAGGCTGAGGTCGAGTACGAGGACATCACCTCGACGCAGATCGACGTGGCGTTCGAGATCATGGACTCGCCCAATGTGCCCGAACTGGTCGGCGCCTATGCGGTGATCTGGACGACGACGCCGTGGACGATCCCGGCGAACCAGGCTTTGGCTTATGGGCCGGATGTCTACTATCATTTGGTGCGTGACAGCGAAGGTAAGAAGTACCTGATCGCGTTCGATCTGATCGATCAGTTCCGCGAACGCACAGGCTTGGACCTGCGCGTGCTCACCATCGATCCATCCGAAGATCTTGTCAAAAATCTGAGAGATATCGTTGATCGGCAGATTCGTGGTTCCGACCTCGCCGGCACCGTCGCTCGCCACCCGATGCACCACCTCGGCGGCTTCTTCGCCAAGCCGCGTCCGTTCCTGCCCGGCGATTTCGTCACCACCGAGAGCGGCACCGGCCTTGTCCACATGGCGCCCGACCATGGCGAGGACGACTTCCTGTTGTGCAAGGCGCATGGCATCGAGCCGGTCTTCGCGGTCGAGGGCGATGGCAAGTACCGTGCCGACTGGCTGTGGCTGGGCGGGCAGGGATCGGTCATCAATCCCAAGTTCAACGCGCCCGATGGCCCGATCTGCGAAGCGCTGCGCGAGGCCGGCGGACTGCTGGCCGCTTCGGCCGACTACAAGCATTCCTACCCCCATTCGTGGCGGTCCAAGGCCAAGGTGATCTTCCGCTGCACGCCGCAGTGGTTCGTGCCGATGGACAAGGATCTCCCCTCCCGCTTGCGGGAGGGGTCGGGGGAGGGCCTGTTGGCCGCCCCGAATGCCGCGCCTGAAGAAGCAGGCCCTCCCCTAACCCCTCCCGCAAGCGGGAGGGGGACGACGCTGCGCGAAACTGCGCTGCGCGCCATTTCCGACACGCGCTGGGTGCCCGAAAAGGGCGAGAACCGCATTCGTTCGATGGTCGAGGGGCGGCCCGACTGGGTGCTGTCGCGCCAGCGCGCCTGGGGCGTACCGATCACGCTGTTCGTCAACCGCAAGACCGGCCAGTACCTTTGCGATCCCGCCGTCAACGCGCGCATCGTTGCGGCGGTGCGGGCCAGCGGCGTCGATGCCTGGTCCGATGCGCGCGCGCAGGAATACCTGGGGGCCGACTATGCCGCCGAGGATTACGAGCGCGTCACCGACATTCTGGACGTGTGGTTCGATTCGGGCAGCACCCATGCCTTCGTGCTCGAATCGGGCCGCTGGCCCGATCTGCTGCGCCCCGAAGGCTACACCGGCCCGCCCGCCGATCTCTATCTCGAAGGGTCGGACCAGCATCGCGGCTGGTTCCAGTCCAGCCTGCTGGAAAGCTGCGGCACGCGCGGCCATGCGCCCTACAAGGCGGTGCTGACGCATGGCTTCACCATGGACAGCAAGGGCATGAAGATGTCCAAGTCGCTGGGCAACACCATCGATCCCTTGAAGGTCATGGAAACCAACGGCGCGGACATCATCCGCCTGTGGGCGCTGTCGGTGGACTTCACCGAGGATCACCGCATCGGCGACGAGATCCTGAAGGGCGTGGCCGACCAGTACCGCAAGCTGCGCAATACCTTCCGCTACCTCCTGGGCGCGCTCGACGGCTTTACCGAAGCCGAACGGGTGGGCGTGGAGGCGATGCCCGAACTGGAACGCTATGTCCTGGCGCTGCTCGCCCGGCTGGACGCGACGTTGCGCCAGGCCGTCGCCGACTTCGATTTCAACACCTATGTCCGCGCGCTGGGCGACTTCTGCAACGAAGACCTTTCGGCGTTCTTCTTCGATATCCGCAAGGACAGCCTCTATTGCGACGCGGCCACCGATCCCAAGCGGATGGCCTATCGCACGGTGCTGGACACGCTGTTCCACGCGCTGGTGCGCTATGCCGCGCCGGTGCTGGTGTTCACCGCCGAGGAAGTGTGGACCGCGCGCTATCCCGAGGGCGGTAGCGTGCACCTGCTGGAATGGCCGGTCCTTCCCGCCGATGACGACACCGCGCTGGCCGAGCGCTGGTCCGGCCTGCGCACCCTGCGCGCGCAAGTGCTCGAAGCGATCGAGCCGCTGCGCCGCGAAAAAGTGCTGGGTTCGGGGCTTGAAGCCGAGGTCACCGTGCCCGCCGATGCCCCGGAGGGCGATCTGGCCGAACTGTTCATCAGCGCGTCAGTCACACGCGGGCAGGGAATTTCCGTGACTCGTACCGACAAACTCAAGTGCGGCCGCTGCTGGCGGCACCTGCCCGACGTGGCCGAGGACGGCGGGCTGTGCGGGCGCTGCGAGGACGTGGTCGCCACGCTGGACGCCGCGCCGTGAACCGCACGCTTTCGCCCAAGCGCGCGCGCCTGATCGGCCTGGCCCTGGCGGGGCTGGTCTTCGCGGTGGACCAGTGGGTGAAGTGGCTGATGCTGGTGCCGCTGCGCCTGCGCGACGTGGGGCTGATCGAACTGATCCCGATCTTCGATCTGCGCTGGACCGAGAACTACGGCGTGTCGCTGGGCATGCTGACCGCCGATTCCAGCACATCGCGCTGGCTGCTGGTGGCGATGACCGGCGCGATTGCGCTGGTCGTGCTGGTGTGGATCCTGCGCGAAAAGGTGCTGTCCGATATCATCGGGCTGGCGCTGGTCCTGGGCGGGGCGCTGGGCAACATTCGCGATCGCGCGGCCTTCGGCTTCGTGATCGACTATGCCGACCTGCATTTCGGGACGTTCCGCCCGTTCCTGATCTTCAACATCGCCGATGCCGCGATTACCATCGGCGTCCTGATTATCCTTGCCCGGTCCCTGCTTTCGCGCGAAAAGCCCGAAGCCGCGACCGCCCAGAACGCGGCGGACGCCGCGCCGGAGAGTTGACAATGCGCATGACCAAGCCCGCCCTTCTCGTCGCCATCGCCGGCGCCAGCCTGCTGGCCGGCTGCGGCAGCAGCGGGCTGCTCAACCGCGACCGGCCCAACGACTTCGCGGTGCAGCGCCAGACGCCGCTGGTGGTTCCGCCCGATTTCGCGCTGACCCCGCCGCAGCCCGGCGCGCCGCGCCCGGTGGATCGCAGCGCCACGTCGCAGCAGCAGACGCTCGACGCGCTGTTCGGCGGCCCAGCCCCGCGCAGCGACGTGGAAAAGAGCACCATCGGCCGCGCCGGCAGCGCCGCCCCGGGCATCCGCTCGAACGTGGGCGATCCCGGCACCAACACCGTCGCCAAGGGCGATCTCACGCGCGACATCCTGGCCGCCCCGCAAGGCGATGGCCGCGAAGCGCAGGCCGTCGCCGGCAGCTAAACGCAAACGCGCCAAGGCTGCCGCCAGACGCGCGCGCAACCCCAAGCACAGCATCCGTTCGTGTCGAGCGCAGTCGAGCCACGTGGCCC
>JADLHU010000057.1 GCA_020848655.1 Novosphingobium sp.
ATCGCCGCGCAGCGCCACGATGTGGCGCACGCCCGCATCCCAGTATTGGTCGGCGATCTCGGCGATCTCGGCCTTGCTGGCGGCGACGCAGGTCAGGTGCGCGGCGGGCACCAGCGCGGTTTCGCGCACCAGCCGCGCAACGGTGGCGTGCGTGCGTTCGCGCGTGGTGCCGCCCGCGCCATAGGTGACCGACACGAAGCGCGGACCCAGCGGGGCCAGCGTTTCGATCGAATCCCACAGCGTCTCTTCCATCTTCTCGGTCTTGGGGGGGAAGAATTCGAAGGACACGGCGATGTCGCCCGGCAGTTCCGCGAAAAGCGGCGCGTTGGAGATATAGGGGGCGGCGGTCATCGGCTCGGGGTCTTTCCTATCGTGCATGTCATGGCTGGGGGATCGCGGAATGGATCGCGGGCGCTGGCGCGGCCGTGCCGCCTTGCTTGCGGCCCGCCCAGATCTTCACCGTCAGCGGCGTGCCGGGCAGCGCCACGATGGGCGCGGCGGCAAAGCCCGCATTGCTGAGCAGCGCCAGCATCTGTTCGTCCGAAAAGCCCAGGCGCGCGTGGGCGTGGCGCTCGCGCAGTTCCTCGCGGTCGTGCGCGGCGAAATCGACCACGGCCACCACCCCGCCGGGGCGCGTCACGCGCGCGGCTTCGGCCAGCACGCCTTCGGGTTCCTGCGCATAGTGCAGCACCTGGTGGAACAATACGGTGTCGAAGCTGGCGTCGGCAAAGGGCAGCGCGGTGAAATCGCCCTGCACCAGATCCACGCCGTCGGCGGGCAGGTGTTGCAGCCGGGTGCGGGCGATGCGCAGCATTTCGGGGCTTTTGTCGAACGCGGTGACGTGCGTGGCGTGGGGCGCGAAAAGTTCGGCCATGCGGCCGGTGCCGGTGCCGACGTCCAGCAGCGCGCCCAATGCGGCGCGGCCTTCGCCCCCGGCGCCCAGCGCCAGGGCCAGCGCGGCTTCGACCGGGCCATCGGGCGAATGGAGCGAGCGCAGCGTATCCCATTCGCCGGCGTGGCGCGCGAAATAGGCTTCGGCATGGCTTTGGCGCGAGGCGCGGATCGCGGCGAGGTGGCGGCGATCTTCGCCGCAGCGCGCCGCAAAGGCGGCGTCGTCGCGTTCGGCCACCGCCAGCAAGCGGGCGGCGGCGGCGCCCAGCGGGGGCGCGCGATCCTCGCCGATGGCGCTGCGCAGGAACACCCAGCTTCCTTCCTTGCGGCGTTCGGCCAGCCCGGCATCGCACAGGATGCGGACATGGCGCGAAACGCGCGGCTGGCTTTGCCCCAGCACTTGCGCCAGTTCGCCGACAGCCAGCTCCATATGCGCGAGCAGGCGCATGATGCGCAGCCGGGTGGGGTCGGCCAGTGCGCGCAGGAGAGGGTCTGTCTTCATCGTGGAATGGCATATAAAGATTTCTTTATATGATCACAAGCCCCGCGTGCGGTGCGCAATCGCCGCTGATCTATTCGCGTTTGCCATGCATTTTGGACTCGACTACAAAATCCGCGCAGTCCGGCGCCGCCACCGGTGTGGCCTGCCCTGAAATTTCCAAGGGGATTACCATGAAGAAGATCGCTTACACCGCGTTCGCGTCCGTCGCCGCGCTGGCGCTTGCCGCTTGCGGCAGCTCCGACAAGGCCAGCGAAGATGCGCAGGCCGAAAACGTCGAAATGCCCGCGGAAGAGGCGATGAACGCCGCCGAAGCCACGGCGACCCCGGCTGTCGACGCATCGGCCGCGGCGTCCGCCGAAGCTTCTGCCGCCGCCACCGAGACGGCCGCGCCGAAGATGTGATCGGCGCGCGGCGCGGGGGCGCACCCGCGTCCATCGCCCGTCGACGAAAGCCCTCCCCGCCCAGGGAGGGCTTTTTGTTTGCATGAGCCAATCCGAGGCGGCATCAGACCGCTATGGCTGATACGTTGACGATTACGCTTGCCCAGATGAACCAGTCGGTCGGGGATCTGGCCGCCAATGCCGCCGCGATGCTGGCGGCGCGCGAACGGGCGCGCGATTCGGACCTTGTGGTCTTTCCCGAACTCCAGCTCATCGGCTATCCGCCCGAGGACCTGATCCTCAAGCCCGCCTTGATAGAGCGCGCCGCCGCCGAACTGGAAAAGCTGGCGCTGGCCACCGCTTCGCCCGGCCCGGCGATGCTGGTGGGATCAGTCTTCGTGCGCGACGGGGCGCTGCACAACGGCGTGGCCCTGCTCGATGGCGGCAAGGTCGTGGCGACGCGGTTCAAGCACGAATTGCCCAACTACGGCACGTTCGATGAAGTGCGCCTGTTCCAGCCCGGCCCGCTGCCCGAACCGATCATCCTCAAGGGCACGATGATCGGCGTGCCGATCTGCGAGGATATCTGGCAGCCCGATGTCTGCCGCCACCTGGCCGATTTCGGCGCGGAAATCTTCATCTGCATCAACGGCAGCCCTTACGAGATCGACAAGGACGCGCTGCGCATCGATGGCGTGGCCAAGCGCCGCGCGGTCGATACCGGGTTGCCGCTGGCCTATCTGAACCGCATCGGCGGGCAGGACGAACTGGTGTTCGATGGCGCCAGCTTCGTGGTCAACGGCGATGGCAGCCTGGCCGTGCAGATGAACGACTGGGAAGAACAGGAAGTCACCACCCACTGGACGCGGACCGCGCAAGGCTGGCGCTGCGACCGGGGCGAGGCGGCGACACTGGCCGACCATCCCGAGGATATCTACTGCGCGATGGTGCTGGCGCTGCGCGACTATGTGAACCGCAACGGTTTTCCCGGCGTGGTGCTGGGGCTTTCGGGCGGGATCGACAGCGCGATCTGCGCGGCCATCGCGGTCGACGCGCTGGGGCCGGAACGGGTGTGGTGCGTGATGCTGCCCAGCCGCTTCACCAGCCAGGAAAGCCTGGACGATGCGCAAGCCTGCGCCCGGGCGCTGGGCTGCCGCTATTCCACCATTCCGATCCAGCCGGCGGTGGCGGGCTTCGACGCGATGCTGGCCGACAGTTTCGCCGATGCGAACGTCGATATCACCGAGGAAAACCTGCAATCGCGGGTGCGCGGCGTGACGCTGATGGCGCTG
>JADLHU010000058.1 GCA_020848655.1 Novosphingobium sp.
CAGTCGAGACACGTGGCGCGCGGTGTCTCGACTGCGCTCGACACGAACGGGTCTTTGCGAAACACCTCGATGCGGCGAAAGCGCCCCGGACCGCGAACGCGGCTCAGTCCGATCCGGCTTCCTCGGGCAACGGCGCGCTGACCAGCAGCTTGTCGATCTTCAGCCCGTCCATGTCGACAACCTCGAAGCGCCAGCCCTGCTCGGCGAAATGCTCGCCCTCCTTGGGCAAGTGCTTGAGCACCGACAGGACATAGCCGGCCGCCGTCGCGTATTCGCGGCTTTCAGGCAGGTCTATCCCCAGCCGCCCGGCCATGGCATCGGCCGGCAGCGCGCCCGAGATCAGCAGCGATCCGTCCTCGCGCTCCACGATCATCGGCTGGTCGCCTTCGTCCTGGTGGCTGACGAAATTGCCGACGATGGCTTCGAGCAGATCGGCCGGCGTGACGACGCCTTCGAGGTGGCCATATTCATCGTGGACCAGCGCCATCGCCACGTCGGACTGCTGCAGCAGGCGCAGCGCATCCATCGCGTCAAGCTGGTCGGGGACGACATCGGCCTTCTTCATCAGGTCGGCGATGCACACCTTCTTGCGCGCCAGATAGACCGCCAGCACTTCGCGCACTTTCAGCACGCCGACGATGCGATCGGGCGAGCCATCGGCCACCGGCAGCAGCGAATGCGGCGATTCGCGGATCGCGGCGCGCAGTTCGGCGTCGGTCGCGCCCAGTTCGATCCAGTGCAGTTCGGTGCGCGGCGTCATCAGTTCGCGCACCGGCCGGTCGGCCAAGCGCATGATGCCGGTCATGATCTGGCGCTCTTCCTCCTCGATCACGCCCGATCGCGTCGCTTCGGCGAAGATCATGTGCAGTTCTTCGGCGGTGACTTCGTTCTCGCTCGACTTGCGCATGCCCAGCAGGCGCAGCAGCACGCTCGACGACTGGTCGAGCAGCCAGACGAAGGGCGCCATCGCCACGGCCAGCAGCGCCATGGGCCGCGCCGCGATGATGGCGATCGGCTCCGCCACGCGCAGCGCCACCTGCTTGGGCACCAGTTCGCCCACGACGACGCTGAAATAGGTGGTGGCGAAGATCACCAGCGCGAAACCGGCATTGTCGGCGAATCGCGCCGGCACGCCCAGCAGTTCCAGCCGTTCGCCGGTCGGCCCGCCCAGGCTGGCCCCCGAATAGGCGCCCGCGACGATGCCGATCAACGTGATGCCGATCTGCACGGTGGACAGGAACTTGCCCGGATCGGTGGCCAGCGAAAGCGCCACGCGCGCGCCGCCGCTGCCGCGTTCGGCCTGCACCCGCAGGCGCGCCGGGCGCGCGGAAACGATCGCCAGCTCCGACATGGAGAAGAAGCCGTTGAGGAAGATAAGCCCCGCGATGACGAGGACGTCGGTCCAGGGAAAGGGTGTCACGCCGCATCCGCTAGCAGAAAGGATGCGAAACGCGAAGTGGGGCTTTTCACGGGAACCTTGGCGGCAACCATTCGTTGCATGGCGTTGCGACGACAGGAAGGGCGAGACAAGGCGCGGCGTGCGTTGACACAGGACCGGTGCAGCCGGCATTCATGTTCACAATCGCACAGATCACCCAAGATCATGCCGCGCGCTATCATCGCCGCCAGATTGTCGCCAAGGAAAGGGCCTGACTGATGAAGACTTCCCGAGTTCTGGTCTCCGGCTTCGCCGTGCTGTCTCTGCTGAGCGTTTCGGCCTGCGTGACCGATCCCAACACCGGCGAAAAGAAGGTTTCGCGCACCGCCATCGGCGCGGGCGGCGGCGCGCTGGCCGGCCTGCTGCTGGGCGGCCTGATCGGGGGCGGCACCGGCCGCATCATCGGCGCGGGCATCGGCGGCATCGCCGGCGGCGCGGTGGGCTATACCTATGACAAGCAGATCAAGGAGCTGAAGGAGCAGACCGCCGGCACCGGCGTGGACGTGACGCCCACCGACAATGGCCAGGCGATTCTCGTCAACCTGCCCGAAGGCGTGACCTTCGATGTCGGCAGTTCCACGCTGAAGCCGCAGTTCCGCACGACGCTCGACGGCATCGCCCAGAACCTCGGCCAGTATCCCAACAGTCTGATCGACGTTTACGGCCACACCGATTCGACCGGCTCCGACGCCTTCAACCAGACGCTGTCCGAAAGCCGCGCGCGCACCGTCGCCAACTATCTGTCGATGCAGGGCGTTTCGGCGGCGCGCATCCGCAGCCAGGGCCTGGGCGAGACGATGCCGGTGGCCGACAACGCCACCGACGAAGGCCGCCGCCGCAACCGCCGCGTCGAAATCAAGATCGTGCCGATCTCGCAGGAACAAGTGCAGGCCGCGCGTTCGGGCCAGTAATCGCACTTGTGAAATAATCGCATTTGTAACGCCTGTTCGAACCACCCTGAGGCCCTCTCCCCCAACCGGGGAGGGGGCTTTTTTTGGTGGTGGATTGCGGCGCTCGCCGATGGCCGCCCTGTTATCCCGCCAATTCGCGAGCGCGATCGGCCAGGCGATCGACGGCGGCGGCGTGGATGGCCGGGGCCGTGACCAGCACGCCGAAGGCGCGCGGATCGCGCTTGTTGTAATTGAGCGGCTGGCCGAAGGCGTCGGTCGCCACCGCGCCCGCTTCCCGCGCGATCAGCGCGGCGGCACCGATATCCCATTCGAAGCCCCAGCGCAGCGTCGCCACCAGATCGGCTTCGTCGGCCGCGACCATCGCCATGCGCAGCGCGATGCTGTTGGGCTGGTCGACGGCCACGAGATCGGCATCGGAATCGGATATGCGATTCGCCGGCACGCGCGCGCCGGACAGTTCGCGGCGCGTGCTGGACGCCAGCCGCACCCCGTTGCGCCAGCTCCCGCGCCCGGCCTCGGCATGCCAGAACTCGCCCCCTTCGGCCATGAGGCGCGCCGGTGCGGCCAGCATGCCGAACAGCGGCCGGCCGGCGCTGATCAGCGCCACCGAAACCGCCCAGCCCGTGCGGCCGTGGATGAAATCGCGCGTGCCGTCCACCGGATCGACCAGCCAGATCAACCCGTCCTCCAGCCGCTCGGGCGCGTCGGCGGTTTCTTCCGAAAGCCAGCCGGCGGCGGGCAGCAGCGCGCCCAGTTCGCGCTTGAGGAAGGCATCGACCGCCAGGTCCACTTCGCACACCGGATTGCCGGGCGACTTGTCCCAGACCTTGATGGCGTGGCCGGCGCCGGGCCATTGGGCCATGGCCATGGCGCCCGCCTGGCGGACGATGGCTTCGAGTCGGGAACGATCGATCATCGCAGGTGCAGTGCCTTGAACCGCAAACCTTTTCCAGTCACCCGCGCGGTGGATCACGCGGATCGGCGATAAAGGAATGCCAAAGAGTCCGATTTGGCGGTGCGGCGGGACTTTTCAAGTCGCCTGTGTTGGCCTATGCGGCGGCGCACAACCGTCCATCCCCAGGCTTCAGCAGCGGAAAGCGACCCCATGAACATTCACGAATACCAGGCCAAGGAACTGCTTGCGAAATTCGGCGTTGCCGTCCCCGCCGGCTATGCCGCCCTCTCGGTCGACGAAGCCGTCGCGGCGGCCGGCAAGCTTCCCGGGCCGCTTTATGTCGTGAAGGCGCAGATCCACGCCGGTGGCCGCGGCAAGGGCAAGTTCAAGGAACTCGGCCCCGACGCCAAGGGCGGCGTCCGCCTGTCGAAGACGCTGGACGAAGTGCGCGCCAACGCTACCGACATGCTGGGCAACACGCTGGTCACCATCCAGACGGGCGAAGCCGGCAAGCAGGTGAACCGCCTCTACATTACCGATGGCGCCGATATCGCCCACGAATACTATCTTTCGATGCTGGTTGACCGCAAGACCGGCCGCATCGCCCTGATCGTCTCCACCGAAGGCGGCATGGACATCGAGGAAGTGGCCCACGCCACCCCCGAAAAGATCACCACGATCACCATCGATCCGGCCGAAGGCTTCCAGCCGCACCACGGCCGCGCCGTCGCGTTCGGCCTCAAGCTGAAGGGCGATCTCAACAAGCAGGCGCAGAAGCTGGCCGGCCAGCTTTATGAAGCCTTCATCGCCACCGACATGTCGATGCTGGAAATCAACCCGCTGATCGAAACGACCGACGGCCAGTTGCTGGTGCTCGACGCCAAGGTCAGCTTCGATCCGAACGCGCTGTTCCGCCACCCCGACATTTTCGCGCTGCGCGACATCACCGAGGAAGACCCGGCCGAAGTCGAAGCATCGAAGTACGACCTGGCCTACATCAAGCTCGATGGCGATATCGGCTGCATGGTCAACGGCGCGGGCCTGGCCATGGCGACGATGGACATCATCAAGCTGAACGGCATGTTCCCGGCCAACTTCCTCGATGTCGGCGGCGGCGCCAACAAGGAAAAGGTCACCGCGGCGTTCAAGATCATCCTGGCCGATCCCGCCGTGAAGGGCATCCTCGTCAACATCTTCGGCGGCATCATGAAGTGCGATACGATCGCCGAAGGCATCGTCGCGGCCGCCAAGGAGGTGAACCTTTCGGTGCCGCTCGTCGTTCGCCTTGAAGGCACCAACGTCGAACTGGGCAAGGAAATCCTCGCCAATTCGGGCCTGCCGATCGTGCCGGCCGATAACCTGGGCGATGCGGCGCGCAAGATCGTCGCCGAAGTCAAGCAGGCCGCCTGATCCGGCCCTGCGCCTCGCTGCCGCCCGCGCCCGCCACGAGCCGGGGCGCGCGGCACGAGGCGCGGCTTCTTCTGTCCCGTGGCCGCCCTCTTGCCTGTGCGGGCAGGATTCCTCCACCGGCGCATTGTAGGGGTTGACGTCTTCCGCATTGATGGCAATGGCGTCGGCACTGTCTGTTAATCGACCGGCTAAATTCACCGCCGGCTGAGAGGAAGGACCTTTCGCATGAAGATCCTGGTGCCCGTGAAGCGGGTGATCGATTATAACGTGAAGCCGCGCGTGAAAAGCGACGGCACCGGCGTCGATCTCGCCAACGTCAAGATGAGCATGAACCCCTTCGACGAAATCGCTGTCGAAGAGGCGATCCGCCTGAAGGAAAAAGGCGTGGCGACCGAAATCGTCGCCGTTTCCATCGGGCCGGTCAAGGCGCAGGAAACGCTGCGCACGGCGCTGGCCATGGGCGCCGACCGCGCCATCCTGGTTCAGACCGACGACGAGGTCGAGCCGCTGGCCGTCGCCAAGATCCTGAAAGCCATCGCCGACGAGGAAACGCCGGGTCTGGTGATCCTGGGCAAGCAGGCGATCGACGATGACAGCAACCAGACCGGCCAGATGCTGGCCGCGCTGTGGGGCCGTCCGCAGGGCACGTTCGCCAGCGAAGTCACCGTCGAGGGCGATTCGGTCACCGGGAAGCGCGAAGTCGATGGCGGCCTTGAAGTGGTGAAGCTGGCGCTGCCGGCGATCGTCACCACCGATTTGCGCCTTAACGAACCGCGCTATGCCTCGCTGCCGAACATCATGAAGGCCAAGTCCAAGCCGCTGGCGAACAAGACCCCGGCAGACTACGGCGTCGATACCACGCCGCGCCTCAAGACGCTCAAGGTCACCGAGCCGGCCGTGCGCAGCGCCGGCATCAAGGTCGCCGACGTCGACGCGCTTGTCGCCAAGCTCAAGGAACTGGGAGTCGCCTGAGGGCGAAGCTCGTCAAGACATAAGGACAAGGTCCATGACCAAGACACTCGTTTGGGTCGAACACGACAACGCCTCGGTGAAGGACGCCACGCTGGCCGCCGTCACCGCCGCTGGCCAGCTTGGCGAAGTGACCGCGCTGGTCGCCGGTTCGGGCAGCACGCCCGCCGCGCAGGCCGCCGCGCAGATCGCCGGTGTGGCCAAGGTGCTGCACGCCGATGACGCCGCCTATGCCAACGCGCTGGCCGAAAACGTCGCGCCGCTGATCGCCGCGCTGCTCGCCGATTACGACGCCTTCGTCGCCCCGGCGACCACGAACGGCAAGAATATCGCGCCGCGCGTTGCCGCGCTGCTCGATGTCGCCCAGGTTTCGGACATCCTCTCGGTTGAAGGCCCCAAGACCTTCACCCGGCCGATCTATGCCGGCAACGCGATCGCGACCGTCGAAAGCGCGGACGCCAAGCTCGTCGTCACCGTGCGCGGCACCGCCTTCGCCAAGGCCGAAGCCACCGGCGGTTCGGCCGCTGTCGAGGCCGTTTCCGGCCCCGGCGACGCCGGCCTGTCGAGCTTCCTGGGTTCGGAAATCGCCAAGCTTGAGCGCCCCGAGCTGACCAGCGCCAAGATCATCGTCTCGGGCGGTCGCGCGCTGAAGGATGCGGACACGTTCCAGCAGGTCATCTTCCCGCTGGCCGACAAGCTGGGCGCCGCCGTCGGCGCAAGCCGCGCCGCGGTGGACGCGGGCTATGTGCCCAACGACTACCAGGTCGGCCAGACCGGCAAGATCGTCGCCCCCGAAGTCTATATCGCGGTCGGCATCTCGGGCGCGATCCAGCACCTGGCGGGCATGAAGGATTCCAAGACCATCATCGCCATCAACAAGGACGAGGACGCCCCGATCTTCCAGGTGGCGGACGTCGGCCTCGTCGCCGATCTGTTCAATGCGGTGCCGGAACTCACCGGCAAGCTTTGAACACAGCCGATTCCGGTCAACCCGGAACAGCAGGAACCCCGGCCCGCAACGGCCGGGGTTTTTGTTTGGGCGGGTGGGGCTGGGTTGGGTTGCGTTGGGTGGGTTGGTACGTTGGGGGAGCTTGGCCAGAGGCCCGTTCGTGTTGAGCGCAGTCGAGACACCACGCGCCATGTGTCTCGACTTCGCTCGACACGAACGGAAAGGGCTCGACACGAACGGACGGGATGAAAAACTAAAGCAGCCGGTCCACCACATGGATCGCCACGCCCACCAGCCCGCCCACCAGCGTGCCGTTGATGCGGATGAACTGGAGGTCGCGGCCCACCGCGCCTTCGACCCGGTCGGTGACGGTGCGCGCGTCCCAGCGCTTCACCGTTTCGGACACCAGCCGCACGATCTCGTCGCCATAGCGCGATGCGGTGCCGACCAGCGTGCGGCGGGCGAAGCGATTGACCAGCAATTGCAGCCGCGCGTCCTCGCCCAGCGCCTTGCCCAGCGCGCCAACGCTTGCGCCGATCTCGCCCGCCAGCAGGCGATCGGGATCGCGCAGCGCCCGCAGCATCGCGCCGCGCAGCCGTTCCCACATGCCGTCCAGCCAGCCGACGACCGCCGGATTGGCCAGCAGTTCGGCCTTCAGCCGCGCCACGCGGGCCTGCATCGCGGCATCGTGCAGCAGCTTGTCCGCCAGATCGACCAGCGTTTCCTCCAGCTTGCGCCGCAAGGGATGCTGCGGATCGACCATGGTTTCGGCCAGCAGGCGATACAGCCCATCAAGCACCGCGTTGGCGACCTTTTCGTCCAGCCCCGTCCAACGCACCAGCTTGTTCGCGCGCTCATGGATCATCGCGCGGATCAGCGGCTCGTTGTCCTCGATCAGCGCGCCGGCGCGGCGAATCACTGCTTCGAGCACCGGCACGTGGCGCCGGTCCGCGATCGCGGCGGTGAGCACCTGGCCGAGCAGCGGCGCGGCGTCGATCCGCTCGATCTGGCGGCGCAGCCCGCCCTTGACGAGGCCACCCAACTGTTCCTGATCGAGCGATTGCAAGATATCGGCCAAGAGGCCGGTGGCGCCGGTGCGCAGCCGTTCCGAGCCGCCGGGGCGCGGATCGGCCAGGAAGCCGCCGGCCGCCGCCGCCAGGTTGAACCCGCGCAGCCGCCGCGCGACCACTTGCGGGGTCAGGAAATTGTCGCGCAGGAACCCCGCCATCGTATCGGCAATGCGGTTCTTGTTTTCGGGAATGATCGCGGTGTGCGGGATCGGCAGGCCAAGCGGGTGGCGGAACAGCGCCGTCACCGCGAACCAGTCCGCCAGCCCGCCGACCATCGCCGCTTCGGTGAAGGCGATGGCAAAGCCCCAGCCGGGATGCGGCATGGCCTGCGCCAGCCAGCGCGCCGCCAGGAAGGCCACGGCCATGGCCAGCAGCAGCCCGGTGGCGATGAGGCGCATCTGCCGGGCGCGATCGGCGGAACCCGCGACGCTCGCGCCGGTGGCGGCCGGGCGCCGGCCCGGCGGGGGTGCCGATGGTTCGCTCACTCGGCCGGCAGGATGCTGCCCGCTCCATTGGGGCCAGCGCCGCCCGGATCTTGCGGAACCGACTGCCGGCGCTCGGCCTCGCCGTGTTCCGGCTCATACGTCAGCAGCCCGCGGCGCAGCTTCGGCCCGAGCCGCTTCTCGATCCCGTCGGCCAGGCTGAACGCCGCAGGCACGATCAGCAGCGTCAGCACGGTGGACAGCAGCAGCCCGCCGATCACCACGGTGCCCATCGGCGCGCGCCACGCGCCATCGCCGCCCAGCGACAGCGCGGTGGGCACCATGCCAGCGGTCATCGCCACGGTGGTCATCACGATGGGCTGGGCGCGCTTGTGCCCGGCCTCGATGATCGCGTCGAACTGGCTGGCGCCGCGGCCCATTTCCTCGATCGCGAAATCGATCAGCA
This sequence comes from Novosphingobium sp., assembly GCA_020848655.1. Lineage (GTDB taxonomy): Bacteria > Pseudomonadota > Alphaproteobacteria > Sphingomonadales > Sphingomonadaceae > Novosphingobium. The sequence goes on from JADLHU010000058.1 coordinate 8,531, forward strand.
GGATCGAGTTCTTGGCGACGATGCCCAGCAGCATCAGGATGCCGATGAACACCGGCATCGACAGCGATTGCCCGCTGATCACCAGCGCCAGCAACCCGCCGAAGGGCGCCAGGAACAGCGAGCCCATGTTGACCAGCGGCGAGATGATGCGGTGGTACAACAGCACCAGCACCGCGAAGACCAGCAGGATGCCCGATGGCACCGCGATCGACAGGCTGGTGAGCATGTCCTGCTGCCATTCATCCTCGCCGAAGGGCGCGTTGCTGACCCCTTGCGGGAGGTTGCGCATCACCGGCAGCTTGAAGATCGCGTCGGTCGCGTCGCTCTTGACCACGCCGTTGGCCAGATCGGCGCCAACGAAGACGCGCCGCTGCTGGTTGTAGCGCTGGATCGTGGTCGGCCCCGATCCGAAGCTGATTTCGGCCACGCGCGACAGCGGCACGGAGCCGCCGCTGGCGGTAGGCACCGGCAGGTTGGCGATGTTCGACAGGTCGCGCCGCGCATCCTCGGACAGGCGCACGCGGATCGGCACCTGGCGATCGGACAGCGAGAACTTGGCGGCGTTCTGGTCGATCTCGCCGATCGTGGCGATGCGGATCGCCTGGCTGAGCGTGGCGGTGGACACGCCAAGCTGCGACGCCAGGTCAAGGCGCGGCTTGATGAGGATTTCGGGCCGGCGCAGATCGGCGCTGATGCGCGGCGCGACCACTTGCCTGAGGCCGCGCATTTCCTCCACCAGTCGCGCCGCGGTATCCTGCAGCAACACCGAATCGGAGCCGGTGAGCATGATAGAGATCGGCCGGCCGGTGCCGCTGCCCTGCCCGTTCTGGAGATCCTGGAACGCGATGCGGGCATCGGGAATCTGCTGGAGCAGCGGCGTCAGTTCGGTTTCGAACGCCTTGCTGGTGATCTTGCGATCATCGCGGAACATGATCATCAGCCGGCCATTGTCCGGGTAGATGCGCTGGAGGACATTGGCGACTTCGGGTCGCGCCTTCAGGATCGCACGAACCTGATCAGACACCGCCTCGCTTTGCGCCAGCGTCGTGCCTGGCGCCATTTCGATGGCGACGCCGGAGAAATCGTTGTCCTGGGTGGGGAAGAATTCCATCGGCATGAGCCGGCCGATCACCCCGGTCAGCAGCAGCGAGGCCACGCCGACCCCGATCATCCACACCCGGTGATCGCGCAGGCGCGCCAGCACCGAACGGCCCAGCCGGTCGGTGGCGCGTACCCAGCCATCGCGGCCCGGCAGGGGCAGGAGGCCGACGATGCGCGCCGCCGCGCCGGCCGCCCGCGCGCCGCGCGCCGCGCGCGATAGGCATCGGCGCGGGCCGTATCGAGCGACCAGTGCAGCACCTGGAGGTAGCGCGCCATCCACGGCCCGCCGGCATGTTCGGCATGACCATGCGACTTGAGGAAATAGGCCGAGATCATCGGCGTGATCATCCGCGCCACGGCCAGGCTCATCAGCACCGCGACGACCACGGTCAGTCCGAAGGCGCGGAAGATTTCGCCCGAGATGCCAGGCATCAGGCCCACGGGCAGGAACACCGAAACGATCGAGAACGTGGTGGCGACGACCGCGAGGCCGATCTCGTCGGCCGCGTCGATCGAGGCCTGGTAGGCGGTCTTGCCCATGCGCATGTGGCGCACGATGTTCTCGATCTCGACGATCGCATCGTCCACCAGCACGCCCGCGACAAGGCCCAGCGCCAGCAGCGACTGCATGTTGAGCGAAAAGCCCAGCAGGTCCATGAACCAGAACGTGGGGACCGCGGACAACGGGATCGCGATGGCCGAGATGACCGTCGCGCGCCAATCGCGCAGGAAGAAGAATACCACGATCACCGCCAGGATGGCGCCTTCGACCATGGCCGCCATCGAGCTTTCGTACTGCTCCTTGGTGTAATCGACCGACGTGAACATGCGCTTGAAGCGCACGCCGGGATGATCCTTCTCAAGCTGGGCCAACTGTTCGACCACGCCATCGTAGGCGGTGACGTCCGACCCGCCGCGCGCGCGGCTGATCGAGAAGGTGACGACGGGCCGGCCATTGAACTTGGCGATCGATTCGACTTCGCCATAGCTGTCGGTCACGCGGGCGAAATCGGCGAGCTTCACCGAACGGCCGGTGCCCAGCGGCACTTCGGTCTGCGACAGGGCATAGGCATCGGCCGCATTGCCCAGCACGCGCACCGACTGGCGCGATCCGCCCACTTCGGTGCGTCCGCCCGATGCGTTGACGTTAAGCTGGCGCAGCGCCGCGTTGACCTGCCCCGCCGTCACCCCCAGCGCCTGCATCCGCACCGGATCGAGCGTGACGAGAATCTCTCGGTCGACCCCGCCGTAGCGCTTCACTTCGGCCATGTCCTCGACCGAGAGCAGCCGCTTGGCCACCGTATCGTCGATGAACCACGACAACTGCTCCATCGTCATGTCGTCCGCCTCGACGGCGAAATAGGCGATGGGTTCGGACGTGGTGGTGGCCTTGAAGATCTGCGGTTCGAGAATGCCCTCGGGCAGTTCGCTGCGGATCTGGTCGACCGCGTTCTTCACTTCGTTGACGGCGGCGTTGACGTCCTCGCCGACTTCGAACTGGACCAGCGTCTGGCTGTTGCTTTCCGACGCCGTGGAACTGATCGACGACACCCCGCTGATCGCGCGCACCGCCGCCTCGACGCGCTGGGTGATCTGCGTTTCGATCTCGGTCGGCGCGGCGCCCGGCTGGGCCACGCTGATGATGACCACCGGGAATTCGATGTCGGGCTGCTGCTGGATATCCATCCGCATAAAGCTGACGATACCGGCCAGGCACAGCGCCGCGAACAGCACGATCGGCACCATCGGGTTGCGGATCGACCACGCCGAGATGTTGCGGAAATTCATGGATCAGCGCTTCGGCGCCTGGGCCAGCCGGGGCTTCACGACTTCGCCGGGGGACAGGAACGCGCCAGCCCGCTGGACGATCCGTTCGCCGCCAGCGAGGCCCGAGATCACGGCGATGCCGGTATCGGTGACGGTGCCGGTCTTCACGGCGCGGCGTTCCACCTTGTCGCCCTTGCCGACGACATAGACATAGCTGCCCTTTGCGTCCGACAGGATCGCCGATTCGGGCAGCAGCGGCGCCACCACGCTGCCGGCGAGGATATCGACGCTGGCAAAGCCGCCGGGGCGCAGTTCGGGGGCATAGGCAAGCGCGATGCGCGCGATGCCCTGCCGGGTCTGCGGATCGATCACCGGGGAAACCTGCCAGACCTGACCGTTGAACGACTTGCCCGCGCCGACCGGGGTGACGATGGCGCCGATACCCGGCGTCAGCGCGGCAAGATCGCTTTCGCTAAGCTGGGCGAGCAGTTCCATCTCGCCGTCCTTGGCCAGCCGGAACAGCACGCCCGAACCGCTGGTGACGACCTGGCCCGGCTCGATCTTGCGTTCCAGCACGAGGCCGGCGGCGGGGGCGAGGATATCGAGGCGGCGGACACGCGCCTGCATTTCGCCCAGTTGCGCGCGCGCAACGCGCACGCGCGCGGCGGCGGCATCGCGCGTTGCCGTCAGCCGATCGATATCGGCCTTGGAAATGAAACCGCGGCTGACCAGTTTCAGACCACGATCGAGATTGGCCTGCGCCAGCGCGGCATCGGCCTGCGCGACCTGGATCTGCGCGCCAAGGCTGGCTTCCTGCTGGACCTGGACCGAACGATCGATCACCGCCAGCACTTGCCCGGCCTTCACCCACTGACCCGGTTCGACCATGACCTGTACGACCTGGCCGCCATCGCCGACCGAGCCGACCGGCAGTTCGCGCCGCGCCGCCAGCGTGCCGGTGGCGCCGATGCGGCCGGTGATGGTGGTGCGACCCGGTGCGATCACGGTGACGACGGGGGCCTGCGCCGTCCCGTCATCGGCGCTGCCGCCGGCGCCCGGCCGGTGCAGCAGCAGATAGATGCCGATCAGCAGGATCGCGGCGATGCCCGCGCCGATCCACAGGCGGCGGCGTGACTGGCGCTCCTCCGCGTCCGATCCGGCAAGAGGATTGTCGACGCCAGCCTCCTCGCCTTCGGCCGCGTCGATCTTCGCATCATAATTCATCACGGTCACCGTCTCGGCTCCGGCGGCGGGCACGCCTGGCGTGCGCCCACATTGCCGGACACCCTGTGGCTGCGCGCAGCCGCCCGTCCGGCCCAAGCGGCCAGGCACACGGATGCGCGCAGAAATTGCCCGTGAGCCATACCGTTGCAGCCGGCACGTGGCAATGCGAAGCGGCGCTCGCCCGCGAAAGGGATAGCGCCGCCTGCCAAGGGTAGGGCCAGCCTGAACCAGTCAGCCCAAAACAATCAGGCCGAAACAATCAGGCCGAAACGGTCAGCGCAGCCTGCCGCGCTGGACCAGGTTGACGATAGCGAGAAGAATGACCGCGCCCAGGAACGCGATGATCAGCCCGTTCAGCGAGAATTCCTGAACCGAGCCGCCATAGCCGAAGCGGTTCGCGACGAGATTGCCCACCACCGAGCCGACACAGCCGACGATGATGTTCATCAAGACGCCCATCGATGCGTCGCGGTTCATCAACATGCTGGCCAGCCAGCCGGCGATGCCGCCTACGATCAGTGCAATGATCCAGCCCATATTCGCGATCCTCCTGCCAAGTGTTTGCCTGCGATGTCATTGCGATGCGCCGCCGGTTTGTTCCCGGTCTTGCGCCGTCGGGGCGCGAAGGCCCGGACGGCAGCAGCGTACAGCAAATGCACAACGGCGCGAGGAGTTTCCGCAAGGCAGGCCCGGCGCTGGAATTAAGTCCGCGCGAATTAAGTGCGAGTGCGATCGCGCGGGGCTGAAACGGTGCCGGCCCGCGTCCGCGTCGCCGCCCGGCGCCAGAGGCGGGGCAAGCGATCACGAACGCGGGCCGGAAACGGCGTTCTGGCGGCTCAGTATTTCTGCTGGCGCTCGTACAAGTCGCGATAGTGCTGGATCCGCGTGACCCGCAGGCCCTGCATCCCCGAACGATCGACCGCGCGCTGCCATGACGCGAACTCTTCCAGGGTAAGCTGGTAGCGTTCGCAGACTTCGTCGATCGACAGCAGCCCGCCGTTGACCGCCGCCACGACTTCGGCCTTGCGGCGCACCACCCACCGCGTGGTGGACGGCGGGGGCAACGAATCAATCGTGAGCGGCTCGCCGAGCGGCCCGATTACCATCGCAGGACGGATTTTCTGGTTCTCGATCATATCTACCCTCGATCGCCGATCGTGATTGCACCGGCGAGTGCGGTACGAATGTCCCTGGTTGACTTGCCACTGGCTAAATCAGTTCGGTTAACGAGCCCTGCCGGGCGATAGTTCGCGACGATCCGTGCAGAACCGCGGTCGAAACTACCGCCATCCTGGCGCTGGCAGGCCGTGGCGGGCGTGAGCAGCGCCTGGCGCGCCGCGTAGGCCGCGCACAGGCGCGCCTGCAAACCGCGCCATTCGCGCCGCCGTTCCGGCGCGGCGCTGGTCGCGCCAGCGAATCCCCCCGGTTTTTGCCAGGAGTCCAGATCAAACCCGATGTCCATGACCCCGCTATAGCCACGCCATCGTCAAGATGAGGTAAAGGCGAGCTTTACCTGCCGTTGACGATGATTAACGCGCAGCTCGCTGGCCTGTACCCTTGTGGGCGCAAACGCTGTATGAGGCGATCCGATGGATTGTCCCGCCTCTTTCGCCGGCCTTGATCTGGCCGAACTTTTCCAGCTTTCTCAGCCACTTGGCGCGCGCCGCATCGTCGTGGCCATGTCGGGCGGGGTCGATAGCTCGGTGGTCGCCGCGCTGGCCGCCGCCAGCGGCGCCGAAGTGATCGGCGTGACCTTGCAGCTTTACGATTACGGCGCCGCCACCGGCCGTAAGGGCGCGTGCTGCGCCGGCGACGATATTCGCGATGCGCGCGCCGTGGCCGACCGGCTGGGAATCGCCCACTACGTGTTCGATCATGAATCGCAGTTCCGCAGCGAAGTGGTGGAACGCTTTGCCGACGATTACCTGGCCGGCCGCACCCCGATCCCCTGCATTCGCTGCAACATGGGGCCCAAGTTCACCGACCTGCTGGCCATGGCGCGCGAACTGGGCGCCGATTGCCTGGCCACCGGGCACTATGTGCGCCGCGTCATGGGGCCGGCCGGGGCCGAACTGCACCGCGCCGCCGATCCCGCGCGCGACCAGAGCTATTTCCTTTACGCCACCACCGAAGCGCAGCTCGATTTCCTGCGCTTTCCGCTAGGCGCCATGCCCAAGCCCGAAGTGCGCCGCATCGCCGAAGCGGCGGGCCTTCGAGTCGCGGCCAAGCCCGACAGCCAGGACATCTGCTTCGTGCCCGATGGCGATTACGCCGCGGTCGTGCGGTCGGTGCGCCCCGAAGGCGACGCGCCGGGCGACATCGTCCACGCGGAAAGCGGCGCGGCGCTGGGCCGCCATCGCGGCGTCATCCACTATACCGTCGGCCAGCGGCGCGGGCTGGAGATCGGCGGCCAGAGCGAACCGCTCTATGTCACCGGCATCGACGCGCCGGGGCGGCGCGTGCTGGTCGGGCCGAAGCGGCTGCTCGCGGTCGGCGCGGCGCGGCTGGTGGAAACCAACCGCATCGGCCCGCTGCCCGAAGGCGCCGTGCTGACCGCCAAAGTCCGCTCGCTGGCAAAGCCGGTGCCGGTCACGCTGGACGGCCCACTGGGCCAGGGCGCCGATACGCTGATCCGCTTCGCCACGCCCGAATACGGCGTCGCGCCGGGCCAGGCGGCGGTGCTCTATGCCGGGGACCGGGTGATCGGCGGCGGCTGGATCGATTCGACCGAGCCGGGGTGATCCGGCCTAATCGGCCCAGCGTTCCAGCACGCAGCCTTCGCCGGCGCGGAAGGTCGCGGTCTGCGCGGCCAGCAGCGGAACGCGCGCGGTCACGCTTTTCGCCTCGGCATCCTCGCTCAGCCAGACCGGGCTAACGGCCGACGGAAAATCGCGCCGGCAACCCGACATCGGCCGGCCGGCGACATGGCGGCACGAACAGCCGACGCGCGCGGCATAGGCGGCGCTGGCCTGCGCGCGGGCGTGGATCGGCTGCCAGAACCACAGCAGCGCGGCCGCGGCGGCCAGGGCCAGCCACGGGGCGAAGCGCCGCGCCAGGCTGCGCGGCGGCTGGGAGAAACGTATCGGCTTGGCTGTTGCCATCTGGACCCGGCTTGCGCATGGACTGGCGCACCATGTCGATGCGCCGCGCGCCTCTTATCCTGCCGCTGCTGGCACTGCCAGCCCTGATCGGCTGCGGCTCCAACGATGGCCCGCCGCCGCCGCTTGCCCCGGCGGCGCTGGCCGCGGTCGATCCGCAGCCGGGCGCGCCGCGCGCCAGGCTTGCTCGCGCCATCGACGACCTGTTCGCCGACAGCGAGGCGGGCGAGACCAACGCGCTGCTGGTGCTGCGCGGAGGGCGCATCGTGGCAGAACGCTATGGCGAAGACATCGGCAAGGATACGCGGCTGACGGGCTGGTCGATGACCGCGTCGGTCACGGGCGCGATGATCGGGCTGCTGGTATCGGACGGCCGCCTGCGCCTGGACGAGAGCGCCCCCGTTCCCGCCTGGCAGCGATCGGGCGATCCGCGCGGCGAGATCACGCTGCGCCAGCTTCTCCAGATGCGCAGCGGGCTGCGCCACAGCGAAGCGGACGCCACGCACTGGCGATCCGACAACGTGCGCATGCTGTTCCTGGATGGGCGCGACGACATGGCCGGCTATGCCGAAGCGCAGCCGCTGGAAGCGGAGCCGGGCCGCACTTTCGAATATTCCTCGGCATCGACGGTGATCCTGGCCGATCTCGCCGCCCGCTCGCTCACCGAAAGCCGCGATCCCGCGTTCCGCCGCGCCGCCATCGCCGATTATCTGCGCACGCGCCTGTTCGAGCCGGTGGGCATGCGCTCCGCCGTCGCCGAATTCGACGCGGCGGGCACGTTCATCGGATCGGGCATGGTCCACGCCACCGCGCGCGACTGGGGCCGCTTCGGGGAATTCCTGCGCAATGGCGGGTCGGTGAAAGGCGGGCAGGTGGTGCCGCGCGGCTGGATCGATTTCATGACCACGCCCTCGCCGCGCAATGCCGGCTTCGGCGCGCAGCTCTGGCTCAACCGCCCGCAGCCCGATGGTCGCGAAGTGCTGTTCCCCGGCATGGCCCCCGCCGATGCCTTTGCCTGCATCGGCCAGCTTGGCCAGTACGTGGTGGTTTCGCCCGGCCAGAAGCTGACCGTGGTGCGCCTGGGCCGCACCGACGATGCCGGCCTGCCCGCGCTGCGCCGCCACCTGGCGGGAATCGCCGCGCTGTTTCCGGGGCGCTGACCGCTCAGGCCGGCGTTTCGCCCGCCAGCACGTTGCGCGCGGCGGCGCCACGCTCATCGACCAGCCCGTCGGGATCGGTATGGATGAGGATTTCTATGCCCGGAAACTCGGCCAGCAGCCGCGCCTCGATGTCGTCCATCACCTTGTGCGCGGTGCGCACCGTCATGTCGGGATCGACCCAGACGTGGAACTGCACGAAATCGCGGTTGCCGGCGGTGCGCGTGCGCAGATCGTGGATGCCGCGCAGTTCGGGATGGCGCCCCAGCACCGCGATGAAGCGGGCCTTGCGCTCTGCCGGCCATTCCTTGTCCATCAGTTCGTCGATGGCGCGGTGCGACGCCTTCCACGCGCCCCAGCCGAGCCACGCCGAAATGAGCAACCCGAACGCGGGATCGGCCCCGGCAAGGCCGGCATAGTGATCGAGCGCGAGCGCCGCGATCACCGCGAGGTTGAGCAGGAGATCCGACTGGTAGTGGACGTGATCGGTCGAGATCGCGAGACTGCCGGTGCGCGCGATCACGTGGCGCTGCCATGAAATCAGCGCCAGCGTGGCGACCATCGCCGCCACCGACACGCCGATGCCATCGCCCGCCGCTTCGACACGACTGCCGGCGATAAGCTGCCCGATCGCGCGAAACGCCAGGCCGAGCGCGGAAATGGAGATCAGCACCACCTGGAACATCGCGGCCAGCGCCTCGGCCTTGCCATGGCCGAAGCGGTGCTTGTCATCCTCGGGCTGCGCGGCGATCCACACGCCGGCCAGCGTCGCCAGGCTGGCGATCAGGTCGAGCATGGTATCGGCCAGGCTGCCGAGCATCGCGGTGGAGCCGGTGGACCACGCCGCCCAGGCCTTCAGCAGCACCAGGAACAGCGCCACCGAAATGCTGGCCATGGCCGCGCTGCGATTGAGCGAGCCGGAATCGGCCTTGCTGGCGGTCGGGTGCGCGGCGCTCATGGATAGAGCAGCGTGCTGGTCCATGCGCCGTCGCCATCGCGCACGAAGCGGCGGCGTTCGTGCAGGCGATGCGGGCGATCGTGCCAGAATTCGATGGCCCGGGGCGTCACGCGAAAGCCCAGCCAGTGCGCCGGCCGGTCCACCGCGTGCCCGGCGAAGCGCGCCTCGGCTGCCGCGAAGCGGGCGAGGAAGGTCTCGCGCGAATCGAGCGGGGCGGATTGGTCCGAGGCATGGGCGCCAAGCTGCGAATCGCGCGCCCGGCTGGCGAAATAGGCGTCCGCCGTCGCCGCATCGACCGGGGTCAGCGCGCCTTCGATGCGGATCTGGCGGCGCAGCGATTTCCAGTGGAACAGCAGCGCGACATGCGGATTGGCCAGGATTTCCGCGCCCTTGCGGCTGTGGCTGTTGGTATAGAACACGAAGCCTTGCGCATCGTGGCCCTTGAGCAGCACCATGCGCACCGATGGCAGGCCGTCCGCCGTGGCGGTGGCCAGCGCCATCGCATTGGCATCGTTCGGTTCGGCCGCGCGGGCTTCCACATACCAGTCATGGAACAGGGCGAACGGATCGCCGTGCGGGATGATTTCCAAGCGTTGATCTGGTTCCACGGTGAATCCCCATGCGCATGACGCGGCCGTGCCGCGACGTTTCCGGCAGCTTTCCCCGCCGGCCCGCGCGAACGGGCCGCGCCTGCCATAGCCCTGCGCCGGCCAACAGGAAAGCACCGCTTGTCGCAGGGCGGCCGGGCACCTAGTTATGCGCCATGGCAGCAGACCCTTACACCACCCTGGGCGTTCCGCGCGGCGCAAGCGAAAAGGACATCAAGTCCGCCTATCGCAAGCTCGCCAAGGAATTGCACCCGGACACCAACCAGGACAATCCCAAGGCGACCGAGCGCTTCAGCGAAGTGACGCGCGCCTATGACCTGTTGTCCGACAAGGACAAGCGCGCCCAGTTCGACCGGGGCGAGATCGACGTCGACGGCAATCCGACGATGGGCTTCGGCGGTTTCGGCGGCGGCGGCGGCGGCGCGGGCGGCCAGCGCGGCTTTCGCGGCGAGGGCTTTGGCCAGGACGGCGTCGATATCGGCGATATCTTCGAAGGGCTGTTCGGCGGACGCGGCGGCCCCGGTGGCGGTTTCGGCGGCGGGCGCGGACGCGCGGCACCGCGCGGCGCCAACGTGCAATATCGCCTGAAGGTGCCGTTCGCCGATGCCGCCAGCCGCGCGCCGCAGCGCATCACGCTTTCGGACGGCAAGACCATCGACCTCAAGCTGCCGGCCGGGGTGGAGGATGGCACCCAGATGCGGCTGGCCGGCAAGGGCGAAGCCGGCCCCGGCGGCAATGGCGATGCGCTGGTCATCATCCAGATCGAACCGCACGCCTTCTTCCGCCGCGATGGCGACAATATCCGGCTGGACCTGCCGGTCACGCTCGATGAAGCCGTGAACGGGGCGAAAGTGAAAGTGCCCACCGTGGAAGGCCCGGTCATGCTGACCATCGCGCCGGGCAGCAGTTCGGGCAAGACGCTGCGGCTGAAAGGGCGCGGCTTCACGTGCAAGGACGGCACGCGCGGCGATCAGCTCGTCACGCTGGAAATCACCCTGCCCGAAGCGGACGCCGATCTGGTCCGCCGGCTGGAAGGCTGGCGCGATCCCCGCCCGCTGCGCGCCCGGCTCGGCGTTTGACCGGGCCACGGCGCGTGGAGGAACAACCGCTCGATAGCCCCGAAAGCCATCGCCACGACCTGACGCCCGAAGCGCGGCGGCGCGATGCGGTGCGCGCTGGCAAGGGCCTGCAGGCCCGGATCGACCGCCATCTCGGCCCCCGCCTTGGTCCCGGCACGCGCCTGGTCACCACGCTGCGCCGGGTGTGGAGCGGGGCCTACAGCGATGGCTCGATCCACGCCGGCAACCTGGCCTACATGGCGATCCTGTCGCTGTTCCCGTTCTTCATCACGGTGGCCGCCACGTTCTCCGCACTGGGCGAGGCGGGCCAGATCGACGCCTCGCTGCGCGCCTTCCTCAGCGCCGTGCCGCCGGTGGTGGCCGAAGTGATCGCCCCCGTTGCCCGCCACACGATGAGCGCGCGCAGCGGCTGGCTGCTGTGGGTGGGCGGCGCTTTCGGGCTGTGGACCGTGACCGGGCTGATCGAGACGATTCGCGACATCCTGCGCCGCGCCTATGGCACGCCCGCCACGGCGGCGTTCTGGCGCTATCGCCTGCTGTCCACCGCGATCACCGTGCTGGCGGTGGTGCTGCTGCTGGTGTCGCTGTTCGCGCAAGTGGCGATCACCGCCGCGCAGGAAGTGATCGCCGCGTGGTTTCCCGGCCTGGGCGGCTGGGCCGTGGCGCTGACCACATCGCGCCTGATCCCCGCCGCGGTGCTCTATCTGGCGATCTACCTGTTGTTCTATTCGCTCACCCCATCCGCCTATCGCGCGCGGCGCTATCCCAAATGGCCGGGTGCGCTGCTGGTGACGGGCTGGTGGGTGGCGGTGACGGTGGCCCTGCCCGGAGTGTTGCGCGTTTTCTTCACTTACGACCTTACGTACGGCAGCCTTGCCGGGGTGATGATCGCGCTTTTCTTTTTCTGGCTTGTCGGCTTAGGGATGGTGGTAGGAGCCGAATTGAACGCGGCCCTGGCCGAAACGCCGGAGGAGCGCGACATGCTTGGCCAGGCGGACAACCGGAAGCGGGAAAGCCCGATACCGGGCGCACGCAGCCAGGACAGCCGCAAGGAAGGGCGGGAAGAAGACGAATGACAGGTTTGATGAACGGAAAGCGCGGTCTCATCATGGGGCTGGCCAATGACAAGTCGCTCGCCTGGGGCATTGCCAGGCAATTGCACGAACATGGCGCCGAACTGGCCTTTTCCTATCAGGGCGAGGCACTGGAAAAGCGCGTGCGCCCGCTGGCGGCCAGCCTGGGCAGCGATTTCCTGATAGAATGCGACGTTTCCAGCATGGCGGCGCTCGACACGTCGTTCGCCACGCTGGCGCAGCGCTGGCCGACGATCGATTTCGTGGTCCACGCCATCGGCTATTCCGACAAGAACGAACTGCGCGGCCAGTACCTCGATACCAGCCTCGAAAACTTCCTGATGACGATGAACATCTCGGCCGACAGCCTGGTCGCGGTGGCCCAGCGGGCCAGCGCGATGATGCGCGAGGGCGGATCGATCCTGACGCTGTCGTACTATGGCGCCGAAAAGGTCATCCCGCATTACAACGTCATGGGCGTGGCCAAGGCGGCGCTGGAAACCAGCGTCAAGTACCTGGCCAACGACCTTGGCCCGCGCGGCATCCGCGTCAACGCCATCTCGGCCGGCCCGATCAAGACGCTGGCCGCCAGCGGCATCGGCGATTTCCGCTATATCCTGAAGTGGAACGAACTGAACTCGCCGCTGCGCCGCAACGTCACCATCGAGGATGTCGGCGGCGGCGGCCTCTACCTGCTGTCGGACCTCTCTTCCGGCGTGACCGGCGAGATCCACCACGTCGACGGCGGCTACAACGTCATCGGCATGAAGCAGGAAGACGCACCCGACATCGCGCTGGCATAAGGCGCGCGGCCTGCCGGCGCGATGCATTCCGATAAGAAAAGGGGCCTGCCGGCAATCCGCCGACAGGCCCCTTTTCTTATGGCAGGACAGATGCTCAGGCGAACGTGATGAATTCGCTGCCGAAGGCCGTCTGCGCAGTGGCCGCGTTGAAGATGACGGCGTTGGTCGACACGGCGTCGAGCAACGCGATGATGTTCACCGTCGAACCGGTCGACTGGGTGATGATCAGGTCGCCGAAGACGCCGTCCTGGTCGGCATCGCCGTTGGAGAAGTTGTAATCCGCGCTACTTGCGCCCGTCACGTGGATCACGTCGTTGTTGTTGAAACCACTGACCAGGACGTTGCCCCCGGTCAGGGCATCGTCGGTCAGCGTATAGGCGGTGCCGACATCGAGCGCGATCGCCTGGGCCGTCGAGGGCGAACCGACATCGACCGAGACATTGGTGCCGCCGGGGACGATCGCGCCGGACGATCCGCCCGACGATCCAAAGACGATGAATTCCGCGCCGAAGGCCGTCTTGGCGCTCGCCGCGTTGGCGACATAGGCGTTCTCGGCCACCGCGTTCAGGATCGCGATCTCGTTGAACGCCCCGTCGGTGTTGTAGGTGATGATGAGATCGCCATAGACGCCGTTGCCATCGGCATCGCCGTTGGTGAAGCTGTACTGCGCAGCGGTGGCGCCGCTGACGTGGATCACATCGCCCTTGTCGAAGCCCGTGATCTGGACGTTCGAGGTCACCCCCGCCGCATCGCTGAGCGTGTGGTTGGCGCCGGGTGCCAGGTCGATGTCGACCGTGCTCGCCAGCGTGCCGACATCGAGCGAGATGCCGCCGCCGCCAAGGTCGTCGGGCGTCGCCGCGCTGACCGACGTGATCGCCTGGTTGCCCAGCATCACCTTGCCCGTCGCCGTATCATACCGCAGCAGGCGGGTGTCGCCCAGGAAGTCCAGCGTCATGCCGTCGGTGCCGAACGGAATGGTGATGTCGCCCTTCAGCGATGTCAGGATCACGCTCGATCCGGCAAGGTAGGCGTGGAACGCGGAGGCGGCATCGGGCAGGTACAGCGCATCACCGCCACGGTTGAACGATGCGTCAAGAAGCAGGTCGCCGCTGAGATAGTGGATCTTTTCCAGCCCGGTCGTGCCGAAGACGCGGTGGTCCCCGCCAATCGAAACGTCCGCTCCCGGCGAGAGGAACACACGTCCCTCCGCGTCGCCGACCCCGCCGATGGGCAGCGTCGTGCCATCGGTGGGGGCGGTGATGACCACCGGCGATCCGGTCAGTGCCTGGCTGCCGATCTTGGCGACGTTGGCGCTTTCGTCGAAGTAGAGCTTGCGCACGCCATCGCCGAACACGAGGCTGACACCGCCCACCCCAATCGGGATGGAGAACGTCGTCTCGCCGCTGGTCAACGACACCACCGAGCCAAGCAGCGCGGCCTTGTAGTCGGCAGCGGCGCCCGGAACGCGGATGATATCGCCGCCCCGGTTGAACGATGCGTCGAACGTCAGCTCGCCCTTGTACTTGACCAGCGTGATATCCTGGAAGCCGTTGGTGCCGACGATCGAACCGACACCGCCAACGGTATCGACGAGGCCATCTGCCGTGAACAGCCGGAACGGTGCGGGCGACGAACCGACGCTCGACGGCGGCTGCACGAACGCCACCTGGACCGCCACGGTCTGGGTGGCCTTGCCGCCCTTGCCGTCATCGACCGTGACCGAGAAGCTGTCGGTGCCCGAATAGCCCTTGGTCGGCGTATACGTGAACAAGCCGTTGGTGCCCCCCGTGACCGTGCCATGCAGCGCGGTTCCGGCGGTGTAGGTCAGCTTGTCGCCATCGGCGTCGGTGGCCGCAACGCTGATCTGCTTGGCCGCGTCCTGGTTGGTCGAAACGGTCTGCGTCGCGGCAACTTTGGGAAGCGCGTTGGCATCGTTGACACCAATCGAGATCGACTGCGTGACACTGCCGCCACGCCCGTCCGAAACGGTGACGCGAATGCTGTCCGGGCCGGTGAAGTTCACGTTCGGCGTGTAGATGAAGACACCGTTCGTGCCGCCCGTGATCGTTCCGTGCAGGGCAGCGGTGGCCGTGTAGGTCAGCTTGTCGCCATCGGGATCGACCGCCGATACCGTGAAGGTCTTGGCGACGCCCAGCGCCGTCGTCACCGTCTGGCTCGCCGCCGCCAGTGTCGGCGCGTTATTCGCCACGAGCTCGAGCGTGTTGCTCGTCGTGTTGAGGCGATACTGCCCGTCCGAGAAGCGGAAATATTCGACATTGCGAATGGTGTCGGTGCCCACGCGGTCCGCGTTGATGGTCACGCTGCCGTCGCGGTTGACGATGATCGTCGCCTTCGCGAAAGCCGCGTTGAAGATGGCCGTGTCGATGCCGCCGCCACCGTCGATGGTGTCGTTGCCGCCCTCGCCCGTCAGTTGGTCGTTGCCATCGCCGCCGCGCAGGATGTCATCGCCAGCGCCTCCGAAAAGGCTGTCGTCACCCGCGCCGGCGTCCAGCGTGTCGCTGCCGGTCGAACCGCGCAGTTCCTGCGTGCCCGCGGCGGCGGTAAGCGTCGCCCCTTTGACGCCCAGCACCTTGACGATACCGGTGAAGTTCGAAATCGAAATCGATCCCGATGTCAGCAGCGTGTTGCCGTTGACTACATCGAGCTTGAGATTGGCATCGGTGATATTCGCGTTGACGGTGACCGCATTGGCCAGGCCCGCCCCCGAAAGCGTCACGACCTGCGAGCCGAGCGCCGAAACCGCCAGCGAATAGCCGCCCGCGGCCCCGCTCGTGGCGCTGCTGCCGCCGATCGAAACCGTCAGGCCGGAAACCCCCTCGCCGATCGAGTAGAAGTTGTCCTTGTCCTTGTCGGTATAGGCCACGCCGGTGACGAAGAACTTGCCGCGCGCGCCGAAATTCTCGGTGACGACCAGCGGCCCGACACCGGTCGCGGTGCTGGTCTCGGCGGTGACGTCGATGCCCACTTCGGTGAAGTTGGCCGACAGGATGTTGAGCCGGTGCCCGGCGGGCACTTGCATGCCGGTATCGCCGGCGCCCCAGTCGATGAAGAAGCCGGCCTGCGCGTAAAGCACGCTCTTGGCGTAGGAATAGACGTTCTCGCCCAGTGACGTCGCCCCGGCATAGCCTGCGGCGGTGACGCGGCCCGCCAGGGCGGCCTCGCCGGAAACCTGGTGCGACTGGGTATCGGCGGCGATCATCGCGGCGCTATGCGTCTCGGCCGCGCCGGCCAGCGTGTCGCTCCACGCCAGCGCCCCCACGGCGGGCAGCGCGTAAAGCTGGTCGGTCAGGATCTTGCCGTTGACGTTGTAGAACTTGACCGCGTCGTTGATCGCCGCGTCGAGCGAAAGCATCGGGCTGGTGCTGTAGATGTAGCGATTGAGGCTGCCCAGCGGATTCAGGCGCGCTTCGTTGGTAAGCTCGAGAAGATATTGTTCTTCTGCGGTCGGACTGGCCATGCTTCTATCCTTGACCGGCATGGTGCGTGATGCACCGTGCCGTGGTTGCGGTGAGAGCGGGCCAGCGATGCTGAAACAACACCCCTGAAGTCTCGACTGACCCCTCGGATCCCATGCGGAGTAATCGCCCCCACAGCGTTAAGTTAAGGTTACACGCCCGGGTTACCCGCTCGCTAGGAATTGATAACGGGCGATTAATCACCACGATTGGCCGCTTTGGCCGCATGGCTACGAAGCCCTGCCCCTACCCGCCGGCATCCGGCCCTGGAATGGATCGGCAATGGCGAGTCTTTCGTGATTCGAACGCTCGTCGATGCGACGAACATTCGGCCGGTCGGTGATGTGGTCCTGCGCTAGCCAGTCTGATTCTCCAGCACAAGGTGCCCGATGCGCGCCGGACTGCGGAACGTGCGCTGCCACGGTGAGCCGCCCGCTTTCTGCGGTCTGCCGTGCGGTCTGCGGCGCGCGGTGAACCTGCGGGCGCGGCAAGCGAGCCGGATCGCACCCGCCCCCCCGGGGTGCCGGCCGC
>JADLHU010000059.1 GCA_020848655.1 Novosphingobium sp.
CAGGTCGTGCGCCTGGCCGAAGGCGACATGGCGCGCGCCACCGTCTATGGCGACAACCCCGCCGCGCAATCGCTGCTCTTCGCCGAAGCCGGCGCGCAGCACCTGCATGTGGTCGATCTTGACGGCGCTTTCGCGGGCAAGGCGCAGAACCGCGGCGCGGTGGAAGCGATTCTCGAAGCGTTCCCCGGCCATGTCCAGCTTGGCGGCGGCATCCGCACGCCCGAAGCCGTGGCGGGTTGGTTCGCACTGGGCGTCAGCCGCGTCGTCATCGGCACCGCCGCGCTGAAAGACCCGCAATTCGTGCGGGACATGGCGAAAGACTGGCCGGGCGGCATCGTCGTCGCGGTCGATGCGCGCGACGGCATGGTCGCGACCGAAGGCTGGGCCGAAGTGTCCGATGTTTCGATCGTCGACATGGCCCGCCGCTTCGAGGATGCCGGCGTCGCCAGCCTGCTGTTCACCGATATTGGCCGCGACGGACTGCTCAAGGGCTGCAATGTCGAAGCCACGGTCGATCTCGCCCGCGCCACCGCGCTGCCGGTGATCGCCAGCGGCGGGGTCAAGGGGCTGGACGATATCCGCATGCTCTCGCTCCACGCGCGCGACGGCATCGAAGGCGTCATCACCGGCCGCGCGCTTTATGACGGGCGGCTCGATCTGGCGGCGGCGATCGCCATGGCGGAGAAGGCCTGATGGCCACCCGCCAACGGAGCCGGGCATGACCGTCCGCGTCCGCGTCATCCCCTGTCTCGACGTGGCCGAAGGGCGCGTGGTCAAGGGCGTGAACTTCGTCGATCTGGTCGATGCGGGCGATCCGGTGGAACAGGCGCGCGCCTATGACGCGGCCGGGGCCGACGAATTGTGCTTCCTCGATATTTCGGCCAGCCACGAAGGGCGCGGCACGCTGCTCGACGTGGTGCGCCGCACCGCTGAGGTCTGCTTCATGCCGCTTACCGTCGGCGGGGGCGTGCGCGCGGTCGAGGATGCCCGCGCGCTGCTGCTGGCGGGCGCCGACAAGGTGGCGGTCAATTCCGCTGCCGTATCGCGCCCCGAAGTGGTGGCCGACATCGCCGATCGCTTTGGCAGCCAGTGCATCGTTGCCTCGGTCGATGCGCGCCGGCAGCCGGGCGGGCACTGGGAAATCTTCACGCACGGCGGCCGCCGCGCCACCGGAATCGACGCGCTGGCCCATGCCGTGCGGCTGGCCGAACTGGGCGCGGGCGAACTGCTTGTCACCTCGATGGACGGCGATGGGACGCAGGCCGGCTATGACCTTGCGCTGACACGCATGATCGCCGATGCCGTTTCGGTGCCGGTGATCGCCAGTGGCGGGGTGGGCACGCTCGATCATCTCGTCGCCGGGGTCACCGAAGGCCACGCCAGCGCGGTGCGGGCCGCCTCGATCTTCCATTTTGGCAAGTATTCGATTGCCGAGGCGCACGCCGCGCTGCGCGCCGCAGGATTGCCGGCACGGGGGTAAGGCAGGCGCGCCACGGTGGCGCGTTAACCATGTCAATCCACGTGTTTGCTGCAACTGCTCCATTCTGGCACGCCGCTGCCTTAACGATTGCGCAAGCGCACAAAAATCGGTCCTTGGCGGCATGATCAAACCAGCAATCGCCATCGGCCTGAGTCTCCTGCTCACGGCCCCTGCCCATGCGGCCGGGGTCGTGTCGCTGCCGGACCCCAGCGGGCTGATGCTGTTTTCGCTGGGTGTCGTCGGCGTGATCGTCGGCCGCCAGGCCTCGCGCAAGCGCCCGCGCGACTGAACGCGGGAAGCCGGGGCGAACACCGGCTTGACCGGGCGCGCCGGCCGTCCCATGGCCGTCTCATGGCCGAACCCGATACCCTTGCCCGTCTGGAAGCGACCATCGCCGCACGGCGTGGCGCCGATCCCGATTCCAGCTATGTCGCCCGGCTCAACGCCAAGGGGCCGCGCAAGATTGCCCAGAAGCTGGGTGAGGAAGCGGTGGAAACCGTGATCGCCGCGCTGACCGAGGACCGCGCCGCACTGGTCGGGGAAGCGGCGGACCTCTTGTTCCACCTGATGGTGCTGCTGGTCGCCAAGAACGTGCCGCTGGCCGATGTCATGGCGGAACTGGACCGGCGCGAGGGCACTTCGGGCATTGCCGAAAAGGCATCGCGCCAGATCTGATCCAGACCGCAACCAAGCCGGAAAGACCCCCGCCGATGCCGATCGATCCCCGCCAGCCTTATGACGATAGCAACGTCTTCGCGCGCATCCTGCGCGGCGAACTGCCGTGCAACAAGGTGTTCGAAAATGATTTCGCGCTGGCCTTCCACGATATCCGCCCGCAAGCGCCGGTGCATGTGCTGGTGATCCCCAAGGGGCGCTATGTCAGTTGGGACGATTTCAGCGCCACCGCGCCCGATGCCGAAATCGCCGGCTTCACTCGGGCGGTGGGCGAAGTGACGCGCCAGTTGGGGCTCGATCAGCCCGGTTACCGGCTGCTGGTCAACATGGGTGGCCATGGCCACCAGGAAGTGGCGCACCTGCATGTCCATATCTTCGGCGGTCGCCAGTTCTACCAGATGATCGCGGACTGACCGCCGGCGGGACGGGCGTTCCGGCGTCCGGCCGGGCCAATCGCGTTGCAATCGCATCGGATCGCCCGCCCGCTCTTGCCCTGCGACTCGCCGCACGGCTACAACGCCGGCGGCATGACGTCATTTCCCGAACCTCCCCGATTTCCCGAACCTTCGGGCGGT
Organism: Novosphingobium sp.; assembly: GCA_020848655.1. GTDB lineage: Bacteria > Pseudomonadota > Alphaproteobacteria > Sphingomonadales > Sphingomonadaceae > Novosphingobium. The sequence goes on from JADLHU010000059.1 coordinate 2,731, forward strand.
CGTTTCGATGGACCGGTGCATCGCTTTGCGGTGCGGGTCTACTTCGAGGACACCGATCTTTCGGGCATGGTCTACCACGCCAACTACTTGCGCTGGTTCGAGCGCGCCCGGTCGGACATCCTGCGCCTGCTGGGCATCGGCCAGCGCGCCGCATACGAAGCGGGCGAGGGCGTCTATGCCGTCGCCGACCTTGCCATCCGTTATCTCGCACCCGCCCGGCTCGACGATGCGGTGCTGATCGAAAGCCGCGTCGAGGAGATTCGCGCGGCCAGTTGCCGCATGCGGCAGCGCGCGCTGCGAGGGGAAACCCTGCTCAGCGAAGCGCGGTTGCGCATCGGCTTCGTCGGGCCTGACGGACGGCCGCGCCGCCAGCCCGATGCCTGGCGCCAGGCCTTCGCCGCCGTTGCCGCCGCACCGACCGGCGCTCCCATTCAAGAAGGAAACCCATGAACGCCCTTTCCCTCCTCGCTGCCGCCTCGGCGGCCGGCGCGCCAACGCATCTGAATCCGGTCAAGCTGTTCCTCGATGCCGATATCGTGGTGCAGGTGGTGATGATCGGCCTGATCCTCGCCAGCATCTGGGTCTGGGCGATCATCGTCTCGTTCTCGCTGCGCATGGCGGGCGTGCGCAAGCGCAGCGCGGCCTATGAACAGGACTTCTGGAAGGCGCGCGATATCGAGGCGTTCCATGCCGAACGCGGCAAGGGCGATGTCGCGCTGGGCCGCGTCGCCGAAGCGGGGATCGCCGAATGGCGGCGCTCGCTTTCGGGCAAGACCGTGGATCGCGAAGGCGCGCGCCAGCGCATCGCCACGGTGATGGATTCCGCCGTCGCGCAGGAAGCCGATGGCCTGGCGGATCGGCTGAACTTCCTGGCCACTGTGGGGTCGGTCGCGCCGTTTGTGGGCCTGTTCGGTACCGTTTGGGGGATCATGAACAGCTTCTTCCAGATCGGCCAGCAGCAGAATTCCTCGCTCGCGGTGGTCGCACCCGGCATTTCGGAAGCGCTGTTCGCGACCGCCATCGGCCTGTTCGCGGCGATCCCGGCGGTCATCGCCTACAACCGCCTGTCGCACCGGGTGAACGCCTTCGAAGCCGTGCTCCAGCGCTTTGCCGATCGCTTCCAGGCGACGCTCAGCCGCCAGTTGGAGGGCTGAGCCATGGCCATGGGCAGTCTGGGAGGAGGCGGCGGACGGCGCCGCCGGGGGCGCGGCGCGCGCGCGCCGATGGCCGATATCAACGTCACCCCGCTGGTCGACGTGATGCTGGTGCTGCTGATCATCTTCATGGTCACCGCGCCACTGCTGAAGGCCGGGGTGCCGGTGGAACTGCCGGAAAGCCGGGCCAAGGCACTGGCGGAAGAGAAGAAACAGGTGACGATTAGCCTTGCGCGCGATGGCGGCGTCTATCTGGACGAGGAACCGGTCGCGCCCGGTGAACTGGCCGACCGGTTGGCAGCCTTCGCTCCCGATGCCGAAGGCAAGCTGCCGCTGGTGACGCTGCGCGCCGACAAGGGGCTGGACTATGGCCACGTCATGGGTGTGATGGGCGAACTGAACCGCGCCGGCTTTACATCCATTTCGCTGGTCACGATCGCCTCCGCGGCCGAACCCGGCGTTTCCGGGGCGGATGTCAGCGCTCGTTCAGATACGGCTCCATAGGCCGGTATCATGGCAGCACTGGCCCTTCGCAACGAGGAACGTATCGGACTGGCGGTGGCGATTGCCGCGCACGCCGGGCTGGTCGCGCTGTTGCTATGGCATCCGCGCGGCGCGCCGGTGCTGGCCCCGCCCGAACGGATCGAGGTGACGATCAGCGACGAGGTGGGGCTGACCTCCACCGCACCCAAGCCCGCCGCAGAGGCCGCGCCCGATATCGCGCCGCAGATCGGCGAAGCAGCACCGCCCGCCCCGGCGGCGGAGCCTGCGCCGCCGGTGAAGGCGGAGGCTGCGCCAGTTCCCCGGCCTGAGCCGAAACCTGAGCCAAAGCCCCAACCGGCGCCAAAGCCGCTTCCCAGGACGCAGCCAGCACCTGTCCGTCCTGCGCCGGCACCTGTTGCCAAGCCCACTCCCAGGCCGGCGCCAAAGCCCGTGGCGCGTCCGGCCCGGGCGCCAGCTCCGCGCCCGGTTCCGGTGCAACGGCCCGCGCCCGCGCCCGCGCCGCGTGCCACCGCACGCCCGGCCACCCCGGCCAAGCCTGTCGCGCGTCCTGCCGCCGCGCCCGCCGCCCGTCCGGCGACGGCCGCCGCCGCCCGGCCGAGCGGCAAGCCCGCCACAACCACCAGCGGCGGCGCGTCCGCCACCGCAGCGCGGCCGACCACGCGGCCCGGCGGCAGCCGTGTCGGTGCCGATTTCCTGTCGGGCGTATCGGGCGCGCGGTCGAACACCGCCGCGCGCAATGCGGCGCCGGCCGCCGCGATCGGCCCGGCGGTGCGCTCCGCCATCGGCAGCGCGATCTCGCGCCAGCTCAAGCCGCACTGGGTGGCGCCGCAAGGGGCCGACGCGGAACTGCTGGTCACGATCGTGCGTTTCCGGCTCGCGCAAGATGGCAGCCTGATCGGCACGCCCGAAGTGGTCAGCCAATCGGGCGAGACCGCCGGCAATGCCGCCCAGAAGGCACGCCATGCCGAACAGGCGATCCGCGCCGTCCGCCTGGCGGCCCCGTTCAACCTGCCGGACGAATATTACTCCGCGTGGCAGACCGTCACTTCGCGATTCGACAAGAGGCTCTCCCAATGACCCGTCCCGCCCTGTTCGCCCTTGCCATGGCCTTGGCCGCACCCGCGATAGCCCAGACCCAGACCCAGCCTCCGCCAACCGCGCAGCCGGACGGGGCGGGGCTGGAAGTCACCGTTTCGGACGAGAACGACTGGCAGGACCTGGGTGTCGCGATCACCGTCTTCGCCACCGACCAGGATGTGCCGACGCAGACCAACGCCGGCTCCACCGCCGCGCTGGGGCGCAGCGTTTCGCAAGTGATCGCGGCGGATTTGCGCAACAACGGGTTGTTCAAGCCGTCCGGTCCCGATGGCCTGCCGCAGCCGTCCTATCCGCAGATCAATACCCCCGATTTCCCCGTGTGGTCGGCGCGCAGTGCCGAAATGTTGGTGCAGGGCTATGTCCGCGCCGGGGAGGACGGGCAGTTGACCGTGGGCTGCTATCTTTATGACGTGGCGCTGAAGCAGCAGCTTGCCAAGGCCGGCTGGGTGGTGCCGCCGTCCGACTGGCGCCGCGCCGCGCACAAGTGCGCCGACATGGTCTATTCGCGGCTGTCCGGCGAAAGCCCGTTCTTTGACAGCCGCATCGCCTATATCGCCGAAACGGGGCCGAAGAATCGCCGCATGAAGCGGCTGGCGATCATGGATTCGGACGGTGCCAACCACCGCTACCTGACCAGCGGGCAGGCCACCGCGCTGACGCCGCGTTATTCGCCCGATTACAAGTCGATCCTCTACTTGTCGTACCTGAACGGCAATCCGCGCATCTATGTCTATGATCTGGCAACGGATACCCAGCGCCTGATCACGCAAAGCAGCAATCCCACCTTCGCGCCGCGCTGGTCGCCCGATGGCAAGTGGATTCTCTATTCGATGGCAGTAGCGGGCAATACCGACATCTACCGGGTGCCGGTGGCGGGCGGCGCCAGCCAGAAGCTGACCGACGGCCCCGGCATCGACGTGGGCGGCAGCTATTCGCCCGATGGCAGCAGGATCGTGTTCGAAAGCGATCGGTCCGGCAGCCAGCAGATCTATGTGATGAACGCCGATGGCAGCAACCAGCGCCGCATCAGTTTCTTCGGCGGCCGCGCGGCGACGCCCGAATGGAGCCCGCGCGGCGATCAGATCGCGTTCACGCACATCGTCGGCAACTTGCGCGTCGCGGTGGTCAATCCCGATGGCGGCGGGCTGCGCTATCTGACCGATAGCTGGCAGGACGAAGCGCCGACCTGGGCGCCCAACGGCCGCATCATCCAGTTCTTCCGCACCGAAAAGAACACCGGCAAGGCATCGCTGTGGCAGGTGGACCTGACCGGGCGCAACGAACGCCGCCTGCCGACCCCGGTCGATGCCTCCGACCCGGCCTGGGGGCCGATCCGTCCATGATGCCTTGTCGTGAAACATCCGTGCCGGTGTCGCGTTGATACCGGCAGGCCTCTGCAAAAGGAGACTGCCCATGCCCAGCTATCGCAAATCCGCAACCACCGCCCTGCTGCTGGCCGGCTGCATCGCGCTTTCGGCCTGCGCTACCAAGGCGCCCAAGCAGCTTCCCCCCGATCCGGGCGCCAGCACCACGACCACCGATACGGGCGCGGTGTCCGGTCCGGTACCGGGCAGTCAGGCCGATTTCGTGGCGTTCACGCAAGGGCAGGACACGATCTACTTCGATACCGATCGCTATAACATCGATAGCGTCGATGCCGCCGCCCTGCAAACGCAGGCGCAGTGGTTGCAGCGCTATCCGACCAAGCGCGCCACTCTGGAAGGTCATGCGGACGAACGCGGCACCCGCGACTACAACCTGGCGCTGGGCGAACGGCGTGCCAATTCGGCCAAGAACTATCTGGTCAGCGTCGGGATCGACCCGTCGCGGCTCAGCACCGTCAGCTATGGCAAGGAACGGCCGGTGGCGCTTGGTTCGGACGAGGCTTCGTGGGCCAAGAACCGCCGCGCGGTGACGGTGACGCTCGATTGAGCGGGCACGGGCCGGTGCGGATGCGTCCGGCCCGTGGCCTGCGCCACCGGCGGGCTAATCTGCATGAAAAGCGTTTCAAGGCTTGCGCTTGCGCCAGCGGGCGGATTATCGCGAAGGGATGAGCCGCGCACGCCAATCCAACGACTGGGGCTTTCCCCGCTGGCGCGGCTATGAAGGCGCGCGCGAGGCGGCGCATGTTCGTCTGTGCGATCGCCATGGCTGCTCCGAACGTGGTGATTGCCCTGCGCCCAAATCGCCCAACAGCCCGGAACGCTGGTATTTCTGCCAGAAGCACGCGGCCGAATACAATTCGGGGTGGGACTATTTCGCCGGCCTCGACGCCGAAGACGCCGCCGCGCGGGAAAACGCCGAACGGCGTGACAATTCGGGCTATAGCGAAGCCTCGCACTATGCCTGGGCCGGTTCGGGCGATGGCAGCCGCAGCCGCGACGAAATGCGCGCGCTGGAAGTGCTGGGGCTGGACCCGGACGCCGATTTCGACGCGGTGCGCAAGGCCTGGCGCAGCAAGGCCAAGGAAGTCCACCCCGATGTGCGTCCCGGCGATGCCGAAGCCGCCAAGGCCTTCCAGAAGATCCAGCTTGCCTACGACGTGCTGCGCTCCGCCGAGGAACGGCGCGAGTGGAAGGGCTGATCCAGGCGGGAAAACCGTCAGCGCGTCAGCGCGGCGACGCTCCACACCGTGCCGACGATCAGCACGATTCCGGCAAGGTCCAGCCATAGCCCGGCCTTGATCACGCGGCGCAACGAGATGTGGCCGGTGCCCCATGCGATGGCGTTCGGCCCGGTGCCGGCAGGCAGCATGAAGCCCCAGCTTGCGGCGAAGGCCGCGGGCAGGGCCAGCAGGATCGGATCGGCCCCCAACGCGGCGACCAGCGCGGCGACGACGGGCATGATGCCGCTGGCCGCCGCGACATTGCTGGCGAATTCGGTGACGACGATCACGAAGCCGACCAGCACCAGCGCCACGATCGGCAGCGGCACGGCGGCCAGCGGCAGCATCTTCAGCCCCAGCCACGCCGCCAGCCCCGAATCGGTCATGCCCATGGCGAGCGAAAGGCCGCCGCCGAACATCAGCACCACGTCCCACGGCGCGCGGTTGGCTTCCTTCCACAGCAGCATCGGGCGGCCGGTGCCATCGGGCAGCACGAACAGGATCAACCCGGCCACGGCGGCGATCGTGCCGTCGGTCAGCCCTCCCTTGGGAAACAGCGGTTCGACCAGCGGTTGCGACAGCCAGCAGGCCAGCGTCAGCACCACCACCGGCACCAGCCGCCGTTCGGGCGCGCTCCACTGCGTGGCCCCGGCGATGGCGGCGCGGGCGGCGGCGGGGTCGAAGCGGTCGTCGTGCAGGCGATGAACGCGCGCGATGATGAAGGCGGCCAACGGCACGGCCAGGATCACCATCGGCATGCCGTAAAGGCTCCACTGGGCGAACGTGATTTCGACGCCCAGCGTCTTTTCGATCAGCCCGGCGCCGATGGCGTTGGTGGGCGTGCCGACCATGGTGCCATAGCCGCCCAGCGTGGCGGCAAAGGCCACGCCCATCGGCAGCGCCCCGGCAATCCCCGTGGTGTCGCCGGGCTTGATCCCGCCGGCTGCGAGCATGGCCAGCGCCATGGGCATCATGATCAGCGCGGTGGATGTGTTGGAATTGATCGTGGACAGCAGCGCGGTGGCGGTCATCACCGCCAGCAGCAGCCGCCAGGGCGTGTTCCCGGCACGGTTGAGCACGAACAGCGCCAGCCGCCGGTGCAGCCCGGTGCGTTCGATCGACAGCGCCAGGAAGGCGCCGCCGATGACCAGGAACATGATGGGCGAGTCATAGGCCGACGCGGTCTTGTTGGCATCGGCGACGCCCAGCAGCGGCAGCACCACGAAAGGCAGGAAGGCGGTGGCGTATAGCGGCAGCGCCTCGGTCATCCACCAGGTCGCCATCCACCACACCAGCCCGGCGGTGTACCAGGCGTGCGGCGGCATGTCGGACGGCGCGGGAACGACCAGCGTAAGCAGAAAACCTGCCAGGCCGACGACAAGGCCGATTCGCTGCGCGTTCATTTCGTGCTCACCACCCCCGACGGCCCCGCGATGACGGGGTCCGCATCGGCCGCCCCAAGCACACCGGCCGTGCCCTTGGCAAGCGATACGGGCCGTTACCTTCGGTCATGGGTACGGGCTATCGCCCCGAATCCGGCACGGATCGGGGACAACGCCAGCGCCCGCCCATGCGGGGGCGACTTTACTTGGGCGACAGCACCATGAGCATCTGGCGGCCTTCCATGCGCGGATAGGCTTCGATCTTGGCCACTTCGGCCACATCGTCCTGCACGCGCTTGAGCAAGGCCATGCCAAGCTGCTGGTGCGAAAGTTCGCGGCCGCGGAAGCGCAGCGTGACTTTCACCTTGTCACCATCGAGGATGAAACGCTGCACGTTGCGCATCTTCACGTCATAGTCGTGATCGTCGATGTTCGGACGCATCTTGATCTCCTTGATCTCCTGCGTCTTTTGCGACTTGCGCGCGGCAGTGGCCTTTTTCTGGGCTTCGTACCGGAACTTGCCGACATCGAGGAACTTGCACACCGGCGGGTCGGCGTTCGGGGACACCTCGACCAGATCGAGGCCGGCTTCCGCCGCCTGCTCGATCGCCTCGCGAGTGTACATCACGCCGAGATTCTCACCTTCGCCGTCAATCACACGGACTTTGTCGACGGTGATGAAATTGTTGTAGCGCGGACCGCTCTTTACGGGCGGGGCCATCATGCGCCGGGGTGGGGGTGCTATAGTGCGATCTCCAATTATTGCTGCCAGATGTCGAAGCGTGCTGGGCGCGTCCTTAAATCGAATCGCGCGCGCAAGCAAAGCGCGAATAATCGCCCTACCGTCAAGGCATGGCAATCAGGCTCCCGCTCGCCACAGCGGATATTCCAGAAGTCGCCCAGAAGCCAGCAGAACCGCATCGATTGCGCGCGCGGGCTGCATGGCCGCCATGATCGTCGGGTGGCCGGCGTCCATACCCCCGGTCAGCGCGCCGAACGCAGGCAGGATCAGCCGCCGCTCGCTGCGCACCGCGCAGGCCCGCGCGACTCGGCGGCCGCGTGCGGCCACGGCCAGGCGCGGGTGGAAGTGGCCGGACAGTTCGGGGCGGGTTTCCCCGGTCATGGCCTTGTGCCGCAGCACCAGCCCGCCAAGTTCCAGTTCCTCGGCCAGCGTGCCGCCCGGTTCGGGCGTGGCCATCGCCGCATCGTGGTTGCCGGTGATCCACACCCAGTCGGTCGCGCGGGTCAGCGCGGCCAGCATGCCGGCGGCATGGGGTTCCAGCCGTTCGACGCCATCGGCATCATGGAAATTGTCCCCCAGCGCGAAAACGCGCCGCGCCCCGGTTTCGCGGATGGCGAGCGCCAGGCGTTCGAGCGTTTCGCGGCTGTCATAAGGGGGCAGCATCTGGCCGTGGCGAGCGAAGAAGCTGCCCTTTTCCAGATGCAGATCGGCCACCAGCAGTGCGTTTTCGCTGGGCCAGAACAGCGCTCGCCCGGCGAGCAGGCGCAATTCCACGGAAACGAACGAAAAGGGAACCATGGCTTTCCCTTGCCGCAGCCCCCGCCATTTGGCAAGCGCGCCCGATCAAGCAGAAAAGGCCCGAGATGACCGACTGGACCCCCCATACCGAGCGCGCGCGCATCTGGTTCGAATCGCTGCGCGATGCCATCTGCGCCGAGTTCGAGGCGATCGAGCGCGAGGCCGGCAGCGACGCCGCATTCGATTACGCCCCATGGCAGCGCGCGGCGGTGGAAGGCGAAGCGGGTTCCGGCGAAAGTGGCGGCGGCCAAGGCGGGGGCGGCACGCGCGGGCTGATGAAGGGCCGGGTGTTCGAGAAAGTGGGCGTCAACGTCTCCACCGTCGGCGGTGCTTTCTCGCGCGAGTTCGCGGCATCGGTCAACGGGGCTTCGGCGGAGCAGCCGGGCTTTTCGGCAACGGGCATCAGCCTTGTCGCGCACATGGCCAATCCCCATGTGCCCGCCGTGCACATGAACACCCGGTTCCTCACCACCACCAGGGCGTGGGTCGGCGGCGGCGCGGATCTCAATCCGCCGATCCCTTATGACGAAGACACGGCCGAATTCCATGCCGAACTGAAGCTGGCCTGCGATGCCCATGGCGCCGATTACCACGAACGCTTCAGCAAGTGGGCGGACGACTATTTCTATATCCCGCACCGCAAGGTGCATCGCGGCGTCGGCGGCATCTTCTATGACCACCTCGAATGCGACGATGACGCGGCGTGGGAGCGCCATTTCGCCTTCACCCGCGCGGTGGGCGAAGCGTTCCTGGCGGTGTTCCCCCGACTGGTGCGGCGGCGCATGGGGCTGGACTTCACACCGGATGACAAGCGCCGCCAACTGGAATGGCGCGGACGCTATGCCGAATTCAACCTCGTCTATGACCGGGGCACGCTGTTCGGCCTCAAGACCGGCGGCAATATCGATGCGATTCTGATGAGCCTGCCGCCCGAGGCGGCCTGGGCGTAACCGGTCCCGATCGCGGGGCCGACACGAAAGGAAGATGACGATGAGTGGACCACGCCTGTTCGAACCCTTGATCGTGGGCGGGCTGCGCCTTGCCAACCGCGTCGTCATCGCCCCGATGTGCCAGTATTCCGCCGTCGATGGCCGGATGACCGACTGGCACACCATCCATCTTGGCAATCTGGCGTTGTCGGGCGCGGGGCTGCTGACGATCGAGGCGACGGCGGTGGTGCCCGAAGGGCGGATTTCCTATGGCGACGTCGGCCTGTGGGATGATGCGACCGAAGCCGCCATGGCGAGCGTGCTGGCCAGTGTGCGCCGCCATTCCGACATGCCGATCGCCCTTCAACTAGCCCATGCCGGGCGCAAGGCTTCGTGCGAGGTGCCGTGGCGGGGCGGGCATCAGATCGCGCCCGACGCGCCGAACGGCTGGCAGACGGTCGCCCCTTCGGCGCTACCATTCGCCGCCACCGACAATCCCCCGCTGGCGATCGACGCGGCCGGGATGGCCGCAGTGCGCGATGCGTTCGTCGCCGCCGCAGTCCGCGCCGCCCGGTTGGGCATTGACCTGATCCAGATCCACGGCGCGCATGGCTATCTGCTGCACGAATTCCTTTCGCCGCTGTCGAACCGGCGCGAGGACGAATACGGCGGCAGCCTGGAAAACCGCATGCGTTTTCCGCTGGAAGTGTTCGATGCGGTGCGCGCCGCCTTCCCGGCGGACCGGCCAGTCTCGATGCGCGTCTCGGGCACCGATTGGGTGGACGGCGGCTGGGATGCGGCGCAGACCGTGGCGTTCGCACAGGCGCTGGAAGCACGTGGCTGCGCGGCAATCCACGTATCCAGCGGCGGGCTGGACGCGGGCCAGGCCATCCCGGTCGGTCCCAGCTACCAGGTGCCGCTGGCGCGCGCGGTGAAGCAGGGCGTTTCGATCCCGGTGATCGCGGTGGGCCTCATCACCGATTACGAGCAGGCCGAAGCGATCGTCGGCACGGGCGATGCCGATGCCATCGCGCTGGCCCGCACCATCCTCTACGATCCGCGTTGGCCGTGGCATGCGGCCGCGCATCTGGGCGCGCGGGTCAAGGCGGCGCCGCAGTACCTGCGTTCGCAGCCGCGCCAGTATCGCGATCTGTTCGATCCGGTGTAGGAAGAAACACAGCCCCGAGGGAGAGCACGCGATGACGTCAAAAGTGATCCTGACGGCGGTTGGCAGCGACCGTCCGGGGTTGACCCAGGCGCTGGCCGAAACGGTCTATGCGGCGGGCGGCAACTGGCTGGAAAGCCACCTCAGCCGGCTTGGCGGCAAATATGTCGGCTCGGTCCTGGTCGAGATCGAAGACGTGGCCGCGTTCGAACGGGCGATCCGCGCGGTTGATGCCGTGGGGCTGGAGGTGTCGATCGTGCCGGCGGGCGATGCGCCGGCCGCGGCGCCTGGCGTGCAGACCATCGAACTGGTCGGGCAGGACCGGCCCGGCATCGTGCGCGAGGTCACTTCGGTGCTGGCCGGGCTGGGCGTGAACATCGAGGACTTCGCCACGACCGTTGAAAACGGCGCATGGTCGGGCGAATTGTTGTTCCGCGCGGTGGCGAAAGTCGCCATCCCCGAAAGCCTGCCGGCCGATGCGGTGCGCGCCGCGCTGGAAGGCATCTCGGGCGAGATCATGGTGGATTTCAGCTTCGCGGGCTGAACCGTTCGGGCTATTTCCCCGGCGCGGCGGCCCTGACGGCGGCAGCGATGGTGGCCTTGGCGGTCGCGGTCGCGCCCGGCAGGGTGTGGGCAGCGCATTGCGGGTCGGGATTGAACGGCTGCATCCGGTCCAGCGTCAGGCAGGCATCGCGCACCACGTTGTTCACCCGCACGAGCAAGCGATCCGCATCGGCGGGTTTCGTCAGGTCGAGATCGCCATAGAGCACGGGAATGCTCACCGTGGTGGTCACGATCGCGGCACCGGACATGCTGTCGCGTTGCGGCGCCGGGGGCAGCGTGCGCGGCGCGATGATCACGATTTCGCGCGATTCGGCAGCGGCGGGGGGTGATCCGTCCTGCGCGCTGGCTGCGCCGGAAAGACCCGCGCCCGCCAGCGTGGCGGCCAGCGCCGTCGATGCCAAAACCCGTCCTGCCCTCGTCATGTCCATCGTAATGCCTTCTCGCGTCATGCGGCCTTGGTTCGCCCGGTCAGTCCGGGTGCTGGAGATAGGCGATCACGTTGGCCCTGTCCTGCGGGCGGGGCAAGCCCCGGAATTTCATGATGCCGCCGGGCACAACCGCGCGCGGGTTCGCTAGGTAGGCGCTGATCCGCTCGGGCGTCCACACGATCCCCGATGCGCGCATCGGTGCGGAGAAGGCAAAGCCGGGCGATGTGCCCGCGCGCCGGCCGGTCACGCGGAACAGCGTGGGGCCTTTCTTGTTGAGGCCGCGCGGCGATAGCGAATGGCAATCGCCGCAATTGGCGTCGAACACATCGGCGCCGGCATCGGGATCGCCCCCGGTCTGTGACATTGCCGGCGCGGCCGCCAGCCCGATCACGAGCAGATAGGCGGCCAGGCCGCCGGCAATGGCAAGTTTCATGGGTCTTCCTTTGATGGGGTTGATCAGAACGCGATCCAGGCGAATGCGGTCAGCGTGTTGTTGTCGCTGGCATCGCGGCCGGAGCCGTCATAGTCGGTCTTCGCGCCGTTGAACTTGGTATAGCCCTTGTACTGAAGGCCAAGCCGCAGGTTGGAGAAGGTCGATTGGCCTTCGCCGCCGAACGGCGTCCAGTCGGCCTGCGCGATGTAGCCATCGGTGTTGGGCGTGCCGACACGGCTGCCTTCCTCGTCGGCCGGGGTGAACAGCTTCAGATCCTTGGTGCCGGTGGTGTGGAAGCCACCCAGCGTCAAGCCATAGTGCTTGTTGTGATACCAGCTCACTTCGCCCGAGATCGCGTTCAGCTTGTGAGCGACCAGGCCGGTCTCCTTCAGCGCGACTGCGTGACGCAGCTTCTGGCTTTCGTGGATGTAGGATATGTCGCGGTGAACATGTTGCGGCGGTTCAACTGGTACTGGTAGCTGCCGTCGATGCCGAAATCGGCATAGTTGTCGGTCTGGGCCAGGCCATCGCGATCGGGATTGATCTTGGCGGTCATGCCGATCAGCCCGATCGATCCGTTCTGCTTGCCCGAACCGCCCGCGAAGGCCAGTCGCCAGTAGGGCGCCACCCCCTTGATGCTGCCCGATTCCGAAGCAATGCCGAAAGTAGCGAGGAAGCTGGGCTTGAGCGAACGATAGCCGCCCACTTCGGCGTAAAGCCCGTTGGCCAGCGAGACATAGGCCGATGCGCCCAGCACCTGATGCTCGACCCCGCCCTGGATCAGCGGCGCCGAGATGCTTTCGAAGCCCAGATCGGACGATGTGTAGGGGAACGACCACGCGCCAACCGAATTGAACGGGTCTTGCAGCGTGGGGTTGTTGTTGACCGAAACGCCGACCACCGCGTCGTCGCCGGCGAACTTGATCGGATGGGCATAGCGGATCTCGAAGTGATCAAGCGCGGTGTGCCGGTCGATCTCGGAATAGGTCGTCTGGATGAACGTGCCCAGACCCTTGGTGATCCGCCCCGCGACGAAGACCGAGGCTTCCTGCAGCGCGACATTGTCGTTGCGCCCGTCATGCCCCGAAATCGGATCGGCGCGATCGGCGCGGGTCTTGGTGAAATTGGCCACCGCCATGCCCGATAGCGGGATCATCGTCTTGCCATCGGAATAGCCGTTGATCTTGAATTCGCGCCCGTGCGGCGTCAGTTGGGGGCCGAACCCGCCGACGTGGCAGGCGGCGCAGTCCTCGCCGGTCTGGCGTGCGTAGGACGGCAAGGCCGAGGCCCGGAACGGCGCGAACGTGCCGGACGCAACGCAAGAGGCGGCAAGGATCACTGCTGATCCTCCAAGCAGATAGTACCTCATTTTCACTCCCTGTAGTGTGGTGCACCATCGGCCAGACGCCACGCGCGCGCGGCCACCCCAGTTGGCACCGCCGCGAAAAAATTCGGCTCGTCGCGCACAGGCAACGCAATGTCCAAGAAGCTGGCTTCGTGCGCTTTTTCTTGCGCGGGGTGAGGCGCGGGGCCGTTCCCGGCGTCTTTCCCCTGCAACCAAAGGAGGCAGGGATGGCGGCACGGGTCTTGCGGATAGGATTTCACTGGATAACGGTGCTGCTGGTGACGGCGGCATTCGCCATCGCGTTCTACCGCAACGGACTGGATGACCCGGACCAGCGCCTGTTCTGGCTGGACAGCCACCGCACCATCGGGCTGACGGTTCTGGCGCTCACGCTCGCACGGCTGATCGTGCGCCTGTTCTGGAAGGTGGAAAGCGCGATGGAAGGCACGCCGCTGTTGAAGCTGGTGTCGAACGCCAGTCATTCGGCGCTTTACATCCTGCTGCTGGCGATGCCGCTGCTCGGCTGGGCGCAGTCCAGCGCCAAGATGCGCAAGCTGCGCCTGTTCGACCATGCCTTTCCGCGCCTGATCGCGCGCAACCCCGATCTGGGCGACCTGCTGGGCCAGTGGCACGAAACGCTGGCCTGGGCGATGCTGGCGCTGATCGGCCTGCACAGCCTGGCTGCGCTCTATCATCATTTCGTGCGCCGCGATCACGTGCTGCTGGATATGCTGCGCGTCCATCCGGACCAGCGATGACCGCCCTGTCCGCCCCGCACTGGCGGACTCGCGCGCTCCGGCTGGCGCTGGTCGCTCTGGCCGGGCTGCTGCTGCTCGTTCTGCTGCCCCACTGGCTTCAGCCCGCACCGCCGACGCCGCAACTGCAGGGCCGGCTGGTGTCAGGGCGGCTGGTCTATACGGACGCGCCAGTTTCCGATGTGCTGGAGGATGTGCGTCGGCTCAGCGGGTTCGCCGTGGTCGCCTTCCCCGATGTCGGTTCACGGCGCTTTTCGGGCGCATTGCCGGCCGATGCCGGGGGCAAGGCGGCCGCCGTGGCGCTGGCCCGCCGGCTGGGGCTGACGCTGCGCCAGGCCGGGCCGCACTGGGCGCTCGTCACCCCGCAGCCGGCGGCCGCGGCGCCCTGATCAGGCCGGCCGTCGAAGGCGTCCGGCACGCGATCGGCGATCAGATTGCGCAAGCCCCTTGCCCCGCGCCGATAAATCCGCACATCTAGGGGAACATGCTCCGTCAATATGAACTCGTCGAACGCGTCAAAGCCTATGATCCCGATGCGGACGAGGCGATCCTGAACCGCGCCTATGTCTATACCGTGCAGAAACACGGCACGCAGAAGCGCGCCAGCGGCGATCCCTATTTCAGCCACCCGATCGAAGTCGCCGGCCTGATGACCGAGCTGAAGCTCGACCAGGAAACGATCGTCACCGCGCTGCTCCACGATACCGTGGAAGATACCCTGGCGACGATCGAGGAAGTGGAGCGCTTCTTCGGGCCGGAAGTGGCGCGGCTGGTCGATGGCGTCACCAAGCTCTCGAAGATCGAGGCGATGACCGAGAACGAGCGCGCGGCCGAAAACCTGCGCAAGTTCTTCCTGGCGATGAGCGAGGACCTGCGCGTCCTCCTCGTCAAGCTGGCCGACCGGCTGCACAACATGCGCACGCTCCACTTCATCAAGA
>JADLHU010000060.1 GCA_020848655.1 Novosphingobium sp.
GAGAGCACCTTCAGCGCGGCCATCGAGGCGATGTTGATGATGCGGGCCTGGCGCGGCTGGGCGTCGGTGGCGCCGTCACGCGAGCGCACGATCATGCGCTTGGCCACTTCCTGGGCGACGAAGAACGCGCCCTTGGTGTTGGTGTCGAAGACGAAGTCGTAGTCCTCGTCAGTGACATCGACCAGCTTTTGCGTCGTGCTCACGCCCGAGTTGTTGACCAGGATGTCGATCGGGCCGGCCTCGGTCTCGGCATGGGCCACCGCAGAGCGGATGCTGGCCAGGTCGGTGACGTCCATCGCGACGACATGCGCGGCACCGCCGTCGGATTCGATTTCGGCGCGCAACTCCTTCAGGCGCTCGACGCGCCGCGAGGCCAGCACCACCTGCGCGCCATTGGCGGCCAGCACCCGCGCGAAACGCGCGCCCAGTCCGCTGGAGGCGCCGGTGACGAGCGCGATTTTTCCGGTGAGATCGAATGTGGTGGTCATGTTGCCGATGGGTGCCGCTCAAAAAGGGAGTATCAGGCCGCCGGGGCGACCGCCGCAGGGCCGACGCCATCGCATCGGACCGGTCGACATGATCGCACATGCCCTTGTTCTGCCAGGCGGTCTCGTCATCGAATAACGGGCGGTTCCGTTTGCACCGCCCTCTCTATTCACCGAAAATCGCGGGATTCCCGACTGCTTCGAAAGACAAGAATGGACATCCAGCGCGACTCGATGGAATTCGACGTGGTGATCGTCGGCGGTGGCCCGGCCGGCTTGGCTGCGGCCATCCACCTGAAGCAGATGGCCGCGCAGGCCGGCTCCGAGATCGGTGTGTGCGTGATCGAAAAAGGGTCCGAGGTCGGCGCACACATCCTGTCGGGCGCTGTCATGGATCCGCGCGCCATCACCGAGCTGTTCCCCGACTGGCAGGCGATGGGCGCGCCGCTGAACACACCGGTGGTCGAAGACCGCTTCCTGTTCCTGTCCGAGAATGGCGCGCGCCGCGTGCCCGACTGGATGCTGCCCGCGTGCTTCCAGAATCACGGCAACTACGTGATCAGCCTGGCCAATGTCGTGCGCTGGCTGGGCCAGCAGGCCGAGGGCCTGGGCGTCGAAATCTATCCGGGCTTTGCGGCCTCCGAAGTGCTCTTTCACGAGAACGGTTCGGTCAAGGGAGTGGCCACCGGCAACATGGGCGTGGGCCGCGACGGCGAGCCCACCGACAACTTCCAACCCGGCATGGAACTGCACGCGCGCTACACGCTGTTCGCCGAAGGCGCCCGCGGTCACCTGGGCAAGCAGTTGATCGCGCGTTTCGACCTGGCGCACGGACGCGATCCGCAAAGCTACGGCATCGGCCTCAAAGAGCTCTGGGAAATCGATCCCTCCAAGCACAAGCCCGGTCTGGTGATCCACACCGCCGGCTGGCCGCTGGCCAACGACACCTACGGCGGGTCGTTCCTGTATCACCTCGAGAACAACCAGGTCGCGGTCGGTTATGTCGTCGGGCTCGCCTATCAGAACCCTTATCTGTCGCCCTACGAAGAGTTCCAGCGCTACAAGACCCATCCGGCCATCCGCGAGTTTCTCGAGGGCGGCAAGCGGCTGGCCTACGGGGCGCGCGCCATCGTCGCCGGCGGCATCAATGCGCTGCCCGACCTGGTGTTTCCCGGGGGCGCGCTGATCGGCTGCGACGCCGGCTTCCTGAACGCCTCGCGCATCAAGGGCAGCCATGCCGCGATCAAGACCGGCATGCTGGCCGCGCAAGCCGCGTTCGAGGCGGTCGGCGCCGGCCGCTCCGGCGATACGCTCGATGCCTATCCGGCCGCCTTCAAGGAATCCTGGCTGCACGACGAACTGCATCGCGCGCGCAACTTCAAGCCGATGATGGCCAAGGGCCTGTGGATGGGCACGCTGCTGGTGGGCATCGACCAGGTGGTGTTCAAGGGCAAGGCGCCCTGGACGCTGCACAACACCCATGCCGACCACGAGATGCTGCGCCCGGCCAGCGAGTTCACTCCCATCCAGTACCCCAAGCCCGACGGCAAGCTCACCTTCGACCGGCTCTCGTCGGTGTTCATCTCGAACACCAATCACGAAGATAACCAGCCGATCCACCTCACGCTGAAGAATGCGTCGGTCCCGGTCGACATCAACCTCGCGAAGTACGCCGGCCCCGAAAGCCGCTACTGCCCGGCCGGCGTGTACGAGTTCATGAAGAACGACGACGGCAGCGACCGTCTGCAGATCAACGCCCAGAACTGCGTGCACTGCAAGACCTGCGACATCAAGGACCCGACCCAGAACATCGTATGGGTCGTGCCCGAGGGCGGCGGCGGCCCGAACTACCCGAATATGTGAGGCGGGCGACGCTCCCGTCTGACGCTCCCGTCTGACGGGCGCGCCTGACGCGGACCGACTCGCGCGGCGCCCGCGGCGTGTCTAGCCGGCGAAGCGCTGGCGGTAGTACTTCAGCGCAGCCGCGTCGTCCTCGGTCCGCCAGCCGCCATCGCAGGTAGCCTGCAGCAGTTGAGCGGCCATCGCCCCCAGAGGCAGACTCAGGCCAGCCGCGGCCGCCGCTTCGTTGGCCAGCCGCACGTCCTTGGTCAGCACATGCGACTGTGCGCGTGGCTCGAAGTCGCCGGCCAAAGCGCGCGGCATGCGGTCGTCGAACATCCAGCTCTGCCCCGAGCTCGCCGTGATCAGCGCGGTCATCTGGTGTGCATCGAGCCCCAGGCGCTCGGCCAGCGCCAGCGCTTCCGCGCCGGCCATCAGGTGGATGCCCGCCATCAGGTTGTTGACCAGCGTCGCCTTGGCCGCATCGCCGGGTTGCGCGCTGATCACGAAGCGCTTACCGGCGACCGCATCCAGCAGCGCCTTGGCGTGTTCGAGCGCGGCCGGGTCGCCCGCCAGCATCATGCTCATCGTGCCGGCCTGGGCACGTGCCGGCCCGCCGGAGATGGGCGCATCGAGCACCGCCGCGCCGGTGGCAACGATGGCAGCGGCGAAGCGCGCGCTGTCGACCGGCGAAATCGTGCTGCACAACAGGACCAGCTTGCCGGGCGACAGCGCGGGCAACAGCCCCTGCGGTCCGCCGAGCACCTCGTCGATCTGGCCGGCATCGACCACGACGATGAAGATCGCGTCGCACTGGCGGCCGATCGCCGCGGCCGACCCCGCGACCTCCAGGGCCGCCTCGCGGGCCAACTGCTCGCGCGCCGCATCGATATCCCGGACAGCCACCTTGAAACCGCCACGCGCCGCACTGTTCGCGATGCCCATTCCCATCACGCCGGCACCCACCACTCCGACCCGCTGAATCATTTTGGCTCTCCATCAACTGCCGGCCGCCCGGCGTCCCGCGGGGTGAACCAGGCAGGCGAACCGGCAAAAAAAAACCGGCCTCTGCTGGACCGGTACGACAATCGGACCCCCGGACAAAGGGCATCCGCTCAATGACATAAGCCCGTATTTGCCGGACCTGCGCGCCATCCGAAAACTGGCAGCACCCGCAGGTGTCACCCGGTCATCGGACGAACCGAAAATCGGCGGGGATCAGCCGAACTGACGGGGCCGGCGCGGACCGCCGAATCCACCACCGCCACTGCCTTCGCCGCCGCCGCCGCCGCCGCCGGGACCACGACGTTCACCGCCGCCGCCGCCGCCGCCGTAACCACCACCTCCGCCGCCACCGTAGCCGCCGCCGCCGCCACCACCGTAGCCGCCACCACCGCCACCCCCGAAGCCGCCGCCGCCGCCACCGCGCCGAAACCCACCGCCCCCGCCGCCGCCGCCGCCTTGCTGTTCGCGGGCTTCGTTGACGACCAGACTTCGGCCTTCAAGCGAATGACCGTTCAATGCGCGAATGGCATTCTGGGCTGCTTCGGCGACCGTCATGGTCACGAACCCGAAACCGCGCGAACGGCCCGTCTCGCGATCGGTGACGATGCGTGCATCGGTCACTTCGCCATGGGCGCCGAACAGTTGGGTGAGCTGGGCATCGGTCGCCCGCCAGGGCAGATTGCCGACATAGATCTTGGTGGGCATCAGTTCATCCTCGAAACAAAACAAAACATTGCATTTCGAGGCGACGGGGTCAGCGAACCGAGAAATGCAATCCTAGCTTGGAGCCAGAGACTTGCTGAAACGCAAGCCAGAGCCTTGCGCGAGAACACTGTGCCATAAACACATTGGCCTTGC
>JADLHU010000061.1 GCA_020848655.1 Novosphingobium sp.
GGCCGTCATAGGCCTTGAGGATGGTGTTCTTGGTCGAAAGGTACAGCGGCCACTTGAGGTTGAGCGCATAGTTCATCGAGGCGCGGGCGAAATCGCGGATCGAATCGTCCAGGTTGTACATCGCCATGGCCACGCCGGCGCTGGGGAAGTCGAACACGTTGAGGTCGATCTTCTCGCCGTTGTCGCCATCGAACACCAGGCGCAGCTTGCCGGGGCCGGGGATCAGCGTGTCGGTGGCGCGATACTGGTCGCCGAAGGCGTGGCGACCGACGACGATGGGATCGGTCCAGCCGGGCACCAGGCGGGGCACGTTCTGGATGACGATGGGTTCGCGGAAGACGACGCCGCCCAGGATGTTGCGGATCGTGCCGTTGGGCGACTTCCACATTTTCTTGAGGCTGAATTCCTCGACGCGGGCTTCATCGGGGGTGATCGTCGCGCACTTGACGGCGACGCCATACTGCTTGGTGGCGTTGGCGCTGTCGATGGTGATCTGGTCGTTGGTCTCGTCGCGCTTTTCGATCGACAGATCGTAGTACTTGAGATCGATGTCGAGGTAGGGGAGGATGAGCCGCTCGCGGATCCACTGCCAGATGATCCGCGTCATTTCATCGCCGTCCATTTCGACGACAGGGTTTTTCACCTTGATCTTAGCCATAGTGCTCGAAGACTCCCCGGGGGATGGAAAACGCGCGAGTCCCTTACCAGAGCGCACCCGGTAAGCAAGGCAAGTATCGGCGCGTTCCGGCGGGTGCATGGCCTGCCGCGGGCGGACGCGGCAAGGGCATCTGCCAAGCGAACCTTGCCCGAAAACGAAAAAGGCGCCGCTTGCGCAGCGCCTTTTCAAAGGCTTCGAATGGTGGGCGTAGCAAGGATTGAACTTGCGACCCCTACGATGTCAACATAGTGCTCTACCACTGAGCTATACGCCCGCACCATTCGTTCCGCCTGGCAGCACGACCGCCGGGCAGGGGCGAGCCATTAGCGAGGCTTTTCGTTCGATGCAAGCGGGTTGAGCGCGATAAAGTGCGTTTTGCCAGCGCGGTTTTGCCCGCCCGGTTCTGGTCGCCGGGTTCTGGCTTGGTCCGCTCTGCGGCGATCAGATGCTGGCCTGCACCGACTGGCCGAACACGCGCTGCACTTCCATCACCAGATCGCGCAAGTGGAACGGCTTGGACAGGATCTTCGCCTGCGGCGCTTCGCGGTTGGCCTTCAGCGTGACGGCGGCAAAGCCGGTGATGAACATCACCTTGGTTTCCGGGCTGATTTCGGCGCAGCGCTGCGCCAGTTCGATGCCGTCCATTTCGGGCATGACGATATCGGACAAGAGCAGGTCGAAGTGTTCGTTCTGCAGATAGGGCAGCGCTTCGGTGCCGCGATCGACGGCGACGACATCGTATCCGGCGTTCTCCAGCGCGCGCGCCAGGTAGGTGCGCATCGCGTCTTCGTCTTCGGCAAGGAGGATGCGGATCATGGTCTGCAGGGTCCGTAAAAATCAAAGGGCAGGCACAAGCGGCGCGCCGGGGTGCGGACGCCGCGAAGCGCGCCTTATACGCGCGCAGGCGTTAAAATTCTCGTGCGGATTTGCGCCGATCGGGCCGCGCCAGTCCGGGTTTGGGACGGCGTTCCGGCACGGGCTTGCGAAGGTGCGGCTTTGACAGCGTGCCGCATCCCGGCCAGCGTCGGGCGATGAAGCGCGAAACCGCACCTTCAGGTGATTCGCCCCGGCCGGCCATGCCGGCGGACGGCTGCGTGGTCGGCGGCGAGATTCCCGGCGCGCCGGGCGCGCACGCCTTTTCGCTGTCGGGCGCGACACCTTCGGCGATTCCCGTGCTGATCGCGGTGCCCCATGCCGGGCGGCGCTATCCCGCGCCGTTGCTGGAACGGATGCGCGATCCCGCCCATGCCGCGCTGCGGCTGGAGGATCGCCATGTCGATCGCGTGGCCGAGGCGGCGGCCCTGGCGACGGGGGCCATGCTGCTGACCGCGCAGGCGCCGCGCGCGATGATCGATCTCAACCGCGCCGCCGATGACGTCGACTGGGAAATGTTCGGCCGCCGCAACGTCGACATGGGCAGCTATGCGCCGGGCCGCCGGGCGCGCACCGGGCTGGGGCTGATTCCGCGCCGCGTTCCCGGATTGGGCGAATTGTGGAAACGCGGGCACGACGAGGCCGAACTGGCCGCGCGGATAGCCGGCATCCACGAACCCTATCATGTCGAACTGGCGCGCCAGTTGGCGGCCTTGCGGCAGCGCTGGGGCGCGGCGCTGCTGCTCGATCTGCATTCGATGCCGCCGCTTGTCGCCAGGGCGGGGCAGGCGCCGGCCCGGCTGGTGCTGGGCGATCGCTTCGGGGCGAGCTGCCACGGCAGCCTGGTGGCTTCGGCGTTCGGCTATTTCGCCGAAACCGGCCAGGCGGCGGCGCACAACCGGCCTTATGCCGGCGGCTATGTGCTGGAACGCCATGCCGCGCCGGGCAAGGGCATCCACGCGATGCAGTTGGAAATAGACCGGAGCTGCTACCTCGATTCGCGGCTGGCGGAGCCTGGCCCCGGCCTTGGCGCGACGATCGAGCTGATGATCGGGCTGGTGCGCCGGCTGGCGGGCGATGTCGCCGCGATGGGCCAGGCGGTGCGCCGCCGGCCCGATTCGCCCGCAGGCTGGGCCGAAGCCGCCGAATAATCCGGGGCAAGCACCCGAAGCAAAGGCCGGAATCTTCCAAAAGACGGCCAGAATCCGCCAAAAAGAAACCACCTCGCGCATTGCGCGAGGTGGCCAAGGTTCAGGGAGGAGGTGCACAAAGTGCACCAAATCCCGCAAGGCCATGAGGGTAGCACGAGCGGGATTTCAGGAAGATAGGCCTTCCGCCGCCCGGTTGCAAGCCCTTCAAAAAGAACCGCGCGCCGGCCCCGCAAAAAGGGGGCTGGGCGCGCGGTTCCCGTGAAGTGCGTGCGTGGTGCGTGGCGGGCGCCGATCAGGCGGCGGCGACAGGCTCCGGCGCGGGAATCGGGCCTTTGCCCAGATCGACCTGGCGAGCGAAGATTTCGCGCGACAGATCGAGCGAGAACAAGTGCGCGTAGATCAGCGGCAGCATGCCGTTCTGGTTCCAGGTGCGCAGCACGTCGCCGCGCACGTCGCGCAGCTTGGTCTCGTCGATCATGCGGAAGCCGTTGTAGACGAAAGGCTCGTCGCGGCCGGCAACCTGCATCTTCAGCTCGCCGTCCATCAGCAGGCCGTGCTTCTGGAGTTCGGCGA
>JADLHU010000062.1 GCA_020848655.1 Novosphingobium sp.
AATGCCGGGCCTGATGGCGCTGCGCGAGGAGTTCGGCGATGCCAAGCCGCTCAAGGGCGCGCGGATCACTGGTTCGCTGCACATGACGATCCAGACCGCCGTGCTGATCGAGACGCTGGTCCACCTCGGCGCCGAAGTGCGCTGGGCGACCTGCAACATCTTCTCGACGCAGGACCACGCCGCCGCCGCCATCGCCGCGCGCGGCATCCCGGTCTTCGCCATCAAGGGCGAGAGCCTGGCCGACTACTGGGACTACGTCGGCCGCATCTTCGACTGGGGCGACGGCCACACCGCCAACATGATCCTCGACGACGGCGGCGACGCCACGATGTTCGCGCTGTGGGGCGCGCGCCTCGAGGCCGAGGACGAGATGGGCGAGCCCGCCAATGCCGAGGAGATCGAGTTCCAGCGCGCGCTCAAGGCCTTCATCAAGGCCAAGCCCGGCTATCTGTCGCGCACGGTCAACGCGGTGAAGGGCGTGTCCGAGGAAACCACTACCGGCGTCCACCGGCTTTACCAGATCGCCAAGGACGGCAAGCTTCCCTTCCCGGCGATCAACGTCAACGACAGCGTGACCAAGTCGAAGTTCGACAACCTCGACGGCTGCCGCGAATCGCTGGTCGACGCGATCCGCCGCGCCACGGACGTCATGCTGGCCGGCAAGGTCGCCTGCGTTGCCGGGTTCGGCGATGTCGGCAAGGGCAGCGCCGCTTCGCTGCGCAACGGCGGCGCGCGCGTGCTGGTGACCGAGATCGATCCGATCTGCGCGCTCCAGGCCGCGATGGAAGGCTATGAAGTTGTGACCATGGAAGACGCGGTGAGCCGCGCCGACATCTTCGTCACCGCCACCGGCAACGAGGACGTGATCACTGCCGAGCACATGAAGGCGATGAAGCCGATGGCGATCGTCTGCAACATCGGCCACTTCGACAGCGAGATTCAGGTTTCGGCGCTGAACAACTACAAGTGGACCGAAGTGAAACCGGGCACCGACCTGGTCGAATTCCCGGACGGCAAGCAGATCATCATGCTCGCCAAGGGCCGCCTCGTGAACCTGGGCTGCGCCACCGGCCACCCCAGCTTCGTGATGAGTTCTTCGTTCACTAACCAGGTGCTGGCGCAGATCGAACTGTTCACCAAGAGCGCCGAGTATGACAACAACGTCCATGTCCTGCCCAAGCATCTGGACGAGAAGGTGGCGGCGCTGCACCTGGAAAAGCTGGGCGTGAAGCTGACCACGCTGAGCAAGAAGCAGGCGGACTATATCGGCGTGCCGCAGCAGGGTCCGTTCAAACCCGATCACTACCGCTACTGATCGCGGGGCGCCCGCCTTTTGCCACTGCAGGGGGCGGGCCTTGGACCGGAACACCATCCGCGCGTGCTGGCCTTGTGGAAGCACGCGCGCCTGCACCAGGCGCAGACCCCGCCAATTCCGCCCCATCCACCGCTTCCCCGCCGAAGCCCATTGTAATCCCGCCCCGCGCCGCATAGCGAAAGCGCTATGATCCTCGACCAGACCGTGCTTGTCCTGATCGGGCTGCTGATGGCCGCCTGGACGATCGCGGCCGGCTGGGCGATCCTGGCGGCGCGCGCGCGGCAGAAGCGGGCGGAGGCGAGCCAGCGCAACGCCCGGCGCCTCGCCCGGATGGTCGACGAATCGCCGGCGATTCCCCTGCTGGTCCGCGCCGATGGCCGCATCGAAGCGCCGCAGCGCCTGTCCCACTGGCTGGGGCTGGATACGGTTCCGCAATACCTTACGGAACTATCCTCGCCGCACGGAAGCGGCGGTCTTACCCCTGAAACGCTGGCCGAACTGACCGAGGCTGTGCGCCGCACGCAGAAGACCGCCGCGCCGTTCCGGCTGGTCGTCACCCCGCGCGGATCGAAGCGCAGCCTGGCGCTGCGCGGGCATCTGGCCGATCCGCAAGTCTCGCCCGGCGGCGCGGCGCTGGTCTGGGTGTTCGATTTCAGCGACAGCGAGAGCGAACTGGTCAAGATGCGCGCCGAGGCCGCGCGCGCGCGTGGTGATTTTTCGGCGCTGGTCTCACTGATCGAGGCGGCGCCGATCCCGATGTGGTTCCGCGGGCCGGACGGCAGGCTGCGGCTGGTCAATTCGACGTATGTCGCCGCCGTCGGCGGGGCGAGCGCGGACGCGGTGGTCGATGCCGGCACCGAACTGGTCGAGGCGGTCGATGGGCTGAGCGCCGCGCAAGTCGCGCTGCAGGCTGCGCAGAAGAACCTGCCGATCGAGCGCATGGTCACGGCCACCATCGGCGGGCAGCGCCGCGCCTTGCGCGTCAGCGACCTGCCGCTGGGCGAGGAAGGCGTGGCGGGATACGCGGTCGACATCGAGGATCTGGAGGAAATGGCGCGGGCCTTCCGCGCCTTCCGCGAAGCGCAGCGCTCGATGCTCGATCAACTCTCGGCCGGTGTCGCGCAGTTCGATGCCAAGCGCCAACTGACGTTCGCCAACCAGCCCTTCATCCGCATCTTCGGGCTGAAGCCTTCGGTCATGCTCAACCCACCCGCGTTCGAGCGGCTGCTGGATATGGCGCGCGATGAAGCGCGCGTGCCCGAAGCGCGGGATTTTCCCGCCTGGCGGCGCGAGAAGGCGGGGTGGTTTTCCGCCAGCACGCCGCAGGAGGAAGCCTGGCCGCTGGCCGATGGCACGCACTTGCGCATCGTGGCCCAGCCGATGCCCGATGGCGGGCTGGTGCTGGTGGCCGAGGACCGGACCGAGCAGTTGCGCCTGTCGGCCGTGCGCGACACGCTGCTGCGCACGCGCACCGCCACGTTCGACAGCCTGTTCGAATCGGTCGCGGTCTTCGCGCCCGATGGCAAGATGCAGTTGTGGAACCGCCGCTTCGCCGCCGACTGGGGGCTGGACAGCGAGTTCCTGGATATGCACCCGCATATCGAAGACCTGCTGCGCCGCATCGCCGTGCGGTTGAAGCGCCCGCCGCAGGCCCGCGCAGTGGGCGACGTGGTGCGCGCCGCCACGCTGGATCGCAAGCAGACCGGCGGCCGGGTCAACCTGGCCGATGGCCGCACGCTGGAATTTGCCGGCGTGCCGCGGCCCGATGGCAACGGGCTGCTGACCGTGCTGGACGTGACCGACAGCGAAAAGGCCGCCGGCGCGCTGCGCGAACGCAACGCCGCGCTGGTCGAGGCGGACGCGGTCAAGACGCGGTTCCTGGCCAGCATGAGCTATGAGTTCCGCACCCCGCTGACCTCGATCGGCGGCTTCGCGGAACTGCTCCAGGCCGGGCTGGGCGGCGAACTTTCGGCGCAGGGGCAGGAATACGTCGGCGCGATCCTTTCCTCTGTGGCGCGTCTGGGCGAGCAGATCGAGACGGTGCTCGACCTGTCGCAGAGCGAAGCCGGCATGCTGCCGCTGGCGAGCGAAGAGATCGAGGTCATGCCCTTTGTCACGCATCTGGTGGAAGAGCGCGAGGCGCGCATTCGCGAGGCCGGAATCGCGCTGGACTTGCGCGGCGACAAGGGCGCGGGGCGGATCACCGGCGACGCGCGCCGGCTGTCGCGCGCGATCGGCCACTTGCTCGATAACGCCATCGCCGCCACGCCGAAGGGGGGCCGCATCCTCGTCGAACTGACGCGCCAGCGCGTGAAGGGCGCCGATCGGGCGCGTATCGTCATTTCGGACAATGGGCCGGGCATGGATTCGCAGGCGCTGGCGCGCGCGCTGGGCGGCCTGAAGAAAAGCGCGGACGGCAAGACGGTGGAGCGTCGGCAGGGGCTGGGCCTTCCGCTCGCACGCCAGTTGGTCGAAGCGCATGGCGGCACATTCGAACTGCTGTCCGAGCCGGGGCAGGGCACCGCCGCGATCGTCGAACTGCCGTGAGGATACCCTTGCCCGACCTTGCCGCGATGGAGCGCTTCGGCGCGGCCATCGCCGCCGCCTTGCGCCCCGGCGATGTCGTTGCTCTGTCGGGCGGGCTGGGCGCGGGCAAGACCACGCTGGCCCGCGCGATCATCGCCGCGCTGGGGCACCGCGGCGAAGTGCCGTCGCCCAGTTTCGCGATCATCGAGGTCTACGATCCCCCGGCGCTGCGGCTGCCGCTGGTCCACGCCGATTTCTATCGCCTTGCCGACCCGCACGAGGTCGAGGAACTGGGGCTGGACGACTATCGCGCGGGCGCGGCACTGCTGGCCGAATGGCCCGATCATGCCGGCGGCTTCGCGCATGAGCCGGGATGCCTTTCGATCACGCTGGAATCCTTGTTGGAGAATGTGGGATCGGAAGATGTGGGCGAAGGTCGGATTGCGATTGTGGAACCGGGGTCGGATTGGCTAGGGCGCATGCCATGTCCGTGACTTTGCCCGAGGGCGTCGACGCCTTCCTTGCTTTCGCCGGTTGGGCCGACGCCAGCATTGCCCCACGGCCCGGCGATGCTTCGTTCCGGCGCTATTTCCGCATCACCCGTGGCAAGAAGACCGCGATGCTGATGGATGCGCCGCCGCCCAATGAGGATCCGGGGCCGTTCCTGCGCGCCGCCAAGTGGCTCGATGGCAACGGCTTGCGCGCGCCAGGCATCCTGGCCGAGGACGCGGCGCGGGGGCTGGTGCTGCTCGAAGATTTCGGCAATGCCCGAATGCGCGATTACCTCGACCAGTGGCCCGATGACGAGCGCGAGATCTATCGCGCCGCCGTTGATGCTTTGGTGGAACTGCGCGCGCTGCCGCCCGGTCCTTTCCTAGCGTACACCATGTCGGAATACCTGCGCGAGGCGCGGCTGCTGACCGATTGGTACTGTCCGGCGCAAAACCTCTATGTCGATGGCCCGGGCTATACCGCCGCCTGGGAAGCCGTGCTGACCCCGCTGCTGCCGCGCCAGCGCCCCGGCGTGACGGTGCTGCGCGATTATCACGCCGAAAACATCATGTTGCTGGGCGCGCTGCACGATCAGGGCCTGCTGGATTTCCAGGACGCGCTGGTTGGCCATCCGGCCTACGACCTCGTGTCGCTGCTGCAGGATGCGCGGCGCGACGTTTCGCCCGAGCTTGAGGCGGAGATGTTCGATTATTACCTGCAACGCACGGGCGCGCCGGCCGAAGACCTGCTGGCGGACTATGCGCGACTTGGCGCGCAGCGCAACGCCAAGATCGTGGGCATTTTCGTGCGGCTGTGGAAGCGCGACGGCAAGCCGCGCTACCTCGATATGATCCCGCGGGTCTGGGCCTTGCTCGAACGCGATCTGATGCATCCGGCCTTGGCGCCGGTGGCGGCGTGGTTCGATGCCAATATCCCGGCAGACCTGCGCGCCGCCGGCGGTGGAACCTGGCAGCCATGAGCCAGCGCCCGCTCGCCAGCGATACGGCGATGGTCCTCGCGGCTGGCCTCGGCAAGCGCATGCGTCCGCTTACCGCGACGCAGCCCAAGCCGCTGGTCCGCGTCGCCGGCAAGCCGCTGATCGACTACAGCCTCGATCACCTGGCCGATGCCGGGGTGGCGCGCGCGGTGGTCAACGTCCACTACCTTGCCGATGCGCTCCAGGCGCATCTGGCCAAGCGCCGGGGCGGCCCCGCGATCACCATTTCGGACGAGCGCGCGCTGCTGCTGGAGACCGGCGGCGGCATGGTGAACGCACAAGGCCTGCTGCCCGATCCGTTCTTCTGCCTGAACAGCGACAACATCTGGCTCGATGGCCCGCGCGATGTGTTCGCGGAACTGTCGGCGATGTGGAATCCCGATGCGATGGATGCGCTGCTGCTGCTGGCGCCGCATGCCCGTGCGCTGAACTATCAGGGCAAGGGCGATTTCCATCTCGATCCGCTGGGCCGGATCAGCCGGCGGCGGACCGGGCGGATCGCGCCGTTCATCTTCACCGGCATCCAGATCGTTTCGCACCGCCTGCTGCGCGATGCGCCGCAAGGACCGTTTTCCACCAATGTGCTGTGGGAGCGCGCGATCGGGGAGGGGCGGCTCCATGGCGTGTCGCACACCGGGCTGTGGTTCGAAGTGGGTGAACCTTCGGCCATCGCGCCGACCGAGGCCGCGCTGACGCGTGCCTGACCGGCCCGGCCCCGACGAAAACGGTCCGCAGGTCTATTCGATCGCCGCGCATCGCGGCTTTGCCGATGCACTCGTCGCGGGGCTGATTCCACGCTATTCGGAAAGCGAACTGGGGCTGGCGCGGTTGACGCTGCTGCTGCCCAGCCGCCGCGCCGTGCGCACCGTGACAGAGGCTTTCGTGCGGCTTTCCGGGCAGGGCCTGCTGCTGCCGCGCATGGTGGTGGTGGGCGATCTTGATCTTGATGAGACGCTGGGCGCGCTGCTCGATCCGCTGGGGGCGGGGGCGGAGATCGCGCCCGCCGCCGATCCCGTGCGCCGCTGGCTGCGGCTGGCGGAGCATTTGCGCGTGGTCGAAGCCGGCGATGCGCGCCAGGGCGCGGCGCTGCTGCGCCAGGCGTTCGAGCTTGGCCGCACGATGGACCGCCTGCTGGTGGAGGGCATAGCCCCCGATGACCTGATGTCGGAAGCGGTTCTGGGCGTTGTTGGAGAGCAGGCTGAACACTGGCAGAACAGCACCAAGACCTTTCTGAAGGTGCAGCAACACTGGCTGAGCGAACTGGAACGGCGCGGCGAGATCGATGCGCCCGCGCGCCGCAACCAGTTGTTCGAACATGCCGCGCGTCGCTGGCGCGAAACGCCGCCGCCGCGCCCCGTTGTGGCGGCCGGCGTGACCAGCGCCTCGCCCGCGCTGGCGCACCTGCTGCGCGTGGTGGCGGAGCTGCCGCGCGGCGCGGTGATCCTGCCCGATCTTGACCTCGCGCTGGATGACGATGTCTGGCAGGCTCTGGGCACGGCGGGCCATCCCGAGGAAGCGGGTGGCGCGCCCTTTGGCCGGTTCGATGCCGCGACGCATCCGCAATATCATCTGAAGCTGCTGCTCAATCGCATGGGCATCGCGCGCGAG
Organism: Novosphingobium sp.; assembly: GCA_020848655.1. Classification (GTDB taxonomy): domain Bacteria; phylum Pseudomonadota; class Alphaproteobacteria; order Sphingomonadales; family Sphingomonadaceae; genus Novosphingobium. Next base: position 6,939 of record JADLHU010000062.1, read on the forward strand.
GAAGTGCTGCCCTGGCATCGCGCCGGCCTGTCGCCCGCGCCGCCGGCGCGCAGCCGCGCGATTTCCAACCTGTTCCTGCCCCCCGTGGCCAGCGCGCGCTGGGTGGACCTGCCGGCCGACCAGCGCCGCCTTGCCGGCGTGCGGCTGATGGAAACGGCGAACCCCGAGGAAGAAGCGCGCGCCATCGCCATCCTGATGCGCGAGGCGCTGGAGGTGCCCGAGCGGCGCGTCGCGCTGATCACGCCCGATCGGGCGCTGGCGGCGCGCGTCATCGCGCATCTTGGCCGCTGGGGCATCGCGGCCGACGATACCGCCGGGCTTGCCCTGCCGCAGACCGCCGCCGGGCGACTGGTGCTGCTGCTGGCCGAAGTCCTGGCCGAAGGCGCCGCGCCGGTGCCGCTGGTGGCGCTGCTGACGCATCCGCTGGTCCATGCGGGCGAGGGGCGCGCGGAGTGGCTGGAGCAGGCGCGCGGCTTCGACCTCAAGCTGCGCGGGCCGCGCCGCGAACCGGGGCTGGCCGCGCTGGGCGCGCTGGCGGGCAAGCGGCTGGCGGGCTGGTGGGCGCAAGTGGACGCCACGCTGGCGCCGCTGCTGGCGTTCGACGGCGAACCGCTTCTGGCCGACCTGCTCGATGCGCTGGCTACGGCGGCCGAGGCGCTGTGCGGCGAGGCGATCTGGGACAAGGCCGATGGCCGCGCCCTGTCCGCCTTTGTCGAGGAACTGCGCGAGGCGGCGCGCGAGGCCGGCACCACGCTGGACCCGCGCGAACTGCATGCGGTGCTGCGCGACGCGATGGACCGCGTGGCGGTGCGTCCGCCGTGGGGCGGTCATCCGCGCGTCGCCGTCTATGGCTTGCTCGAAGCGCGGATGAGCCGGGCCGACCTGGTGATCTGCGGCGGGCTGGTGGAAGGCGTGTGGCCCGGATCGCCGACGCCCGACGCGCTGCTGCCGCCCGCCGTGCTGCGCGCGCTGGGCGTGCCCGGCGGCGATTTTCGCATCGGCCTTTCGGCACACGACCTGGCCGGCGCGCTGGGCGCGCCCGAAGTGGTGCTGAGCCATGCCCAGCGCGACGATGGCGCGCCCGTCATCCCGTCGCGCTTCGTGCTGCGCGTGCGCGCCATGCTGGGCCGCCGCCTGGCCGCCGAGCATGAGGAGCGCGAGGCGGTGCGGCTGGCCCGCCGGATCGACGATGCGCGCCCCGCGCCCCCCTATCCCCGCCCGTGCCCGCGCCCCAGCGCCGAACAGCGCCGCGTGGACATTTCCGTCACCGGCCTCGATCGGCTGCGCAGCGATCCCTATCAGTTCTATGCCGGCTCGATCCTGCGGCTGCGCGCGCTCGATGCGCTGGATGCGGACCCCAGCCCGGCATGGAAGGGCACCGCCGTCCACGCCATCCTCGATGCCTGGCACAAGGCGGGGGAACGGCCCGACCTGCTGCTGCCCATCGCCGACCAGGTGCTCGACACGATGAGCGCGCACCCGCTGATGCGCAGCCTGTGGCGGCCGCGCCTTGTCGCCGCGCTGGAATGGATCGCGGGCGAAGTCACGCGCCAGCGCGCCGAGGACGGCCGCGCCACGATCGCCACCGAAATCGACGGCGAGATCGAATGGCGCGGCGTGCGCATTCACGGCCGCGCCGACCGGATCGACCGGCTGGAGGGCGGCACGCTGGCCGTGGTCGATTACAAGACCGGGCAGCCGCCTTCGGGCCGCATGGTGCAGGAAGGCTTCGCATTGCAGCTTGGCCTTGTTGGGCTGATGGCCGAACGCGGCGGCTTTGCCGGCATCCGTGGAAAGGCCGAGCGTTTCGAATACTGGTCGCTGGCGCGCAATCGCGATGGCACGGGCTTCGGCTTCGTGCGCGAACCCGTGCTGGAAGGCCGCGCCAAGACGGGGATCGCCCGCGATGCGTTCGTTTCCGAAACCGCGCGCTATCTGGACGAAGCGATCGACACGTGGATCGTGGGCAGCGCACCGTTCACCGCGCGGCTCAATCCCGATCTTGGCGGCTACAACGATTACGACCAGTTGATGCGGCTGGACGAATGGCTGGCGCAACTGGGCGAAGGGGATGCGGGATGACGGTTTCCGGTACGAACGTCCGAGCCGGGATGGAGAGCTTGCGCCGATGAGCGGCCCCGCTTCGGTCCACCCCCTGCACGGCAACCAGATGAAGGCCGTGGCCCCGGACGAGACGGTCTGGCTGTCCGCGTCGGCCGGCACCGGCAAGACGCAGGTCCTGTCTTCGCGCGTGCTGCGCCTGCTGCTGACGCCCCATGTCGAACCATCGCAGATCCTGTGCCTGACTTTCACCAAGGCCGGCGCGACCGAGATGGCGGCGCGGATCAACGGCACGCTGGCCGATTGGGTGCGCCTGCCCGATACCGAGCTGTTCCAGCGGCTGGACGCCATCGGCGCGCCCACCGATCCCGATACCCGCGCCCATGCCCGCACGCTTTTCGCCAGCGTGCTCGATTGCCCCGGCGGGGGGCTGCGCATCGATACGATCCACGCCTTCGCGCAGTGGCTGCTGGCGGCCTTCCCGCACGAGGCCGGGCTGACGCCGGGCACGCGCCCGATGGAAGACCGCGATCGCATGCTGCTGTTGCGGCAGGTGCTGTCCGATCTGCTGGTCAGCGCGCAAGGTGATCCGGTGGGCGATCCGCAATTGCTGTCCGCGCTGTCGGATCTCAGCCTGCGCATGGCGCCCGACGAAGTCGAAAGCTATCTGCTGCGCTGCGCCGAAGCGCGCGAGGCGTGGCTGGGGCCGGGAAGCTGGCAGGAACCGATGCGGCCGCGCATCAACAGGCTGCTGGGCCTGCCCGCCGATGCCGAGGACGGCGATCTGGCGGCGCTGTGCGCTGACGATGCCTTCGATGTGGTGGCCTTGCGGCGCTGCCTTGAAACCAATCGCGCGTGGTCGGCCAAGACCGGACAGGACAATGCCGCCGCCATCGCCGCATGGCTGGCCGCCGGCCCGGTCGATCGGGTCGCGATGCTGGACAGCCTGCAAGCGGTGTTCCTCACCCAAAAGGGCACGCCGCGCTCCACCACCTCGCTCGAAAAGATCGATCCCGATTATCCGCGCCATGCCGATAGCGTGGTGGCCGGAATCGTGGCGGTGGCGGACCTGCGCGCGCTCTTGGCGCTGGCCGACCGGCTGGTTCCGGCGCTGCGGCTGGGCCGCGCCTTCGCGCTGGCCTGGGAAGATGCCAAGGCGCGCGAAGGGCTGATCGATTTCGATGACCAGATCCGCCGCGCCGCCGAACTGCTCAACACCTCGTCGCTGGGGGACTGGATACGCTACAAGCTCGATCGCCGGTTCGATCATATCCTTGTCGATGAAGCGCAGGATACCAATGCCGCGCAGTGGCGGATCATCGATGCGCTGACCGGCGATTTCTTCGCGGGCGAGGGGCAGCGCGCCGGGATCATGCGCACGCTGTTCGTGGTGGGCGATTACAAGCAGGCGATCTTCCGCTTCCAGGGCACCAGCCCGGAAAACTTCGAAGACGCGCGCCAGCGCGTGAAGGCGGCGTTGGCCGGCGCGGCGGACAATGCGCGCGACCTGCCGATCCGGCCCGATCGCCGCCCCCGGCCGCTGCGCGAATATGGGCTGGACCGATCGTTCCGCACCGCGCAGCCCGTGCTCGATTTCGTCGATGCGGCGATCGCGCGGATCGGCCATGCCCGCTTTGGCCTAGCCGAAGCGCCCGACCGCCACGAAGGCGAAACGCGACCCGGCTATGTCGCGCTGTGGCGGCCGATCGGCCAGCAGGCCGATGCCTTCGATGAATTCGAAGAGGGCGAGGAAGGCCCCGAAGGCTGGCTGTCGCGCCCCGATCGCCAGCTTGCCGAAAAGATCGCGCAGCAGGTGCGGGCCTGGCTGGATGAAGGCGGCCCCGGCTTCACCCTGGCCAAGGGCGCCACGCGTCGGGCCGGGCCGGGCGACATCATGGTGCTGGTGCGCAAGCGGCGCGAACTGGCCGGGCTGATCGTGGCCCGGCTGCACGCGGCCGGGGTGCCCGTGGCGGGGGTGGACCGGCTGCGGCTGGGCGCGCCGCTGGCGGTGCGCGATCTGGTGGCCGCGCTGCGCTTTGCCGCGCAGCCGCTTGATGATCTCAACCTTGCCGCGCTGCTCGTCTCGCCGCTGGTCGGCTGGACGCAGGAACAGTTGCTCGCACACGGCTATCGCGATCGGCACCTGCGGCTGTGGGATCATCTGCGCGCGCTTTCGCACCCCGATGTGGCGGCGGCGATGGCGCTGCTGGTGGACTTGCTGGGCCGCGCCGATTTCGAAGCGCCGCAAGCGCTGCTCTATTGGCTGCTCGTCGGGCCGTGGCAGGGGCGGCGCAAGCTCGTCGCGCGGCTAGGGCGCGAGGCGAACGATCCGATCGACGAACTGCTCAACGCCGCCGGGGCCTTTGCCACCAGCGGCACGCCCAGCCTGGTCGGCTTCCTCAACTGGTTCGATGCCGGCGAGGGCGAACTGAAGCGCGAGGCGGGCAGCGGCGGCGGGCTGGTGCGGGTGATGACCGTGCACGGATCGAAGGGCTTGCAGGCCCCGATCGTGATCCTGGCCGACGCCACCGGCAATCCGGCCGACCGGCGCGGCGCGCGCATCGATCTGGCCGATCCCCACGCACCGCAGGACCGCCGGATTCCCTTGCCCAGCCTGCGCAAGGAAGAACGCGTCGGCCGCATCGCCGAAGAACAGGCGCGCGTCGAACTGGCCGAGCAGCAGGAACACTGGCGCTTGCTTTACGTGGCGATGACCCGCGCCGAGGAAGCGCTGTTCATCGGCGGCGCGCTGGGCTCGCGTGAGCGTGAGCCGGCCGAGGGAAGCTGGTATGCGCAAGTGCGCGGGCTGTTCGGCGCGGATGACTGGCAAGAAGATGCGCTGTGGTCGGCCCGGCTCGAATGGGGCGCGGCGGCGGCGCCGGTCGCGTCCGGGGGCGGGCCAGCCGAACGGGCGCAGCCTGCGCCGCTGCCCGGCTGGCTGGACGCGGCGCCCGCCGCCGAACCGCGCCCGGCCCGGCCGCTCGCGCCATCGGCGCTGGGCGAGGACGTTTCGCCCGATCCGCCCTGGCCGCCGCAGGCGGGCGCGCTGGCGGCGCGGCGCGGCGTGCTGGTCCACAAGCTGCTGGAACGCCTGCCCGATCTTCCCGAGGACGCGCGCCATGCGGCCGGGGAGCGCTGGCTGGCGCGCAACGCCGCCGCCTTCGATGCGGCCGAGCGCGCGGCGCTGCTGGACGCGGCGCTGGCGGCCATCGTCCACCCCGGCTGGGCCGAACTGTTCTCGCCCGCCGGGTTGGCCGAAGTGCCGATCGCGGCGCTGGTGGGCGGGCATGTGATCGCCGGCACGATCGATCGCCTGCTGGTCGAGCCGGAGCGCGTGCGCATCGTCGACTTCAAAACCGCGCGCCGCCCGCCCGAAACGGTGGAGCAGGTCCCCGTCGCGATCCAGCGCCAGATGGCGGCCTATGTCTGCGCGCTCGAAGCGGCCTATCCGGGCCGGCGGGTGGAAGCGGCGCTGCTCTATACCGCGGTGCCGCGCCTGCTGGCGCTGCCCGATGCGCTGCTCGCCGCGCACAAGCAGGCCTTGCGCGGCGGCGAGTAAAGCTTTTCACCCCGGCCGTTGTCTTCCCCGCCGGCACGCCTAGATTACACTTCGACCCCACTCAGGAGAGTTCCCCATGCCGACCAAAGCCGTGACCGACGCCACCTTCGCCGCCGAAGTGCTTGCATCCGACAAGCCGGTGCTGGTGGATTTCTGGGCTGACTGGTGCGGCCCGTGCAAGATGATCGGCCCGGCGCTGGAAGAGATCAGCGACGAACTGGCCGACAAGCTGACCATCGCCAAGATCGACATCATGGAAAACACCCAGGTGCCCAGCCAGATCGGCGTGCAGTCGATCCCGCTGCTGGTATTGTTCAAGGATGGCAAAGCCGTGGCCCAGAAGCTCGGCGCCGCGCCCAAGGGCGCGCTCAAGAGCTGGATCGAAGGCGCGCTTTAAGCCCTATATCGCGGCCATGCGCGCGGCCAGTTCGTCCCACAGCGCCGGGCTGGCCGCGCCGATCAGGCCAAGGCGGTCATCGTCCACGCGATAGGGCGTGCCATCGCGCCGCGCGGCCCGCCCGCCCGCCTCGTTCAGGAACAGGACGCCCGCCGCATGGTCCCACGGCAGCGTGCGTTCGAAGATCGACAGGTCGTTCTGTCCCAGCACGAGGCGCGTATACTGTTCCGCCGCGCAGCGCGGAATGTCCACCAGCGCATAGTGCGGGGCGATTTGCGTTTTCACCGCCTCGCGCTGGGCCGGGTCCATGTAGATCAGCGAAATCGCCGCGATCGGCGCCGCGCCGCCACTGGCGCGCGCGCGGACGCGTTCGTCGCCGATCCACGCGCCCTGGCCGCGCGCCGCATGGCACAGGCGCCCGGTCAGCGGATCGTAGATCCAGCCGGCGATCGTCTCGCCCGCTTCGGCCAGCGCCACCAGCACGCCGAAGGGCGGCTTGCCTTGCGCGAAGTTGTTGGTGCCGTCCAGCGGATCGACGATCCAGCACAAGGCATCGCCCAGCCGCGCCAGCAGCGCGGGATCGGCGTGCGCCGCTTCCTCGCCGACGAAGGCCGCCTCGGGCAGCAGGCGCGACAGGCGCTCCGCCAGGATCGCCTCGCTTTCGTGATCGGCCACGGTAACGACATCGTCCGCCGCCTTGCTGATGATCTCGTGCGCGGCCAGATCGCGGTAATGCGGCAGGATCGCCCGCTCAGCCGCCTCGCGCATTGCGGCAGCCACGTCGCGGGTGAGCGCGTCCACGCTCAGCTCCGGTAATCCGCGTTGATCGAGATGTAGCCGTGGGTGAGGTCGCAGGTCCACACCGTGGCACGGCCCTGGCCCAGCCCGAGGTCGACCTCGATCGACACTTCGCGGCCTTTCAGGTGCGCGTCGACCGGCGCTTCGTCATAGTCGGCCAGTGGCTGCCCGTCGCGCGCGGCCCAGGTGCCGCCGAAGCCGATCGACAGCCGGTCGCGGTCCGCCGGTTCGCCCGCCTTGCCCACCGCCATCACCACGCGGCCCCAGTTGGCGTCCTCGCCGGCGATGGCGGTCTTGACCAGCGGCGAATTGGCGATCGACAGGCCGACGCGGCGCGCGCTGTCATCGCTGACCGCGCCCGTCACCGACACCGCGATGAACTTCTGCGCGCCTTCGCCATCCTTGACCACCAGGTGCGCCAACTGGCGGCAGACGTCGGCCAGCGCGGCGGCGAAGGCATCGGCGCCGGCATCGTCGAACGAAGCCAGCGGCGCGTTGCCCGCCTTGCCCGTGGCGAAGGCCAGCACGGTGTCGCTGGTGGAGGTATCGGAATCGACCGTGATGCAATTGAACGTGTGGCCGTTCGCGGCCGACAGGCACTGCTGCAGGAACGCCGGCTCGACCGCCGCGTCGGTGAACACATAGCCCAGCATCGTCGCCATGTCGGGCGCGATCATGCCGCTGCCCTTGATGATCGCGGCGATGTCTATGCGCCGATCGCCGATCATGGCGGACGCAGTCGCGCCCTTGGGGAACGTGTCGGTGGTGCCGATCGTGCGCGCGGCCTCTTCCCACGAACAGGGCGCGGCGGTGAGCGCGGCCTCCACCCCGGCGCGCGCCTTGTCCTTGGGCAATGGCACGCCGATCACGCCGGTGGACGACACGAAGACTTCGCCTTGCGGGCAGCCGAGACGATCGGCGACTTGCGCCATGATCTGCTCCACCGCCTCGCGCCCGCGATAGCCGGTGAAGGCGTTGGAATTGCCGGCATTGACCACCAGCGCCCGCGCCCGCCCGGCCTTCACGTTGGCGCGCCCCAGTTCCACTTCGGACGAGCAGCATACGTTGCGGGTGAACACGCCCGCGACGGCGGTGCCTTCGGCCAGTTCGACGAACGTCAGGTCGCAGCGCCCCCAGTCCTTGTATCCGGCGCGCACGACGCGCGGCGTCACGCCCGCGATGGCGGGCAGGGCGGGGAAGGGCGTGGCGAGCGGGGAAACGGCGTCTGACATGGGGTGCGCCATAGGAAGAAGCGCGGCTTTCGTCCACATCGCGGTCGGCTCCCTTGCCGCGCCGGCGCACCCCCAATCGAGAAAGACCCGCGCTGCGCACTGGACGAGCAAGTTGCGAATCCCTATCTGACCTTCATGGCGACACGCCTTCTGTTGACCCTGCTGGCCCTGTTGACGGGCCTGGCGGCGCAATTCGCGCCCGCGCAGGCGCGTGCGTTCCGCCCGGCGGCTACGGAAATCGGCGCCGTTGCCCGAACCGGTGCGCCAGTGCGCGGGGCCGTGGCGGCGATCGCCCGGCCGAACATCCTGCCCCACGCGAACGTGCGCGTGCCGATCCGGCGCCAGCCGCAGGACGCGCCGCTTGGCCTTTCGGTGCCGACGGTGCTTCAGGGTATCGACCGCGCCCGGCAATAGCTGCGGCGCTTTTCCTCGATTCCCTTTTCGCGCGCGCGCCGATCTTGCGGTGCGCGCCTTGCCTACAAATCCCATCCTGTCAGGAAATCCATCATGTTCGGGGCACTCGCCAAGTCTCTCTTCGGCTCATCCAACGATCGCTATGTCAAATCGCTCGACAAGATCGTCAGGCAGATCAACGCGTTCGAGCCGGACCTCCAGGCGCTGGGCGATGAGGACCTGGCCGCGCAGACGGTGAAGCTGCGCGCCCGGCTGGCCGCGGGCGAGACGCTGGACGACATCCTGCCCGAAGCCTTCGCCACGGTGCGCGAAGCGTCGAGCCGCGTCCTGGGCATGCGGCACTTCGACACGCAGATGATCGGCGCCATCGTGCTCCATCGCGGTGAAATCGCCGAAATGCGCACGGGCGAGGGCAAGACGCTGGTGGCGACGTCGGCGGTCTATCTCAACGCGCTTGAAGGCAAGGGCGTCCACGTCGTCACCGTGAACGATTACCTGGCCCGCCGCGATGCCGAATGGATGGGGCAGGTCTATCGCTTCCTGGGGCTGACCGTGGGCGTGATCGTGCCCAACCTTGCCGAGGAACAGCGCCGCGCCGCCTATGAGGCGGACATCACGTATGCCACCAACAACGAACTGGGCTTCGATTACCTGCGCGACAACATGAAGCACGAACGGTCGCAGATGGTGCACCGTCCGTTCAACTATGCGATCGTCGATGAAGTGGATTCGATCCTGATCGACGAGGCGCGCACCCCGCTGATCATTTCCGGGCCGACCGACGACAAGTCCGAACTCTATATCGCGGTGGACGCCATCGTGAAGCAGCTCGTGCCCGAGGACTACGAGTCCGACGAAAAGAGCAAGAGCATCATGCTGACCGAGGATGGCGTCGAAAAGGCCGAGCGCATCCTGGAGAACGCCGGGCTGCTCGTCGGTTCGAACCTCTATGACGTGGAAAACACCCAGGTCGTCCACCACCTGGACCAGTCGCTCAAGGCCAACGTCATGTTCCGCCGCGACATCGACTATATCGTCAAGGACGACAAGATCGTCATCATCGACGAGTTCACCGGCCGCATGATGGACGGGCGCCGCTGGTCGAACGGGCTGCACCAGGCGGTCGAGGCCAAGGAAGGCGTGAAGATCGAGCCTGAGAACCAGACCATGGCCTCGATCACGTTCCAGAACTATTTCCGCATGTATCCCAAGCTTTCGGGCATGACCGGCACCGCCGCGACCGAGGCGGCCGAATTCTACGACATCTACAAGATGAACGTCGTCACCATCCCCACCAACCTGCCGGTGCGCCGCATCGACGAGGAAGACGAGTTCTACAAGAACACCACCGACAAGTTCCAGGCGATCGCCAAGCTGATCCGCGAGAAGTACGAGACCGGCCAGCCGGTGCTGGTCGGCACCGTTTCGATCGAGAAATCGGAACTGCTTTCGGAATATCTGCGCGGCGAAGGGGTGAAGCACAACGTGCTGAACGCCCGCTTCCACGAGATGGAAGCGCACATCGTGGCACAGGCCGGCCGCCTGAACGCGGTGACCATCGCCACCAACATGGCCGGGCGCGGCACCGATATCCAGTTGGGCGGCAACGTCGAATTCCGCGTCGAGGACGAATTGCGCGATGTGCCCGAAGGGCCTGAACGCGATGCCGGGATCGCGCGCATCAAGGCCGAAGTCGCCGCCGAGAAGGAGCAGGTGCTGGCCGCCGGCGGCCTGTGCGTGATCGGCACCGAACGGCACGAAAGCCGCCGCATCGACAACCAGTTGCGCGGCCGTTCGGGCCGCCAGGGCGATCCGGGCCTTTCGAAGTTCTATCTGTGCCTGGAAGACGACCTGCTGCGCATCTTCGGGCCGGACACGCTGTTTGCGCGCATGATGAATTCGAACCTGGCCGATGGCGAGGCGATCGGTTCCAAGTGGCTGTCGAAGGCGATCGAGACCGCGCAGAAGAAGGTCGAGGCGCGCAACTATGACGTGCGCAAGCAGGTCGTCGAATACGACGACGTGATGAACGACCAGCGCAAGGTCATCTACGAGCAGCGCGCCGACATCATGGATGCCGACGCGGTGGACGACGTGGTCGTCGACATGCGCAACGAAACGGTCAACACGCTGGTCGCCGATGCCTGCCCGCAAGGCTCCTATCCCGAACACTGGAACATCGAGCAATTGCGCGAGCGCGTGAAGGACGTGCTGGGCGTCGACGTGCCGATCGAACAGTGGATGGAAGAGGACGGCATCGAGCCGGACATCGTCGAGGAACGCATTTCGGCGCTGGCCGACGCGCACATGGCGGCCAAGATCACCGAGGAAAACAGCGTGATCTGGCGCCAGGTGGAAAAGGGCGTGCTGCTCGACCGGCTGGACCATTTCTGGAAGGAACACCTCGCCACGCTCGATGCGCTGCGCCAGGTGGTGTTCCTGCGCGCCTATGCGCAGAAGACGCCGATCAACGAATACAAGCACGAAGCCTTCGGCCTGTTCGAGAAGATGCTCGACACCATCCGCGAGGACGTGACCCGCATCCTTTCGACCAGCGACTTGCACATGCCCCCGCCCGACGACTTTGGCTTGCCCGAACTGCCCGATTTCCTGACCGGGCATATCGAAGCCGGCGCGGCCGATTTCCTGCCTTCCAGCGGTGCCGGTGTCGGTGGCGGTGTCGGCGCCATTGGGGGCGGTATCGGGGGCGGCCTGCTGGGCGCTTCGGCGTTCCATGGCGCGGCGGACGGCGATACCGCGACGGCCGTGGCGGGCGACGATCCTTATGCCCACCTAGGCCTCAGCCGCAACGCGCTGTGCCCGTGCGGTTCGGGCAAGAAGTACAAGCACTGCCACGGCATCGCCGGCTAGGGCGCGGCGCGTGACGACGCAGCCGGGTCAGGCTCTCCCCATCGCGGCGCTTGATCCGCCGCACACCGTTCCGGCGTTCGCCACGCATATCGATCACTACCTGCTGCCCGATCACGAAACGCTCAACCCCGCGCTTTTGGCCGCGATCGCCGGCTGGCGGCGCGAAGATCCGGGGCTGGCATCCAGCAACCGCCTGGGCTGGCATTCGTCGCGCGGGCTGTTCCGGCGCGGCGAAGCGCCGTTCCAGGTTCTGCAGCACCAAATCCGCAGCGCGCTGGCCAACGGCGTGCGGCGGTACTGGCGTGACTTCGATCCCGCGCGGTTCGGCATGGCCTGCGAAGGCTGGGTCAACGTCAATGGGCAGGGCGCCTTCAACACCCCGCACGAACATGCCGCCTTTCACCTGTCGGGCTGCTATTACGTGTCGGTGCCGTCCGAAAGCACCGATGACAGCAGCGGCGCGCTGGAATTCATCAATCCGGCGGGGGCGGGTGCCGCCGCCTTTCCCAATGGCGCGCCCCTCGTCGAGCCGAAGATGCGGCTGCGCCCGCGCGCCGGCATGATGGTGATCTTCCCGTCGCATGTGCTGCACTGGGTCTATCCCAATCAGGATGCCACCGATCGAGTCTCGATCGCGTTCAACATGCGGGTCGTCGCCAAAGAGCAACGCCCGGCCGGCTGACCGCCGGATTGGAACGAAAAAGCAGCACAATTCCGACAGTTGCCCTTGCGGATTGATGCGCGCGAAACCGTCCTGAACGTGCAGGGTTCTTGAAGGAGATCGATAGTGGCGAAGGACGAGGACCGGCAAGCCGCTGGGCTGCGTGGCCGGACCTATGCCGGACAGGGCTATGACGCGACATATCTGGCGCGCAAGCACGGCATTACCCGCCAGCAGGCGCGCGATCTGATCCGCAAGGTCGGCCATGATCGCGACAAGCTGAACGAAGCAGCGGCATCGCTGAAAGGCTGATCGGCACAAGACTGGTCCACCGGACACTGGCACGCACCAGACCAGCAGGCAAAAGGCGGCGGCCCCCGGGGACCGCCGCCTTCCTGCGTGCCATGCTTGTCGGTGGTCCGGCCCGTCGGGGCCTGCCCACCGGCAATTCTACTTGAGCAGCGAGAGCACGTTCTGCTGGCTCTGGTTGGCCTGCGAGATCATCGCGGTCGAAGCCTGGGCCAGGATCTGCGCCTTGGCGAGCGCGGTCGTTTCCGAAGAATAATCGGTGTCCTCGATGCGCGAACGCGCGTCGGACAGGTTGGTGACGCTGCTGGTCAGGTTGTTGATCGCCGATTCCAGGCGGCTCTGCCCGGCGCCGAGCGAGGCGCGGCTGGCGTTGAGCGATTTCAGCGCATCGTCGATGTTGGTCATCGTCGTGCCGGCGTTGGCGATCGTCGTCACGTCGAGCGCGGCGGCGGTCAGCTTGGTGCCGTCGATACCGTCGATCGTCAGGTCGATGGTGTTGGCGGCTTCGGCGCCGGCCTGGATGGTGATCGTCACGTCGGTGGCCGCGACTTTGCTGAACAGCGTCACGCCGTTGAACTTGGTGTTGGTCAGCACGTCATCGACTTGCGCCTGAAGCTGCGTGACTTCGCCCTGCAGGTTGGTGCGGTCGTCGACGCTGTAGGTGCCAGACTTGGACTGCACGGCCAGTTCGCGAACGCGCTGGAGCATGTTGGTGACTTCGTTGAGCGCGCCGTCGGCGGTCTGCGCCAGCGCGATGCCGTCGTTGGCGTTGCGGATCGCCTGGCTCATGCCGCGCACCTGCGACGTCATCGACGTGGCGATGGCGAGGCCGGCGGCGTCGTCCTTGGCGCTGTTGATGCGCTTGCCGGTCGACAGGCGCTCCATCGCGGTGCCGAGGGCCTTGTTGGCGGAAGTCGAAGCGTTCGAGGCGCGCAGGGCGCTGAGATTGGTGTTGATGACTGACACGACACGTCCTTATCAAGTTGTACCCTGACGTCCGGCTGCACGCAGTACGTCTTACCGATAAACCCTAGAACGGCGGCCCGCTTTCATGATTAAGAGGCAGGGTTAATGGCGGTGCAATATTTTTTCGCCAGCGCCGCAAAAACCCCGTTCCTGCTGGGTTTCGCGATCAAAAATAGCCCGATCCGCGCCGAAAGCATGCGCTCGTGCGGCCAGTGGAGGAACCGGGCAAGCCACGAATGCGTCCTTATTATGGAGGTATGCATGGCGGAAATAACCGGAGAGATTATCAGCAACATGGCCGGCGATCGTCCGTTCCGCGCGGTCATCCTGCGGCGGGGAAAGGTCATGGCCTTTCTGGATGCCCGGACCATGATCGAGGCGCGGCGATTTCTCACCAAGCAATTGCGCATCGCCTCCATGGCGGAAAAGCGCTGCGGCAGCATCGCCCCTCTCGATTGAACGGCGCGCCTTCCGGCCGAGCGCAATTTTGGGCGGTGAAGAGGTGATGCCGCGCGTTCGGTTGGTGACCCCTACGGGAATCGAACCGGGCCTTCGGGGTAATACAGGGTAACGCAGGGGAAGCAAGCCCTTGATTTGCGGTGCGCCAATTGCCCTCCACTCCCCTCCATTACCCTAAATGTGCCACGAAATGTGCCACGGTAATGCTGCTGGATGGGTTCCTCACGCTTCTTGCCTTTCAGGCGCAGACCGCACGCTAATGTGTCGACTTTGGCTTCGCGTTCGCTTCACGATCCGCCAGTTGCCCGCGCGTCGATGCTGGGCAGGCAATGTGGGAATATCCCGCAATGTTAACCAATTCGGTATCGAAATTCCCCTCCAAAAGGCACCTTGCCGGACAGGAGGATTCGAGCATCATGCCTGTTGGACTACTTTGTTCAGGATAGCGGGGGGCAACCAGACGTTGGGGCATCGGCACGGTTCGCCATGATGCTACCCAAATGGGATGGAGAGCAAATGCCCATGCGACACGATGCCCGAATTGACCCCATGCTGGACGACACAGGCCGTCCGGCTGTTTTCGCACCTCTATGCAGGTCGATCATTAGCGCAAGAGCGGCGTCGGCCACCATGTTCGGCTCTCTCTGCGCCGACCCAGGATGCGAAATGTTGCTCGATCTCTACTGGCGCGACAGCCAGGGATTGAAGACTTCTCTGACCAGCTTCTGCCTCGCGTCGAAAGCATCGGAGATGACCGGTCGGCGATGCCTTGGCGAGATGGAGGCGCAAGGCATAGTCGAGCGCTTCCCTGATCCCTTCGATAAACGCCGGATATATGTCCAGCTGACCGCCGCCGGGCGGGATAAGATGGATGCGTGTTTCCAGACCTTGCTGTCCGGATATGCGCAAACCTGTCACGACTGCGCCCGCAAATGCGGCGACGTTCCAGACGGGACCCGGCAGGAAGTCCCGTTCTGCATTGCGATAGACGGCGTCCGGCGGTTCCGACGGTAGAAGTTCAGCGCCGGTATCAGTGGTCAGCAAATAGGCCAGCGTAGCGTGCAGCACTGCGCCGGTGAAACGGGGACGCGCTGCCCGTTGATCCGACCTGAGATCACATTGGCAGCGAGCGTCGGCCGCGGCCTGAAGAGAAGGAGGAGTGGGGCGAGGGAGTTTTCCCTATGCTGGAGTTCCTCCCATGGCCCTGTCGCGCACGAGCGCCGATCCTCGTCTCCATGCCGCTGCCGCCAGCATCGTCAAATCACTCGGTGGAACATGGAAGCCATCGGGCGCGATGTGCCGTTGCCCGGCGCATGACGACCATCGCCCGAGCCTTTCGGTCCGGGTCGGCGAGCATAGCATATTGTTCAAATGCTTTGCCGGCTGTTCCACGATCGATGTCATTCGCGCGCTGCGCAGCGACAGGCGCCCTATACCGACGGCCGATGCTGAAACGGAATTCGCACGCGCGGATGGCAGCGAGCGACGGTTGGCCGGCCGGATCCGTTCGCTCTGGAAGGAAGCGCGTGCCGTTACCGATACGCCGGCGGGCGTCTATATGGCGACGCGTGGTTTCAACGAGCCGCATCCGGCGCTGCGCTACCATGATCATGTGCCGCTCGGCCGGGGCGCCGACGTCCGTTTCCGTCCGGCGCTGCTCGCCGCCGTTGAAGCCGACACCGGCGTCATAGCACTCGAACGGCTGTTCCTCGACCCCCGGACCGGATTGCCGGCCACTGATCTCGATCCGCCCAAACTGATGCTGGGTCGCCCGCACGGTGGCACCGTCCGTTTCGGGGCCGCCACCGATGTGCTGGGGCTGGCTGAGGGCTGGGAGACCGCCTGGTCCGCTCATTTGCTGCTCGGCATCCCTGTCTGGGCCGCGCTTGGTGCCGACCGCTTCCCCCTGGTCACTGTGCCTGAGCGGGTCGAACGCCTCTTCCTCCTTCACGACAACGACCTTTCCGGTCGGCGCGGCGCGGCGCGGGCGAAACAGGCGCCTGCGCGAGACGGCCGGTCGATCGAGCCGCTGCCTCCACCGCCGGGCTTCAATGACTGGAACGACCTCTACCGGGCGAGGGGAAGGGGGAGGGAGATGGTTGCGGAATGCAGACTGATGATCAGCCGCGTCCCGCACATTCCGACACGCGCAGCGGCATGGGCGTCCAGCCAACCCTGAACGCGAGCCTGCTACAATCCACACAGGAGACGAGCCTTGACCTCGCTACAACCGAGCTATCCCTCCACGCTGCCGCTCGCCAGTATCGTGAAGGGCGACAATCCCCGCCGGTATTTCGACCGGAAGAAGCACGAGGAGATGGTGGCTTCCATCCGGCAGCGCGGCATACTCCAGCCCATATTGCTCCGGCCGAAGGACGACGTCTATGCCATCGTCGCCGGCGAGCGCCGGTACAGGGCAGGGCTGGAAGTCTATGGGCTCGACGGCGAAGTGCCGGTCATCATCCGCGTGATGACGGACCAGGAAGCGCTCGATGCCGCGATCGCCGAGAATGACGACCGTGACGATCCGTCGGAGACCGAGCAGGCCGATGCCGCCGTCCGCTACCTCGCGGCATGCAACGGCGACCGCGCCGAGGCCGCACGGCGACTGGCCTGGTCCCGCGCCAAGCTTGATCGCCGCCTGGCGCTCGCTGAACTCACCGACGCCGCTAAGACCGCCCTCGATGAGCGCCGGATCAAGGTTGGTCACGCCGAACTGCTCGCCGTCATCCCCAAGGACAAGCAGGACACGGCCCTCGACACGATCCTGCGCCTGAATCTTGACGTGAACGATACGCGCAAGGAACTGATGCGCATCACGCATAGCCTCGCGAGCGCCTGTTTCGACAAGACCGAGTGCGCCACCTGTCCGTTCAACTCGGCGGCGCAGCAAGTCCTTTTCGAAACCCATGTCGATGATGGCCATTGCACCAATCCGGGATGCTTCAAGCTCAAGACCGAAGCCGCCGAGGTGATCCGTTTCGAGGAAAAGGAGCGCGCCGCGAAGGCGGCCAGGAGAGCGATGCCTCCTGCTGCCGATGATGCCGACGCTGATGCGCAGGACGATGTCACCGTCGAACCCGCGCCATCGATGGATCTCCAGCCGCAGCCGGAACGCGGCGCCATATCATCCAGTGCTGTCGAAAACCGCGAGCCTCCCCCGCCACGCACTGCCGAGACCGTGCCGGCCGCGTCGACGGCGCATAAGCCGACCGTCACGGCCAGGTCGATCGCGACCCGAACCGCCGAGCTTCGCGAGGCGACATGGCGAACCGCGCTTGCCCGTGCGCTCGCGGGCAATGCTGTCCACGCCCGGACCACGATCCTTGTGGCGGCGATGTCGGGCACGCTTTCGCAGATCAAGCCCGACACGCTGACGTCCCGCGCTGGCATCCTCGTCGGCGCCTCGTTCCCGGACCTCGACTTCAAGGGCAAGATCGCGGAAATCCGGGCGCTTGCCGATGCGCGGGCCGCCAATGTGCTGGCCGTCATCGGCGGCGCTTACGCCAAGGATGTGCTCAGCTTCGATCATGTCGCGGACCTTGCGAGAGTGTTCGAGGTCGACTTGCGCGAGACGTGGCAGGTCGATCAGACCTTTCTCGAGCGCTACACAAAGGAAGAGCTCAAGTTCATCGCCCAGGAATGCGGCCTGATCGCGCATGTCGGCGAGAAACGGTTCGCCAAGCTGCTCGCATCGAAAAAGACCGAGCTTGTCACCAGCATGCTCAATCGCATCGGGTTCGATTGGGCGGGACGTCTGCCGGGCTGCATGACGCTCGATGGCGCCTATGGACCGCCCCCGGATCGTGCTGCCCAGCCGGCCGACGCTCCCATCTCGCAAATCGCCGCCTGACCGCCACCCTCACCCTTCCAGACAAGGACCAACGCCCATGTTGATTGCCAACCTGCTGCCGCTTCTCGCCAACTATTCGCTCGGTTTCGATCTTGTCGCCGGCCCCGACGATACCGTCACGCTGACCGTCATTCCCCGCAAGGCGGAAGGCGCGAAGCACGGTCTCGAATCCGGCGAGACCCGCCCGATCTCGATCACCGCAACCGCCGTGGAGATCGATGCGGAACTTGGCCGTGGATCGGACGGCGCACTCGGCCAGCTCATCGCTACGCGCAAGACCCTTGCCGACCAGATCGCCGATCAGCGCCAGGCGGCCGAGGACGCAAGGATCGCCGCAGCGGAGGCCGCGAAGGCCAAGGCCGCCACGAAGGCCGCGACAGCAAAGACGACGGTGCCTGTGAGTCCTCCGAAGCTCCAGCACGCGGTCACCCCGCCGGTCGACGCCAAACCGGACCAACCCGC
This sequence comes from Novosphingobium sp., assembly GCA_020848655.1. GTDB lineage: Bacteria > Pseudomonadota > Alphaproteobacteria > Sphingomonadales > Sphingomonadaceae > Novosphingobium. The sequence continues at coordinate 24,981 of JADLHU010000062.1, forward strand.
CACCTTGTTCTGACCGGACTCCGCTCAAATCTCGCCACGACCCAAGCCGGGAGTTTTACCTCATGCAGATCAACCATCTCACCCGCGCGTACCGCTATGACGGCATCGACCTTCCGGTTCCGCCGCATCTCGCCAACGATCCCGACGGTCTGCGTGCCTACCATGCCACGCTCTACCCCGCGGTTCTCAACGCCGAGATGGTCGACGCCGGCGTGTCGGGCGGCGCTCACGTCACCGAATACCGGCGCGCCGTCGGCACCAAGGGCTGACCGTGGCGCGCGGCAGCAGCGCGGCGATCCCGTCCGCAGTTCGTAAAACGCTCATCGAATGGATCGAGCCCGGCAATGGCGACACATCCGAATTCACCCAGCCAATCTGCAGCGAGCAAACCCAGGCGCTCCACGCGTGCATCCTTCTCGCGTCCGGGGACGGCGGGAGCAAGGCTCCCAGGCCGCTCCCGCCGCCACCGGGCCTGCGCCTTCCACCCCTTGGCTGACCTCGCGGGGCGGGCCGTTGCACTGTCCGGCGACATTCCCGCCCTCTTCGATGCTCCACTGGCGTCCCATCACAAGCTGATAGGCCGCTGGGCCACGTCTCGGGAAACGACGGCTAAACGCTATACTCGCGACCAGGCGCGCCAGCGCATCGAACGACTGTTCGACAAGGCGGTGCTCGACATTCTGGGCTCCGTCGAATTCGCGGACTTCAGGGTCGCGGTTCTTCACGGGAACGAAGGTTATCCGCCGGCTATCGCGGTGATCTGCGACAGCATGGGGCAACTCGACCTCGGATGGATCGAAGACAGCGATGCGCCCATTCCCTGGCGCGCCGCAGCCTACAAGGCCCTCGACGATATGCTGGGCCGCGCCCTTCCGATCTTCGGCTACCAGGACCTCTTCGATGAAATCTCTATGTACTATTGGGACGGCGCGACCGATGATGAAACCGCGCGGCAGTGGATCGTCGAATATCAGGGCATGGATCCTGACGATATCGAGGAACTCACTCTGCCATCCAACATGGAGTCTCGCCGGCCCGATTGGATGATCGCGGCAAACGCGGGGGCATCGGCGGAACTTCCGAACGGCTTACACCGGAAACTGGAGGAACTCCGCAAGGCGTACGCCGCTCTCGGGAAACTCCGACCGGAGCGCAGCGCCTGGCAATTCGATATCGAGATTGCCCAAGAGTATCTCCCCGGCATCGAGGAATGCTCGACATTGCCCCCGCTGACGCTCGTTCCGGTCGAGCAGTTCGCACGCGAGGTCGATGACGTCGGACGCCACGGGATGGAATACG